>CAMMVE010000001.1 GCA_946500265.1 uncultured Clostridium sp.
CCTGTCACGCTAGAGGTCGACGGTTCGAGCCCGTTCCGGGTCGCCATTTTTTTATGTATGGCTTGATAGCTCAGTTGGTAGAGCAAGGGACTGAAAATCCCTGTGTCAGTGGTTCGATTCCACTTCAAGCCACCAACGATAAATCATAGATATTTTTTGAAGTAGTTTAAGCGCAGACTACTTCTTTTTTTATTTTAACTCAACTATTGATGTTGAACTAGAATATCTGAAAAGTATTTCTGGCTCAATGTCAATAGGTAAAAATGGCAGAGCTATATAATTTCTTGTATATTTTTCCAATTATAGCATATATTAATCCTAAGAGAACTTTAGGAAATTGTGTTAGGGTACAAAAGTGCTCAGAATAGGAGGAATTTATGCTTAAATTTACAAAAATGACAGGCTTAGGAAATGATTATATTTATGTGGACTGTACAAATGGGACAAAGTTTAGAAACATACCAGAAATGGCAAAAAAGCTCAGCAATAGGCATTTTGGAGTAGGCTCTGATGGATTAATATTAATAGATAAACCAGACAATGAACAGTCTGATTTTAAAATGAGAATTTTTAACAGTGATGGTAGTGAAGCCGAAATGTGTGGAAATGGAATTCGCTGTATGGCAAAATATATTCATGATAATGGGCTCTCGAGAAAAGATAAAATATCTATAGATACTATTGCGGGAATTAAGAAAGTAAAAATCCTGGAAGACGATGATGGAGAGTGCAATGAAGCAATAGTGGATATGGGAGAACCAATTTTTCAAGGTAATAATATTCCATATAATATATATGAACCTTTTAATAAAGAATTGGATTTGGATGTAAATGATGAAAAAATGAGGTTTACGGTTGTATCTATGGGAAATCCACATGCAGTGACTTTTGTAGAAAATGTAGATACTATACCAATAGAAAAACTCGGACCAATAGTTGAGAATAACCCTATTTTTCCAAATAAAACAAATGTTGAATTTGTGCAAATTATTGATAAAAATAATCTTAAAATTAGAGTTTGGGAAAGAGGAGTAGGAGAAACGTATGCTTGTGGAACAGGTGCATGTGCAGCAGTAGTTGCAGGAGGAATAAATGGATATACTGGTGAAGATGTTACGGTAAGCTTACCAGGAGGAAAATTAGATATAGAGTGGGGAAAAGATAATCACATTTATATGAGAGGTCCAGCTACAACAGTGTATGAAGGTAGAATTAACGAAAGGCTTTAATATAAGAAAAAGGAAGGCAAAATACGCTTTTCTTTTTTATTGCATAGGAAAAACATACGTGAAACTTAGGTGACAGATTTAAATCTGTCACCTAAGTTTCACTTCGCTCCATTCAACAAAAAAATGTGAAAAAAATACCATAAAAAAATGCGAAAAAACTCTTGAAATTTGTCACTTTATAATATATGATTTAGATGAATGCAAATTGAAAAAATTTGAGGAGGCACTTATGAAAAAATTAGTAAAAATAATGGTATTTACAATGCTTATTCTTTTAACTTGTTTAAGTATAAATTCTAAGGCAGTTACAACAGATATTAAGCGTACAGAATATTCTGACAAGTACAAAGAATACTTAAACTTAAGTGATGAAGAAAAGAAAAATGTAATTGAACCTAGCAGATATGAGCCAATTTACTCTGATGAAGATAGTGGTCTTGTTGGAGAAAATAAAAATGTATTCAGAAGCATGAAAGCAGTTAGAAATTCTATGGCTTCTGCATACGATTTGAGAGATATTATTCAAAGCAATTTAAAAATAAAAAACCAAGAAACTACTAATACTTGTTGGGCGTTTGCATCAATAGGAGCATTAGAAAGTAATTTAGCATTACAAGATTATAGAGCGGGAAATACAAACACATTATATGACTATTCTGAAAGGCATATGACATATGGAATAATAAGAAACTTTAATAATAACCAAATAAATAAATATGGTTTTACCAGAGATGTAGAAGATGGTGGGAATTTTTATCATGCAGAAACATATTTGACAAATGGAATGGGAGCTGTAAATGAAAGCGAGATGCCATTTGAAGATAATATGAACGACATAGATATATCAGAAATTCAAAATAAAAATGTTTCTACAACTTTATATGATACCGTTTTATTTGAAGACCTAACTACAGCGGAAAAAGATGAATTAATGTCAAAAATGAAACAATTTATTACAGAATATGGTGGAATATATGCGCAAATACATGGAGCTCAAATTATATCAGATTCATATAATAATAGCACAGGAGCTATATATTGCAATAGCGCAGAAACATATCCTATAGACCATGCTGTTACAATTATCGGATGGGATGATAATTACAGTAAAGACAATTTTAATGCAAAGAATAAACCAGAAAATGATGGCGCATGGATTATAAAAAATTCTTGGGGAGAAGAAGAAAGATTTGATTTAGCAGAAGTTAAAGAATCTTTCTATAATCAAAATGCATCAGAATTAAATGGAATGGGATATAATTCACCAGATGCAGTACCAAACGATTTATTGCAAAAATCATTTGAAGCAACATATGGAGAAGGAAAAGTAAGCATAGATGGTGATGAACTAGTATTAAAAATAGGAAATGATGGCTATATGTACATTTCATATGATGATGCAAATGTATATACAGACTTATTTGGAATAGAAAAAGCAACAGATACAAAAGATTATGATAATATATATCAACATGATTTATTAGGTGCAGCAGTATCATTTGAACTTGATGAAAACAAATTATATTTAGCAAATAGATTTACAAGAAATGCATCTGATGAAGAAGTACTTGATAAAATTAGCGTATATACAATTCAAGAAGCAACATTTAAAGTATATGTAAATCCAAATAATGATGATTTTTCCGAATTACAAGAGGCTCAAATAAAAGCTGGAGATAGCATTACTTTAGAGCCAGGTTATCATGTAATAGAATTAGCAAATCCTATTAGTTTGACAGGAGACTCATTCTTAGTAGCAGTTAGTATGGAAACAAATGGGCAGAAAATTAAAGTAATGACAGAAAATAAATTAATTGATCCAAATGTTGAAGTTAATCTTAATGAGAGCTTTTATACAGATGAAGCAAGTTTTGCTTCAGGAGAATGGTTAGACTGGAATGAGGTAACAACAGAAGAAAATCATGCAAATATTTCTATAAAAGCATTTACTCAAAATGTAGAAGAGCCTATAGAACTAACAAAAATAGAAATTACAAAAGCTCCAAATAAGACAAGATATACAGCAGGAGAAAACTTCTCGAGTACGGGTATGGAGGTAACTGCAACATACAGCGATTCATCTACTAAAAAGGTAACAGGCTATACAATAACAAATGGAGAAGACTTAAAAGAAGGTCAAACAGAAGTTACGATTTCATATACAGAAAATAGAATTACCAAAACTGTTAATCAGGCAATTACGGTAACAGCACAAGATCAGGGTGGAGATGAAACAGACAAAGAGCCAGTACTATCAGATTTAAATAATATGAGAGTACAAGCCAACAATATTAATGTTTATTTTTATAAAGAATTAGAACAAGAAGAATATATGCAATTACAATTTACCATATCTAATATAGTTCATGGAAATGCAGAAACAGATTATACATATTACTATTATTTATCAGAGAATGACTCAAAAGAAAATATACAGAATTGGACTCAAATAAATAATTCAGAGGTTGCTGCAAATGATGGAAGCATCTCAATAACATTTACTGTTAATACTAAAGATATAGGAAATTATGATGAATTAGTTAAAGCAGATAGACTATATTTATATATTAGAGAAGTAGGAAGAGCAGGAGATACAACATTAGAGCAAACAAAAATAAATTCAATTGATGTAGATGAAAGATCTATAGGATATTATATAGATAATGAATATGCAGGAACTCTAAATGAGGTAATAGATAGTGACATAAACTTAGAAACACCAGATAGAAATCAGAGTGCAGAAATTTCAGACGGAACAAACGATGGAGACTCATCAGGAAATAATACAAATAATAACTCAGTAGGAAATTCAGGAAATACTGATAATACAACTGCAGGAGGAAGAATACCTCAAACAGGAGTGATCTCAATAGGACTAGCAATTCTAGCAATTGCAGGAATAGGCATATTCGCATATGTAAAATATAAGAACATGCTAAAATAATGTCGCTTTGGGGACAGGTCTCTCGCCGACATTTTGTCGCCACAGGGACAGGTCTCCGAGCGACAAATATTATTTTATTAGAATACAGTTGCTATAAAAAATCAGCAATTTTGAATTTTGTAAAATTATATATTTCGCAAATAAGGAAAATGCAAAAAGAAAGGAAAGTTTTTATGGAAGAAGTTACAATATATACAGATGGAGCATGTTCTGGAAATCCAGGTCCTGGTGGCTGGGGAGCAATTTTAATGCACAAAGATAATAAAAAAGAAATTTCTGGAGGATTAAAAAATACGACTAACAATGTAATGGAACTTACTGCTGTTATAGAAGCTCTAAAATTATTAAAATATCCATGCAAAGTAGATTTATATAGTGATAGTGCATATGTTGTAAATGCATTTTTACAAAATTGGATTACTAGTTGGCAAAAAAATAATTGGAAAACTTCAGGAAAAACTGATGTGAAAAATAAAGAACTGTGGCAAGAGTTAATAAAGTTAACTAATACTCACAACGTTACATTTCATAAAGTAAAAGGACATGCTGATAATGAATATAATAACCGATGTGACGAACTTGCTCGTAATGCAATAGAAGGAGAATAGAAGAATCTATTCTTCTTTTATGTTTGCTTTAGAAGGAAGATAATTATGTCGCCTGGAGACCTGTCCCCAAAACGACAAAATATTATTTTATCGTTGTAAATTTTATAAGTTTGTGATATTATATCAGTAAATTGTTTTTATACAAGATGGAGGGGAATAGTTTATGAGTAGAGTGCTGGGAATAATTGCAGAATATAATCCATTTCATAATGGACATCTTTATCATATTGCTAAGTCTAAACAAGAGACTGGAGCGCAATATGTTATTGCAGTTATTTCAGGCAATTTTGTGCAGAGGGGTAATACTTCCATTATTAACAAATGGACAAAAGCCAGAATGGCTTTACTTAATGGTGCGGATTTAGTTATAGAACTTCCTACTATATATAGCATTTCTAGTGCGGAAAATTTTGCGGAAGGTGCCATAAAAATCCTAAATTCACTTGGTGTTGTTGATACTCTTTCATTTGGAATGGAAGCAAATGATATATCTACATTAAATAACATTGCAAATGTATTATATAATGAACCAAAGGAGTATGTTACGATGCTATCTCATGAGCTTAGCAAAGGAAATTCATATCCAAAAGCTAGAGAAAATGCATTATTACTTTATTTAAATGATATCAAAAGATATGCAAATGTAATGTCCGGTTCTAATAATATATTAGGAATTGAATATTTAAAGGCACTACGAAAAACGAAAAGCACTATCACACCAGTAGGAATAAAAAGAGAAAAAGTTTTATATAATGATAAATACATTGTAGATGAATTTGCTAGTGCTACAGCTATAAGAAAAATGCTGATGACAAAAGAATTAAACGATATTAGCAAAGTTATGCCTAGAAATTCATATTTGCTTTTAGGTGAAGAATTAAAAAAAGGTCATTATGTTATAGATATTGCACGATTTGAAAAAGAAATTATTTACACTTTGAGAAAGATGTCTGTTCAAGATATTGCAAAACTCCCAGATGTGTCTGAGGGATTAGAAAATTCTTTAAAAAATGCTGCAGATTCTTGCAACACATTAAAAGACCTCATAAATATTGTAAAAACCAAAAGGTTTACTCAAACTAGAATTCAAAGGATTCTTTTATACTGTTTACTTGGAATTACAAAAAAGCAGATGGAAACTTCGAGAAAAGTGATACCATATGCTAGAGTACTTGGATTTAACAATAAAGGAAAAGAATTAATTTCTGAAATGATGAAGCTTAATCCAAAACTTAATATTGTAACTTCTGTAAAAAAATATATAGATACAGTTGCAAATAAATATTTGAAAGAAATGCTAGATATAGATATATTGGCAACAAACATATATACATTAGGATATTTTGCAGATTCTTATTCAAACTTAGACTATACAAATAAAATAGAAATTTTGTAAATAGAGGTAATGTAGATGGTTATAGGAATTACAGGTAGTTCAGGAGCAGGGAAAAGTACTATTTGTGAGATTTTAGAAAGAGATTATAATGTTAAAATCATAAATGCTGATAAAATCGCCAGAAAGCTTTCTAGAAAAGGTACAAATTATGTTATTGATATAATAAAAATATTTGGCAAAGATATTGTGGATGAAGAAGGAGAACTTAAAAGAAAAAAATTAGCAGAGATTATATATTCAAATGATGAAATGAGGAAAAAGCTTAATAATAGTACCTTTAAATATATCAGAAAGGAAATAGAAAAACAGATTAATAAACTTAATAAGAATTTAGTAGCTGTTATTGATGCACCTCTTCTTTTTGAAAGTGAGTTAGATAAAATTTGTGATAAAGTTATAGGGGTTATATCTAATAGAGAATTGCAACTAGATAGGATAGTTGCAAGAGATAATATAGATTTTGAGGATGCAGAGAAAAGGCTAAATGCACAGCAAAATAATGAATTTTATATAAAAAAATGTGACGACATTATAGAAAATAATAACAATTTTTTATATATAGAAAATAGTGTTGAAGAAATTGCAAATAAATATGGGTTAGATAAATATGGAGAAAAAACAAAGACAAATATTACACATAGATGTAAATAATGCTTTTTTAAGTTGGACAGCAATTGATAGACTTGCACAAGGAGAAAAGGTTGATATAAGAGAAATAGAAGCGGTAATCGGTGGAGATGAGAGCAAAAGATCTGGAATTGTGTTAGCAAAAAGCATGAAAGCAAAGAAAAAGGGTGTATCTACAGGAGAAACACTATATCAGGCTAGATTAAAATGTCCTAATTTGCAAGTTTTTAAAGGAGAATATAAAAGCTATAAAAAACATTCAAATGATTTGTATCAAATGCTTTCACAATATACTGATAAAATTGAAAGATTTAGTATTGATGAGTGTTTTTTGGACATGACGGAATATTTAGGATATTCTACTCTACTTGATAAAGCTTTTGAAATAAATAAAAGAGTGAAAAATGAATTAGGTTTTACTGTGAATATTGGGGTGGCACACAATAAATTATTAGCAAAAATGGCTTCAGATTTTACGAAGCCGGATAGAGTTCATACATTGTTTGAAGAAGAGATACCAACAAAAATGTGGACATTGCCAGTTTCAGAACTTTTTATGATAGGAAAAAGAACTTTACCAAAATTATATAACATGAAAATTAAAACAATAGGAGATTTGGCAAAACAAAATAAACAAGACATGATAAAGAAATTTGGTAAACATGGACTTATGATGTGGGAATACTCGAACGGTATAGATAATTCAGAGGTACATTATTGGGAGGAAAAACCAAAAGGGATTGGAAATTCAGTTACATTACCTATAGATCTTGTTGAAAAAGAGAAAATCGAGAGAGTATTATTAACCTTGACAGAGCAGGTTACATACAGATTAAGAAAATATAATATGTATGCAAATGTAGTGAATGTACAATTGAGAACCAAGGACTTCAAAGATTATTCACATCAAAAAAAGTTGATGAACGCAACTTCAAATACAAGAGATGTATATCAAACTGCAAAAGAGTTATTAGAAGAAATGTATAAACCTGGAACATTTATTAGATTAGTAGGACTACGAGTGGACAATTTGGTAGATAAAGATGAGGTGCAATTATCTCTTTTTAGCAATGAAGATGATGAAAAGCAAGAAAAACTAGATGAAGTAGTAGACAAATTAAAAGAAAAATATGGATATAATTCAATTACCAGAGCTGGTAAGTTACATTCAGAGGAAGTAATAAAATTTAAAGATGGATAAATTGGAATTTGAAAATATAATAAGAGGCAGGTGAACAAACCACCTGCCAGTTTTAGCTCAGAGTAAAGAAATTTCTTCCTTTGAGCAGCTTAGGCTAAGCTTTGGGGGATGGGAGCTCATTACAGAAGCAACAGTTAAAAGATTTTATGGTAGGATGCTGGGCAACCAGCTTGGATAGTCTGTAATTGTTAGTTGCATTTGCAAATTTACGGATTTTTAACAATGTATCTAATGGTGTGTTTGGCAAATGAGCAATTACATAATAGCAATCTGCTTGTGTCATTATGTACTCCTCCTCTACATTGTAATTATTAACTCGTCCCCAAATAAAAGCTTATAACTAAATTATACTATAGATTTTATGTGAAGTCAAAATGAAAGTGATATGATTTGGTATAATTGATTTTAAATGACTGAAAATATTAAACAATTTTAATAAAGTGTATTGCTAAAAAAATGCTGGTGGTATATAATGTTAAAAGTTAGTAAGAAAAATATAAGAAGATAAACAAAGGAGATAGAAAGATGCAAAACGCTGAAAGTATTGAAATACTAAGAGAGAAAGAGAGAGAGAGTATATTTAGAGAAATGTAACTTTTTTTGTGATGCAAAAAAAGGAATTTTAAAAAATCAAATTGTAAAAAATATAAAAATAAATAAAGAAAAAATAAATTATGCAATGAGTATAATTTTGAATAGAAAAAGGATGGACTATGTAGACGTAGAAGAAAATATAGAAAAAATTCTATGTAATACGAATAGTTCGTCCTTTTTATGACTAAAATCATAATGTAACTACGTATATATATGAAAATATTGCAACAATATTACAAAAATGTTACAGAAATATTACAATTGTATGACATTGAGAAAAAATGTTGAAACAAGAAATAAATAGATGTACAATAGTAATATACATCATAGAACTATCAAAATAAAAAAATAAAGAAGGAGGACAAAAGCAAAAAATGAAAGGAAAGGAACGATTAAATTTAGTAAGCAGAAAATCTGCAATGCAAGGCAACAAAAACATAATGAAAAGAGCAAGAGAAACAAAGCGGAATCACATTAGTAGCGTTGGTAATAACAATACTAATCATCATAATATTAGCAACAGTGTCATTAATGTTTGTATTTGGAGAAGATGGAATAATAAATAGAGCAGAACAAGCAAAATTAGAAACAGAGATAGCGGGAGTAAGAGAGAGACTAGAAATGGCAGAAGCAAGCGCAATGGCAGATGGAGCAGGTCGAATAGATATGGACCATTACTGGGAGATTTTAGAAGACGAAGACATAATAGGAAGTAAAGACACAGATGTATCAGATGATGATGGAGATGGGACATATGAAGTAGTAACAGACGAGGGATTCATATTTGACATAACACCATTACCAGATGAAGAAAACACAACAGACATAGTAATAGATTATGTAGGAACAGCAGAAGGCCCAAGAATAAGCAAAATAGTAGTAACCGAAATGACAAGCAATAGTGTAACAATAAAAGTAGAAACAACAAATGCAAACAAAGGAGAATATACATACGAATATAGGAAAGTAGGAGAAGAAAGTTGGACAGCAATAGAAGGACAAGGAGACACATGTAAAATAGAAGGCTTAGAGCAAGGCCAAATATATGAAGTAAGAGTAACAGTAGAAACAAATCAAGGAACAGCAACAAAGATAGAAGAAGTAAAAGCAGGAGAACTAACGGACGCACCAATAAAATTCTCAGCGCCAACATGGAATGGAGGAAAAGCGAGTATAACAGTAAGTACAACAGCAGGAGCAGAATATAAATTACAATATCAAATAGGTGGAAAAGAAGAAGGAAGCTGGATAGACATAGCAAATGGAGGAACAATAGACAATTTATCATATAATGAAACAGTATATGCAAGATTATTTGATGGAGTAAATGGAACAGACCCAGCAAGTACAACAATAGTTGATAATAATCCACCAACGATAGATCTTACATTAGGAGGAAGTATAAGTAATAGTATAACAGTAAATGTAAATGCAACAGATACAGAAAGTGGAATGAAAGGAAGCTCAACATATACATATAGTATAAAAGGAGCAGGACAACCAGATAGTAGTTATACGACGCCAAGTGGAGCAAGCAATATAGCTGCAAATAGTTATACATTTACAGGACTATCACCACAAACAGGATATGACATAAAAGTAACAGTAGATGGAGACAATGCAGGAAACACAGGAACAGGTACACTAACAAATCAAGTAACACCAGGAATACCAGGAGGAAATGATGCAATAGCATCAGGAGCAATAAAATTTGGAACACCAACATGGAGTGGAACAACAGCAAGTGTGACAGTAAGTACAAATACAAGTTATCAATTGCAATATCAAATAGGAAGTACAACAGGAACATGGACAAACATCTCTAATGGAGGAACAATATCAGGAATAAATAATGGAACAACAGTATATGCAAGATTAACAGACGGAACAAATGTAGGAAATCACGCAAGTATAACAATATTAGATAATACACCACCATCAGCAAGTATGAGTACAGAGCCAACACATAATACTATAGAAGTAACGGTAAGCGCGAGTGATAGTGGAAGTGGCTTGGCAACAAGTGGAACATATAAATATTACTTAAATGGTAGTTTGAAAGCAACGAGTGAAAATAGAAGCTACACATTTACAGGATTATCACCAGAGACAACATATGAAGTAAAAGTTGAAGTGGCTGATAAGCTCAACCAAATAACCACACTTACTGAAAATGTAACAACTTATAGACAACCAGCAACAAATGTAAGCCAATTAAAAGAAGGAGATATTGTACTATATAAAGAAGCAAAGCGTGGCAAAAATGAAAGATGTGTAGTATTATATGATTCAAGTTCAAGTTATGGAGTACAAGTGATTTATGAAAGTGCAACAGGTTTGTCAGCAGATCAAATAACATTAGGACAAACAGGTGTGGTTGTAAATGGAGGCCCTACAGACAAAACAGTAGCTGATTACAATGATGCAATAAATATTCTAAATGAAGCAGCAAGAGAATTTTTAAATACGGATTTAGCAACATCTGCAAGATGCGTCGGAAGTGTACCAAATAATCCAGATTATGATGCAGCAGGAACAATTTCAAGTAGTTATAGTTATCTCTCTAAATATACTGGAGTGTTAAAAAATACGGATTCTAATTATTCAACAGACTGGAATCAAATGCAAAAATTGGATATTACTCATTCAATGAATGAATACTGGCTAGCTTCTAGAAGAGCAGTAATAGAACAGAACAATGCATATTTTTCAGTACTTTGCACAATAGATAGAGGCGAAGAATTGAGTGATAATAACAATTTTATGCTTTGGCTAAGCTCTGGAAGTCCTTCTACACAAACATTTGGTGTGAAAAAGTCATTACGACCAGTATTTACACTAAAATCTAATCTGCAAATAGTAGAAGGATATGGAACTTTTAATGATCCATACGTGTTTGATTATGACTATGATTAAAAATAAATAAAATGAAACTCGGGGATAGATTTAAATCTGTCCCCAGTGTTTCACTGAATCTTGCTAAAACAAGTACTAGCTGAAATACTAATACTTATTTATTTAAAGTATGTTTAAATGACTATATGATTTATTAAATAATAAGCATTAACTAGATTAATTTAGTTAGTGCTTATTATTGTTAGTTATGACATTTGAGATAGAATAAAATTAATATATGTAGAAGAAAATATGGAATAATTTCTATGAGAGATAAATAGTTCGTCATTTTTATGATTAAAAACATCGTACAACATATTCGTATATGTTAAACTGGTAAGCCAATATTACAAAAATGTTACAAGAATATTACAATTGTGTGACATTAAGAAAAAATATGTCAAATAAAAATCTTCTAAAAATGGTTTACAAAAAAGTTTTTTATGATATAATTACAATAAGGATGTCAAAAACGAATAGAAATTGACATGAAATGAGATTTTTGATACAAAAGAAAGGGAGAATGGTGTGATGGAAGAAAACAAAGAAGAGAAAAAAGTTAATTTAGAGAAAGAAGAGAAAAAGACACCAGAGAAGAAAACAGCTAAAACAAATAGCAAGACAGAAAGTACAGAGAAAAAAGCTACAAACAAAACCACTACAAAGAAAGCAGAAGTAAAAAAAGAAGGAATATCTGATAAGAGTAAAACAACGACTAAAACGGCTAAAAACACAAAGAATAATACTGAAACAAAGGAAACAAGTAAAACTGATGATTTATCATTTAAAAAAGTAGAAATGGATGCTTCTACTAAAAAGAAAATGAATACAAATGAAAAAAAGAGTAAACATGGTTTCATTAAATTTATTTTAATATTGATTATTATTTTAATTATTGCTTATTTTATATTTTTTGTTAGAAATTTAATTATATTGAACAATATTAAAGACATTATGACACAAACTGAAGGTAGTAACAATTATAGCTATACTAGTATTTCAAATGATGAAAATGGAAGAACTACAACAGTTAGTTACTATAAAAACCAAAATGTTGAGAGGACAGATTTAAATACAAACAATAATAAAGCTGTTATTTGGTATGATAGCACAACAGATGAAAAGGTTTTTTCAGTACCAGATGCTAAAAAGGCAACAATTGAATATGTTGCTAACAATGAAATGGTTCGTTTACCATATGTAAGTGAAATTCAAAGTGAAAACGGTGTTCCATTGCTAAGCTTAATGAGTATAATCTACTCAGAAGAATATAATTCTACAGAATGTTATGTAATTTGCTATGGGGGAACTGAAAAAATATGGGTTAGTAAAGACAATGGTTTAGTTGTAAAAAGAGAGTCAAAAGTAGGTTCAGAAATAAATACTGTTGAATATAAAAATTTTAAATTTGGTAATGTACAAATATATAAACCAGATTTAACTGATTATGAAGTAAGTCAATAAAGTTATATAGAGAAACTCTTAGACAGTTGTCCAAGAGTTTCTCTAGCTTAAGTAAAAAGAATGCATTTATTTAATTACTTAACAAATATAAATGCATTTTTTTTGCTCTTCAAAAACGGATTTTAATAGGAAATATGAACCATAATATTTTTCCAGATTTTCAACAAAAATATATAGAATTACTTTATTTTAATAATAACATATGGTATACTTTTGCATGGATTTTATGAAAGGAGTGCACAAACGTAATAAAAGTATTTTGTGCGATATGATTATGAAGTTAATAGTAGAAAATGTAAAAAAGAAATTTGATAAAAAAGAAGTTTTAAAAGGTATTAATTTTACTTTTGAAAAGGGAAAAATTTATGGACTACTTGGTAGAAATGGCGCAGGAAAAACAACATTTTTTAATTGCCTTAATGAAGATATAAATGTAGATGAAGGAAATTTTATGATTGAAGAAGAGAAATCTGAGAAGGAGAATGATTCACAAGAAAAAGTGCAGAGAAAGCTTGAAATAAGTGATATTGGTTATGTGGTATCTACGCCAAACGTGCCAGAATTCCTTACAGGAAGAGAATTTTTAAAGTTTTTTCTAGAAATTAATAAAAAAGATATTAAAGATTTAAAAACTATTGATGAGTATTTTGATTTTATGAAAATTGATGAAGAAGATAGAGATAAATTACTTAAGGATTATTCGCATGGAATGAAAAATAAAATGCAAATGCTTATTAATATTATTGCTAATCCAAATATTCTTCTTTTAGATGAACCTCTAACTTCTCTAGATGTAGTTGTTGCAGAAGAAATGAAAGAAATGTTAAAAGACATAAAAAAAGATCATATTATAATTTTTTCAACGCATATAATGGAACTTGCACTTAGTTTATGTGATGAAATTGTTATATTAAGCAATGGAGTTTTAGAACAAATTGATAAAAACAACTTAGATAATGAAGGAATTAAAAATAAAATTATTACAGCATTAAAAGAAGACTAAAACTACTTGAGACATTCGCTTTTCAAGATTATGTAATATGATAAAAACAAATAAAGTAAATATAGGAGATAAAATTATGCTAGATGCATTTATACAGTCATTTAAATTAAAAAACACATATAAAGTTAACAGTATTATTTATTCAATAAAACAAATTCCATTGATAAAAAGAATATTACCAGATGCTCTTTACAAAAGCAAAGCGCTTAAAATATTAGGAATTGTTATAAGTATAATTTGGGAAATATGTTCATTTTTCTTAGGAAAACTTATATACATAGCTGCCATGATATTTGGAATGATGAGCTTATATGAAACAAATCAAATGGGTGCATTTATTACAATTTTTACTTTCTTAACTGTTGCAGGTGCAATAATGAACACATATATGTTTAATCCTACAAATGACAAATATTATGCTATGTTCATAATGAGAATGGATGCTAAAAAATATACATTATCAAATTATATATATGCAATTATTAAAGTTATAGTAGGATTTATACCATTTACAATTCTTTTTGGTATATTAGCTAATGTGCCGATAACAATATGTATTATTATGCCAATATATGTTGCTTCCGCAAAAATGATTTTTGGAGCATATTCATTGAAAGAATACGAGAAAAAGGGAATAGCAATAAATGAAAACAAGCCTGTTAAATTCATATGGGGAATAGTAGGAATATGCTTGATTTTGGCGTATGGACTTCCATATGTTGGAGTAACTATTTCATCATTTGTATTTGTATGTATTACAATTGTTGCAATAATTGGAGCAATATTTTCAGCAATTTATATGGGCAAATTTGATAAATATAGAGAAATGTATAAAAAAATCTTAACTAATAATAATATAAATGTGCAAGCAAATGCTCAAGCTATTGTAAAAGAAAATGTACAAAATCAAATCGACATTTCTTCAAACATTACAAGTAATAAAAAAGGCTTCAAATATTTTAATGACTTATTCGTAAAAAGACATAGTAAGATTTTGCTAAAATCAGCTAAAAGAACTGCTGCAATTAGTCTTTTCATTATCATCGTAGCAATTTTTGCAGTTAATTTAAATGCAGATTTCAGAACAAGAACTAATGAACTTATAATGAATTCATTACCATATTTTGTTTTTATTATGTATCTAATAAACCGTGGACAAGTTGTAACACAAGCCATGTTTATGAATTGTGATCACAGTATGCTTACATATTCTTTTTACAAAACACCTAAAGCAATACTCAGCCTATTTAAAGAAAGAATAAAAAGCATTGTTGGAATAAATCTATTACCAGCATTTGTTATAGGTTTGGGCTTACCTGTATTGCTATGGATAACAGGAGGTACAGATAATATATACAATTATCTAATATTATTTGTATCAATTATTTCAATGAGTGTATTTTTCTCAGTACATCATTTAGTGCTATATTATTTATTACAGCCTTATAACATAAGTAGTGAAACAAAGAGTAGTACGTATACTATAGCTAGTGCCATAACATATTTTGCATGTTATTATATGTTACAATTAAAATTGCCTACAACATACTTTGGAATAGCGACAATTATTTTTGCTGTTTTGTATTCGATTATCTCACTATTTATAGCATATAGGCTTGCTCCTAAA
This sequence comes from uncultured Clostridium sp., assembly GCA_946500265.1. Lineage (GTDB taxonomy): Bacteria > Bacillota > Clostridia > TANB77 > CAG-508 > CALXVA01. The sequence goes on from CAMMVE010000001.1 coordinate 15,589, forward strand.
ACATTCAGAATAAGGGTGTAAAAATCTTAATTCAAAATTAAGAAAAACTAAATAATTTTTTTGAAAATATGTGTTATACTATATCAAAATTAAACAATAGAAACTAGAGGCTAAAAGCAATACAATGTTGGAAAAGAATTAAAACTTTTCCAACTGGTTTTGTACTAGAAAGGAATGCAATAAAAAATGAGTAAAAGGGTAAAAGCATTTAAATATGTTTTGATGGTAGTTGTAATTTTAGTAATAATAGGATTAATTGTATACTTATTTCCTGTTGTTAAGAATCTTAGTACATTAGAGGGACAGATAGAGTTCAAAAATCAAGTAAGCAATATGGGGATTTTAGGCTATCTTGCATTATTTGGACTCCAGTTTGCACAAATTTTCTTAATTATCATCCCAGGAGAGCCAATAGAAGTATTAGCCGGAATGTGCTATGGAGGAATTGGCGGTACAATTTTTATTACTGTTTCAGTACTTATTATATCTACTTTAATAATATTTATGGTTAGAAAATTAGGAAGAAAATTTGTATATAGTTTCTGTAGTAAAGAAAAAATAGAAAAAATAGAGAACAGTAAATTATTTAAAAATGAAAAAAAGATAGAATGGATAATGCTAATTTTATTTTTAATACCAGGCACACCAAAAGATTTGCTAGTATATATAGGAGGATTACTTCAGTTAAAACCTTTAAAATTTATTTTGATATCTACTTTTGCAAGACTTCCTTCAGTAGTTTCATCTACATTTGCAGGAAGTAGCATAGCAGGTGGGAATTGGAAGTTTAGTATAATTATTTATGCAGTTACATTCGTTTTAGTTGGGCTATTTGTCTTTATAGCCAATAAATTTGATAAAGACAAAACAGCAGAAGAAGCAATGAAGATTATGAAATAAGGTGATAAAAATAAAATTTTAAAACTTTCATAATTTTAAAAAAGTATATGTGAAGCAAGTGGACAGATTTAAATCTGTCCATTAAGTGTTACAGGATAATGGCTTTTTAATTACGTATGTCCTGCAACGGGGGTTCTATTAAAAATTTTCACAAATCGATGCATACAATGCTTGTGAAAATTTTTAATTAGAAACTCCCTGCGCGGACTTAGAGTGAAGATTAACCATTATCCTGTAACATTTCTTTAAATTAATTACTTTTTTGCATAAAAAACAGAAGCTTGGAAATACTTAAATTAAATGTTGAAAAACATAATTTTATTTTAATAATAGCAGAATTCTGCTTAAATGGAGGTTTTATATGATTACAGAAGATTTGAATTTGTTTTTATCTAATTTAAATGTTTTTTACAGGAAATTACAAAATTATCATTGGAATATAAAAGGTGAGGATTTTTATAATGTACATGCAAAATTGGAGGAACTATATGATGATGTAAATGAGCAAATTGATGAAATTGCAGAACATATTTTAATTATAGACGGACAGCCTTTAGGAACAATGCATGATTATTTAGACATTGCCCAAATACAAGAGGCTCAAAATGAAAAGATTTGTTCTAGAAAAATATATGAGACTATATTGAAAGATTACAATATTTTAATTGAAAATGTTACTAAAATAAAGGAAGATGCTGATAATGCTAATAAGTATGCTACATCAGCTTTAATGGATGAGTACTTGCAAGACTTTGGGAAAAAAGTATGGATGATTAGGCAATTGCTTATGAAATAAGGAAAAGCTTGTATATAATAATGAGTATACTAGATTTAAAACAAAGTGAAAAAAATAGTATGACCAAAATTAAGAATATTTTAATAAGATATAAAAACTATATTAATAATTTGTTGGTATATTAAACTTACAGGAAGACAACAAGGAAGAGTGCGGATTTATGCCTTAGAAAGGAATGTGAGCAGGTATGAACAAAAGTAGTAAGTTTAATGAAATCTTTAAAGTTTTTATAATCTTTATGATAGGATGTATTCTTGGTTACGTTGTAGAAATGATAGTAGCTTTAGTACAAAATGGACATTTCGTCTCAAGACAGGGCCTTTTATATGGACCATTTACACCAGTTTATGGAATAGGAATACTTGTATACTATATTTTCTTTAGAATTGTAAAAAACAGAGATAAGAAAATCGTGTTTATTTCATCTATGATTTTAGGAGGAATAACAGAATATCTTTGCTCATATATTCAAGAAAAAGCATTTGGAACAGTATCATGGGATTACTCGAATTGGTTATTTAATATAGATGGACGAACAACATTAATACATTGCACATATTGGGGATTTGCTGGACTTCTCTATGTATCATATATAGAGCCATTAATACCAAAAATAGAGGAAGTTGTAAGAAATCACAAAGTAAAAATAATGGCAACAAGTGTTGCAATTTTTATGGTGTTTAATGTTGCAATATCATCTATGGCAGCAATTAGGCAAAAAGAAAGACAAGAAAATATTGCAGCAAATAGCAAAATAGACGTGTTTTTAGATAATACTTATCCGGATGAATATATGGATGAAGTATTTGAAAATCAAAAACGTGTGGAATAGAAAATTAAAACTATTATCTATTCAAAAGTTGGCAAAAAAAATTTAGAAAAATACTTGAAATAGAAATGCTAATAAGGTAAAATAAAAATGTACTGAAAGTAAGCAATAGAAAACAAGTAAATGAAAAGAATAAAGGAGATACACATGAAAGAAACAAAAAGACAGCAAAACGTTGATACTGTAAGAGAGAGAGAGAGAGAGAGAGCATAATTTAGAAAAATTAAGCTTTATTTGTGATGCGAAAAATGAAATAGAAAACAAAAATAAATATGAGTATATAAATAACACAGATTATTTTGCAATATTTAAGTTGACAGATACAAAGCAACTAATATTGCATGATAGTCTGTTTTATTGACCTCTTGAAAAGAACAATATAAATTTCAGGAGGTAAGAAAATGTTAATAAAAATAAAAAGTAATGATATAGAAAAATCAGAAAAAGACAATGGTATAACATTAGTTGCATTAGTAATAACGGTAATAATTATAATAATTCTAGCGACGGTAACACTAAACTTTACATTCGGAGAAGATGGAATAATAACGAGAGCAAATCAGGCAAAATATATGACACAATTTTCAGTGTTTCAAGAAGAATTAGGATTATATAAGGCGAATAAACAATTATCAGAAGAAGGATTTAGTGCAGAAAGTATAACAGCAGGAGATGAGAACTTAAGCTATGTAACAGATGAGGGAGTAGTAACAGAAGGAACAATATATGATGTAATACCAAGCTTAAAAGGAAGTAGCTTTGAAGGAAAAATGGAGATAATAAAAGGGGAACTACTAATAAATTCACAAGATATGACAGAAATAAAAGTAGCACAAAGTATGGGAATAGAAGTAAATCCATACATAATAGTAGATGGAGAACTAAAATCAGATGGAGCAAACCTAGCATTAATGGATAGTTCTGGAACATTAACAATACCGGATGGAGTAACAAAGATAGGAAATGGAGCATTTGCGAACCTAAGTGGATTAAAAACAATAATAATACCAGGAACAGTAAAAGAGATAGGAGAAAATGCATTTACAAATAATGTAGATTTAACAAGAGTAGTGCTACAAGAAGGAATAGAAATAATAGGAAACGAGGCATTTAGAGAATGCGATAATTTAACAACAATAGAGTTGCCAGAAAGCTTAAGAAGTATAGGAGCTAGCGCTTTTCAAGAATGTAGTAAATTAGATAATGTAATCATACCATCGCAGATAACAAGAATAGAAGTAGCAACATTTTTTGCTTGCATAAAATTAACAAGTATAAAATTACCAGAGAATTTGCAAATCATAGAGGATTATGCTCTTACGTCTTGTATTTGCTTAGATAATATATATATATCAAAAAATGTAAATAACATAGCAAACAATGCTTTTAATGGATGTACAAATTTGACCAATATAGAGATAGCAGAAGAAAATACCAAATACAGTTATAGTCAAAAAAATGGGATGTTAATGGACTGGGAGAATAACAATATATTATTTATATCAGGTGAAGTATTAAATAATATAACAACATTTAGTATTCCAGAAGGAATAACAAATTTTAATGCAAGTTTAAATAAGTATACAAATATAACGAAAATAGTAATACCACAAAGCTTAGAAAAAATAGGTACTGCAAATATATTTCCAACTTCAATATCAAGTGTAGAAATAACAGAGGGAAATACCAATTTTGTAGTAGAAAATAAATGTTTATATAATGGGAATAAAACAGAGTTAATAATGTGCTTTACTAAAGATACAGAAGTAGACTTAGCCGACGAAGTAACAACTATAAAAAGCTATTCATTTAAACAAGCAACTAATATAGAGGATGTAAACTTTGCTGGAAATATAACAACAATAGAGAATCAGGTGTTTGAATGGAGTCAAAATAGCAAAATACAAAATGTATATATAGGAGCAGGAGTAACTAATATAAATTCAATATTCAAGTATATGAATTATTATGGAACAGTAACAGTAGATGAAGCAAATCCAAATTATAGTAGTGAGAATAATGAAATATACAATAAAGACAAAACCGAATTAATAGGAATATATCATGATATACAAGGAAGTTACATTGTAAGGGCAGGAGTAACAAAAATAGGAGATAGAGCATTTCATAACAAAACTCGGAATGACAGAAGTAAAATTACCAGATAGATTAAAAGAAATAGGTTCATCATTTCAATTTTGCACAGGATTAACAGAAATATTTATACCTAATAGCGTAGATAAAATAGCGTTAGATGCATTTTCCAATTCAACAAATCTAATGCACATACGTATAGATAAAGCACCAAATACCATAGAAGGAGCACCATGGGGAGCAATAAGCTGGGATAGAGCAGTAGAATGGCTAAGATTAGCAGAATAAAACTGATAAATGCAAAATTATTTTATGCCCTTATATAATTTAATAACTGTTATAAACAAAAAATTAAAGAGTGATACTAGGATATAGATTTAACTTTTCCCTAATGTTTCACTCTTGTTTTATCTATACGCTAAAATACTTTTATCTCGTTTTTTCCTAATTCATAAAAACAAGATAAAACTTTTAATTACCACTTGACTTTATACAAAAAAAGAAATAATATGTAGGAGAATTTTAGAATGTTTCCTAATAGGTGCCCGTTCCCAATTAGGAAAGTTAAATGGAGGAATTTTATATGATAAAAATTGAGAATGTTTCAAAGTCATATGTAAAAAACAAGAAGTCTGTGGATTCGCTTAATTTAGAAATAAAAAACGGCGAAATTTTTGGTTTTTTAGGACCAAACGGAGCAGGCAAAACTACAACGATAAGGATGATAACTGGTGTTTTAGAACCAGATAGTGGATATATACAAGTTGATGGACATAGTATACAAGAAGAACCAATGGAAGCTAAGCAAAACTTTGGATTTGTTCCTGACAGTCCAGATATGTTCTTAAAACTTAAAGGAATTGAATATTTAAATTTCTTGGCAGAAGTATATAAAGTTCCTGTAGATGAGAGAAAAAAAAGAATTGAAGACTTAACTACTAAATTTGAGATATATAATGATTTAAACAGTAGTATTGAAAGCTATTCTCATGGTATGAGACAAAAGATAGTGATTTGTGGGGCGCTTCTTTCTAATCCTAAAAATTGGATTTTGGATGAACCTATGACAGGTCTAGACCCTAAAGCATCATTTGATTTAAAAGAAATGATGAGAGAACATGCGCGCAATGGAAATACAGTTTTCTTTTCAACTCATATTTTAGAGGTAGCAGAAAAATTATGTGATAGAGTTGGAATTATTAATAAAGGAAAGCTTGTTTTTGTAGGAACACTTGAAGAAATGAAGGAAAAATTCAAGGAACAGGGCTCATTAGAAGAATTGTTCTTAGAAATTACGGAGGAATAGGAAAGGAAAAGTTTTATGACATTTTTATTAACTAAGATTTTTTTAAAAACTTCAATACAGAAGTTTAACGATAAAAATAATCCTAATGCCAATAAAAAAAGTAAACTTCAACTTGCTTTATATTTATTTCTATTTGTGTACTTAGCAGGAATAATAATATTTTTTAGTACACAGATTATAGATTCTTTGAGAGAAGTTAATCAAGAAACCACATTTATTGGTTTGATATTTTTGGCAGTTTTACTTACTTCTGCTATGCAAGCTATTTTTTCAGGAATAAATCTTTTGTACTTTTCAAAAGATACAGATGCAGTATTGACACTACCACTAAAGCCATATCAAATTATATTGGCAAGAACTAATGTGCTTATACTTGCAGAATATCTTACTAATTTGTTTGTCGGCATTTTGCCATTAATTATTTATGGAGTAACTTTAAATTGTGGACCAATGTATTATGTTACTGCGATTTTAGGAGTTCTGCTATTACCAATTCTTCCAATAATATTGGTATCATTACTTATGATGATAATAATGAGCTTTTCGAAAATTACTAAAAACAAGAATAAATTCCAAATGGCAGCAACCTTTATAGTATTAATTTTAGTTATATTTTTGTCTATTGGAATAACAAAGATTGAAGATAGTAACATGACTGATGAACAAATGCAGCAGATTATGATGCAAGCTGATGGAATGATAAATAACATTAAAGGATATTTTCCTACTTTAGATTTTGCTATAAATGCAGTAACTACTTCAAATATATTTTCAGTATTACTTGAATTTGCTAAAATTGTTGGAATTACTGCAATTGGAATTATAGTATATGTGTTGCTCGCACAAAAACTTTATTTTAAAGGATTAATAGGAAGTTTATATGGAGGAAACAGCAAAAAAACTGGAAAGGTTAAAATAAGCCAGAAAAAATCAAGTATAGGGAAGGCATATATTGGAAAGGAATTTAAATTACTTTTAAGAAGCCCGATATATCTAATGCAATGTATTTTACCAGCACTTTTAATGCCAATACTCATGATAGTACTTTTACTTATGTCTGGTGGAGAAGAATTAAGGATGCAACTTGAAACGCTAACTACTTTGGTAGGCACCAACAATGCACTTATAATAATGGGATTATTAGGAATAACCCAATTTTTCTCGATATTTATATATGTATCAATTACAGCAATTTCAAGAGATGGATCAAATGCTGTGTTTATGAAATACATACCAGTATCACTATACAAACAATATATATATAAGACAGTACCTAATATAATAATAAGCGTAATACCCTTATTAATAATACTAGGAGTAGCAAAATATTTATTAAATGGATTAAAAATACTAGACTTAGTAATTATATTTATGGTATCATTATTAATGTATATTGTGCATAGTTTTTTATCATTATTAATAGACTTAAAAAGACCAAAGCTGCAATGGAACTCAGAATATGCAGTAGTAAAACAAAACTTTAATTTACTATTCCCAATGATATTTGGATTTATAAATATAGGAATAGTAGTGTTTGTAAACTATGCATTATCAGCATATTCTGTTTACATACAATTAGGTATAATTGCACTAATTTATATAATAGCATGGGTAATAATAAATGCGTATTTATACAAAAGGCAAAAAAATTTAGCTAGTAAAATAATTTGAAAAGGGGAATGTTTATGGAGGAAGAACAAAAAAACAGGTATATAATAGGAACTATTGGCGCACTAATTGGGGCTTTTATAGGAGCGATACCATGGATTTTAATGTATGTGTATGGAAATACAATTTATGCATTATTATCAATTTTAATAGTAGTTGGAAGCTTTTATGGTTACAAGCTTACCAAAGCAAAAATTGATAAAAAGCTACCAGTCATATTGTCAATAACTTCATTTGTATCAATAACTGTAACTACGTTGATAATAATACCAATTGTTTATATGGTAAAAGAAGAAGTGCCAGTAAATTTGGAAATGTTTAAACTTATATATTCTTTTGATGAATTTATAAGTGCAATAATGACAGATTACATAATTTCACTATTATTCTGCATAGCAGTAATAGGAAGCATTATTTATAACTTAAATAAACAAATTAAGCAAGGGGTAGATGCAAAAGATATAAAAATAATATCAGGTCAAGTGAATAATGAGACTTTCTCCGAAGAAGATATAGACAAAGTTAAAAATGTATTTGACAACCACGGTGCATTAAATAAAAATGAAGCTATAACAAAGGACGTAGCTATTGAGGATTTGACAAAAGAATTTGGAGAAGAAAAAGGGAAAAAAATATTTGATTATCTTAAAGTGCAGGGAGTTATAAAAAAGAAATCAAATAAATACTATTTTTCAGAAAAAGCAGAACATAGCGCAATGGCAAGATATGGCTTCACAAGCGTAAAAACTTTTATAATTATCTTTGTATGTGCAATAGTTTTAGGACTAATTATAGTATTTACTCAAGAATATCATAAAGAAACAGATATGGCAAACACTAATCAAATAGAGGATACGATTCCAGCGCCATCAGGAGAAACAACATATTCTGTAGAAGGAACAGAATTGAAAATGAATTTCGAATCAAGTGATATGCATGTATTAAGTGAAGAAGAAATAGAATATTACTTTGGAGAAACATATGTTGGAGTATATGACTGCATGGCAGCAAGTGAAGACTTCGGAAAAGTAGCAATGGTATTTTCAGCAGATAAATCTTTGTATGAAGGTTATACAGAAGAAGAAATCTTGAAAATGTTATGTGAAGATGAAAATATAGAAATAAACGAAACAAAAATATCTAATTATACATTCTATGGAACAAATAGACCATATGAAACGACTGATGGAGGAAAATATGTAGAGCAAGATTATCTATTTGCTTCAGAAGACAAATTTATTTGTATAGTATTTGACAGCTTAGAAAGTCAAAAGCTAAATATAGAAGACATTATTTCTTAGAGAAACTTGAACAGAAGGGACACTCCTTTTTGTTCAAAAACTTGAACAAAAGTGACAGACTTTATCTGAACCTAATATAATTAATAAAACAAGGGAACCGTCCCTATGTTCCGAAAATGGAACATGGGAACCGTCCCCTCGTTTTAGGGAAAGGAGAAATAAAATGATAAAGGTAGAAAATTTAACAAAAAAATTTGTGAGATATAGTAACAAAAAAGATAAAGAAGAATTTTATGCTGATAAGGGAATTAGTTTTGAAGCAAATGATGGAGAAATAATTGGAATACTAGGTCCAAATGGAGCAGGAAAAACAACTCTTCTTAGAATGATAGCAGGAATCCTAGAACCAACAGAAGGAAATGTGTTATTTGACAATTTAAATTATAAAGAAAATGAAATAGAAATAAAACAAAATATAGCATATTTATCAGGTAATACAAAATTATATGATACTTTATCTACATATGAATTATTAAAAATGTGTGCCGATATATATAATGTACCAAATGAAAAAGCAGAGACACGTATTAAAGAATTAGCAGATGTATTAAACATGAAAGAATTTTTATATAATAAAATAGCAAACTTATCTACAGGACAAACTCAAAGAGTTAATATTGCAAGATGTTTATTGCATGATCCTAAATATTATATATTGGATGAAGCAACAACTGGACTAGACATTATTTCTAGCCAAATAATTTTAAATTTTATTAAGGAAGAAAAAAATAAAGGCAAAACAATATTATATTCTACGCATTATATGGAAGAAGCGGAGAATATATGCGATAGAGTTATTATGATAAATAAAGGACAAATAATAAATTCTGGAACGCCTGAAAAAATAAAGCAGGACACAAAAACAACTAACTTAAGAGATGCATTTTTTGCACTAATTGGGACAGAGGGACGGTTCTTTTATCCCAAAAATGGGATAAGGGGACGGACCGCACACATCAAAATAAATAAAATAGAGGAGTGACCCTAAAGTTCAAAAACTTGAACACAAAGGAGTGCTCCAAAAGTTCAAAAACTTGAACGCAAAGGAGTGTCCCAGAAGTTCAAAAACTTGGACAAAAAGGAGTGTCCCTTTTGTCCAAGGGGAAGGATGTTAAATAAGATGAAGAGTAATTTATGGAATATATTTAAAAAAGAATTAAGGGAGTTATTTAGAGATAAGAAATCGCTTGCTATGATGCTAATAATTCCGATATTTATACCACTTATAATGCTTGGAATGTCTGCTTTGTTTGAGATGCAAGCTAATAAGAATGTAGAAGAATATAATAAAATAGGATTTGCATACGAGTTAAGTGAAGAAGAAAAACAAATAGCAGAACAAATGAACATTGAAGTTGTTAGCGGTTCTGAAGAGGAACTTAAACAAAAATATGATAATGGAGAAATAAATTTATACATTACTAAAGATGGAAATAAGTATATAATGAATAATGACGGTTCTGATAATAGCTCATATGCAACAGGCTTAATGGAAAGTTATTTTGATACATACAAAGGAGTACTTCAACAAAGTTATTTACAAGAAGAAGGAATTAATCCGAATGAGGTATTGAACATAATAACAGTGGAAGAAAATGTTTTTGAAGAAGAAAATTTCTTTGGAAGTTATATAAAAAATTATGCATTCTTATTTATAATTATGGCTATTACAGTATCTGCAACATATCCTGCAACTGATACTACAGCTGGAGAGAAAGAAAGAGGAACACTTGAGACACTACTTACATTTCCAATAAGAAGTAAAGATATTATTGTAGGAAAATTTTTGGCAGTATCTCTATCTTCTATAGTTACAGGATTAATAAGCTTTGCATTAGCAATAGTTGCTTTAATATTATCGCAAAACATGTTCAAAATCTATGAAGGCGTGGATATTATGTATAGTGCATCTAGCATAATTTTTGCAATAGTTGTAATTATTGCATATTCATTATTTGTAAGTGGACTATGTATATCTATTGCAAGTACATCAAAAACCTTTAAAGAGGCACAAAGTGCATTAACACCACTTACATTTATATCATTTTTCCCAAGCTTCATTGTATTTATGGTAGGATTACAAACAACACCTTTGTTATCAATAATACCATTTATAAATTACACAATGATATTTACAGATATTGCAGCAGGAAATATTGATTTACTAAATATATCACTCATGGCAATATCAACAATTGTGTATATAGCAGTGATATTCACATATATAATTAAACAATATAAATCAGAGAAAGTATTGTTTTCGAATTAAGTACGTTTATTAAATTTTCCCTTCGATTATTGATCGAAGGGAATTATTTTTTTATCTTTGTTTTAGGATATGGTTTAATCTCATCCGTTAGCCCAAGAATATAATCAGTAGAAGTGTTATAAAAAGATGCTAATTTTATTAAATGTTCTACTTGAATAGTATTCTTTTCATTTTCTATTTGAGAATAGCTATTTTGCTGTATGCCTAATAACTGAGCTATCTCTATTTGTTTTTTATCATTATCTTCTCTTAATTCTTTTATTCTTAACAATTTAACTCACTCCCAAAAAGATTTTATAATATCTTTTTGAGAGATATTGACTTTTATCTTTAACAATGATATAAAATATATAATATCTTTAATAAAGATATTACGCATTGAATAAACTATAATGAGAGAAAGGGAGAGAAAAGAATTAATGAACAAACAAGAAAAAAATTCAGGAATAACGTTGGTGGCATTAGTAATAACGGTAATAATCATAATAATTCTAGCAACAGTAACGCTAAACTTTACATTTCGGAGAGAATGGAATAATAACGAAGGCAAACCAAGCCAAATATATGGCAGAACTATCATCATTCAAAGAAGAATTAGGCATGTGGCAGATGGGCAAAAGCATGGAGTATGAAGACTTCGAAGCAGGAACAGTAGTAGCAGGAGAAAATAGCCTAACATATGCTATAGGAGATAAAGAAGTAATGGAAGGCAACATATATGATGTAATACAGAGCTTAAGGAATAGTGATTTTGCAGGAAAGCTAGAAGTAATAGGAGGAGAGTTATTATTAAATAGTACAGATAAAGTAGAAATAGAGGTAGCAAAAAGTTTGGACATACGAGTAAATCCATACTTAATAGTAGATGGAGTACTATTATCGGCAGAGACTAATTTAGCACTAATGGATGAAAGTGGAGTATTAACATTGCCAGAAAGTGTGAAGAAAATAGGAAATGGAGCATTTGCGAACTTAAGTGGATTAAAAACGATAATAATACCAGGCACGGTAAAAGAAATAGGGACAAATGCATTTACAAATAATGCAGACTTAACAAGAGTAGTGCTACAAGAAGGAATAGAAATGATAGGAGATGAAGCATTTAAAGAGTGTGATAATTTAACAACAATAGAATTGCCAGAAAGCTTAAGAAGTATAGGATCGAATGCTTTTCAAGAATGTAGTAAATTAGACAATGTAATTATACCATCACAGATAACAAGGATAGAAGTAGCGACATTTTATGATTGCAGTAATTTAACTACTATAAAATTACCAGAGAATTTGCAAATCATACAGGATTATGCATTTTCGTCTTGTATTTGCTTAGATAATATATATATATCAAAAAATGTAAATAGCATAGCAAACAATGCTTTTAATAGATGTACAAATTTGACCAATATAGAGATAGCAGAAGAAAATACCAAATACAGTTATAGTCAAGAAAATGGGATGTTAATGGACTTGGAGAATAACAATATATTATTTATATCAGGTGAAGTATTAAAAAATATAACAACATTCAGTATACCGGATGGGATAACAAATTTTAATACAAGTATAAATAGCTATACAAATATAACAGCAATAATAATACCATCTAGTCTAGAAACAATTGGTACTGCTTATATATTTCCAAATACAATATCAGATGTACAAATAACAGGAGGAAATAATGAACATTTTGCAGTAGAAAATGGATGTTTATATAATGGAGATAAAACAGAATTAATAATGTGTTTTACAAAAAATTCAGAAGTAGATATAGCAGATACAGTAACAACAATAAAGACATATTCATTTAAACAAGCAACAAATATAGAGGATGTAAACTTTGCTGGAAATATAACAACAATAGAGAATCAGGTGTTTGAATGGGATCAAAATAGCAAAATACAAAATGTATATATAGGAGCAGGAGTAACTAATATAGATCCAATATTCAAGTATAACAATAATTATGGAGTAGTAACAGTAGATGAAGCAAATCCAAAATATAGTAGTGAAAATAACGAAATATATAATAAAGATAAAACAGAATTAATAGGAATATACCATAATATACAGGGAAGTTACACTGTGAGAAGTAGTGTAACAAAAATAGGAAAACAAGCATTTCATAGCAAAATTCGGAATGACAGAAGTAATATTGCCGGATGGATTAAAAGAAATAAGTTCATCATTTCAATATTGCAATGGATTAACAGAAATATATATACCTAATAGTGTAGAAAAAATAGCGACAGATGCATTTACCAACTCAACAAATTTAATGCGCATACGTATAGATAAAGCACCTAATACCATAGAAGGAGCACCATGGGGAGCAGTAAGCTGGGATAGAGCCGTAGAGTGGCTTAGACCAGAAGAATAGAAATGCGATTAAAAAAGGGGAGTCTATGTACTCTCCCTTAGTAGTCTTATTAAATAGTACATATTATAAAAAATAAGCAAAAATAAAATCAATAAAACTTGTAAATTATATACAAGCCTGATATAATAGTTACATAAAATAAAGAAAGGAGCTGAATACTTATGTCAGAAACTCAAATACAAGCAATTAAAGATGTAATAAAAATGACACCAAGGCTTAACATGGAATGCTTAAATTCTATAAAAATCTTAATGGAAAAATCTATTGACTCTGAAATACTAAAACTTGAACCTACTGCTATTTTAGATAATATGGATATTACTGAAAAGGTTATGTATTTAGATTATTTAACAGAAAGTAAAGAAACAAAAGAAAAGGAAGACGAAAATGCGATATCGTTTGAGGAAGTACTAAAAAGAGAGGGGTTGACATTTGATGACTTACAAGATAAAAATTAGACCTAAAGCTCTCAAATTTATAGAGAAACAAGATAAAATACAAAGATTACGAATTTATAAAGCAATTTACAACCTGCCAAATGGTGATGTAAAGAAATTAGCAGGTTGTAAAAATGAATTTAGATTAAGAATTCGGAAACTATCGTATAATTTATGAATTATATGATAAAGAAGTTATTATTTTAGTTACCAAAGCAGATAATAGAGGACAAATTTATAAATAAATTTTATTTCTATCAATATTTTTTCTTTAAAAATCCCCTAAAAGTTAAAAATGAAGCACATTTTAATGTATTTACTAGGCTCAAAAGCTGTTGCTTAATAAAGGAAAAACTATCCAATTTTGGTATAAATTACCAGGGAAAATATACAAACACATGTTTACATTTCGCGAGAGAAATAGTATAATCAATATATGATATTACTTACAAGGGGGAAGAGATAGTGCAAAATGTTTTTTTATGTATTGATTTAAAAACTTTTTATGCATCTGTGGAATGTGTTGAAAGAGGATTAGATCCATTTTCTACAAACCTAGTAGTAGCGGATCTTAGCAGAGGCAAAGGAACCATATGTCTTGCAGTAACTCCAAAAATGAAAATGCTTGGAGTAAAGAACAGGTGTAGGATTTTTGAGATTCCACCTAATATAAAGTATATTGCTGCAATTCCTAGAATGAAGAAATACATTGAGTATTCGGCTAATATTTATTCTATTTATTTAAAATATTTTTCAGAAGAGGACATCCATGTATATTCAATTGATGAAGCTTTTATGGATGTTACAAAATATTTGAAATTATACAAACGTACCCCTATAGAACTTGCACAAAAAATAATAAAAGATATTTATAATACTTATGGAATATCAGCTACTGCTGGAATTGGTACTAATATGTATCTGGCTAAAGTAGCACTAGATATTACAGCAAAACACAGCATTACTAATATTGGATACTTAAACGAAGAGAAATATCAAAAAGAATTATGGCATCATAAGCCTCTTACAGATTTTTGGCAAGTAGGCAGTGGAATAGAGAAAAGGCTTAATAAATTACATTTATATGATATGTATGATGTGGCTCATGAAGAGCCTAAGAAGTTGTATAAAGAATTTGGAGTGAATGCTGAATATCTAATAGATCATGCATGGGGCAAGGAAAAATGTACTATATCAGATATAAAAAAGTATAAACCGCAAAATAGATGTATTAGCAATAGTCAAGTGTTATTCGAAGATTATTCTTTTGAAAAGGCAAGACTGGCATTAAAAGAAATGGTGGAACTTGGTAGTTTGAGATTAATAGATGAGAATCTATCTTCGAATACAGTAAAACTCTACATCGGCTATTCGAAAGATGCTATACCTGCAAGTGGCGGAACGGAAAAAATAAATTGTTATACAAATGTATATTCAGATCTGGTATCAGCATTTTTAAAAATATATGATAGGACTACAAGCAGAAGTGTTCCAATACGAAGGATAGGAATTAGTTTTGAAAATGTGGCAGAAGCAGAAGGAGTGCAACTTAGTTTATTTAAAGACCAAAAGAAGATAGATAAAGAACGTAAGCTCGAACTGGTAATAAACAATATAAAAAACGAAATGGGAAAGAATGCAATTATACGAGGCATGAATTTGGAAGAAGGAGCTACTACGATTATTAGGAATAAACTAATAGGTGGGCATAATAGCGGATGATGGTTAAGAAAGTAAAGAAAAATAGATGATAAAAGAGAGATAACAAGAAATGATGATAATGAAAAAAATTTACTAAAAAGAAGGTGAAATTATGACAAGAGCAAGTAGAGCAAAGCAGTTTTTGCCATTTGATGCTTTGCCAGGATTTAAAGAAGCATTGAAAGAAAAAGAAATAAAAAAAGAAGCTAAAATAGAACTTGCCGAAGATAGTTTGCAAGAATTAGAAAGCAAACTCAATGAGTTAGAAAAAGGAAGCATTATAAAGCTTATCTATTATAAAAATAATAGATATATTGAAACTATAGGGACAGTTGCTAAAATAGATTATATGAGAAAGAAGATTATATTGATTCATGGTGATGAGATAGTAAATGCATTGAGTAGAAAGAATTATGTGGAAAACGAAGACGGCAATGTTAATGAAGTTGTTAATGTTTGTGATGTTATTGAAATAGAGAAAATTAATTAGTATCAAAGAAAGCTTCTAATTAAAATAAAGATTTTATAAAATTACTGCATGAGGTAAGTATAAAGTATATTTCTCAAATTTTTTTGTGCCTTGTTGTCGAAACCATCTAAGCATTCTGAAAAGAAAATAAATTTTCTTTTCATCTGCTAGGTTTCTCCAATCGCACTCGCCTTTTTAAGGCTCGTTTAGTCGCTACGCGGTACTTCAAAAATTTTCTAAATATACTTTATACTTACCTAAAAAACAATCTAACTGTTCAACCTTTAAATAGTAACAAAAATTGAAAAAATGCCAAAAAATATATATAAACTTGACTAAGTATGTTATAATAATTGAAAAAACAAGGGACCTGTCCCTAGTGTCTCAGAAATAGGAAAAAAGAACCGTCCCCCTTGTCTCAGAAATGGGACAAAAGAACCGTCCCCTTGTTTCAACAAAGATAGGTGGTTTGGAGTATGACAATAGGAGAAGTTAGTAGGAAATATAATATTACAGAAGATACATTAAGATATTATGAAAAAGTTGGACTTATTGATGCTGTTCCAAAGAATAAAAGTGGAATAAGAGATTACGGAGAAACATCTATAAGTCAAGTAGAATTTGTAAAGTGCATGAGATGTGCTAATATACCAATAGAAGCTTTGAAAAGATATATGGATTTGTATAAAAAAGGAGATAAAACCATTAATGAGAGAAGAAATATTCTATTAGAGCAAAAGGAAAATGTAGAAGCACAAATACATGAATTAGAAGCGGCAAAAAAGAGATTAGAATATAAAATAGAGCTATATGATAAAAGGATTCTAGAAAAAAAGCTGAAGTAGAAAATGTGAATATTCTGTGAAAAATTTAGTAAGGTACTTGACTAATTAATGCTAAAATGTTATATTAGTTAAGCACCTTACTAATTTTTACCAATTAGTAACCTGGTAACTGTAAAGTGAAAGGAAGGACTAATATGGAAATGGAAGCAAATATAGCAAATGAGTTAAAAAAGTTAGAAATTGAGGTCGGAAAGAAAATCTTTTCTATAACGAAGGAAAATAGAATGAATTTTCCGCCGAGTCCATTACAAGCAAAGATTACAAAGTATTTAGTAGAAAATCACGGTAAAGAAATTTATCAAAGAGATTTAGAAGAGGTCATGGGAGTAAGTAAAGCTACTATTTCAGGAGCGCTTCTTACTATGGAAAAGAATCAAATTATTGAAAGAGTAGCATCACAAAATGATGCTAGACAAAAGAAAATTGTACTAACAAGTAAAAGTAATGATATTTATAAAGAAGTAAAAGAAGTATTTAAGATTTTAAATGCGGAACTAGTAAAAGGTATATCTGAAGAAGAATTAAAAACTTTTTTGAATGTAATTAATAAAATGAAAAGTAACATTAAATGTAATGTTAATATATAATTAAAAAATTAAAGGAGGAGAAAGGAAACAAATGGTAAAAAAATTATCACAATCAATTAGAGAGTACAAAAAATATGCCATATTAACTCCTATTTGTGTTGCGGCTGAAGTAATATTAGAAATAATTATTCCATTACTTATGGCTAACCTAATAGATGATGGTATATATGGCGGAGAAATGAACATGGTATATAAAATAGGATTAGAACTAATTTTATGTGCTGTTTTATCTTTGATATTTGGTATGCTATCTGGTAAATTTGCAGCAAAAGCCTCATCAGGATTTGCCAAAAATTTAAGAAAGGATTTATATTACAAAGTACAAGATTTTTCTTTTACAAATATTGACTCATTTTCTACAAGTAGCTTGGTCACAAGACTTACAACAGATGTAACTAACGTACAAAATGCTTTCCAAATGATTATAAGAATAGCTGTTAGAACGCCACTAATGCTTATAACTTCTTTATTCTTTGCAATATCAATAAGTCCTAGACTGTCTATGGTATTCTTAGTAATTATTCCAATTCTTGCAATTGGTTTATATTTAATTATTACTAAGGTACATCCAATAATGAAAAGAGTATTCAGAACATATGATGATTTGAATAATGTTGTAGAAGAAAATGTTGCAGGTATTAGGGTAGTAAAATCTTTTGTTATAGAAGAAAAAGAAAAGAAAAAATTTGGTAAAGTATCAAAAAGCATATTTGATGACTTTAGTAAGGCAGAAAAGTTAATGGCACTAACTAGCCCATTAATGCAATTTGCAATTTATTTCTGTATTTTAGCTATATCATGGTTTGGCGCAAAAATAATTATAGAAAGTGGCATGACAGAGCTTACAACTGGAGAGCTTATGACAATGTTTACATATTCTATACAAATTCTTTCAAGCTTAATGATGCTTTCAATGGTAATGGTTATGATCGCAATATCAAAATCTTCTGCAGAAAGAATTGTAGAAGTATTAAATACAGAGTCAGATATTAAGGATCCTAAAAAGCCAATTACAGAAGTTAAAGACGGAAGCATTGAATTCAAAAATGTTGCTTTTAGCTATGTAAATAGCAAGAAGAAGGAATGCTTGAAAAATATTAATGTAAGTATTAAATCTGGAGAAACAGTTGGAATAATAGGTGGAACAGGTAGTGGAAAATCTAGCTTAGTTAATCTAATTCCTAGACTTTATGATGTAACTGAAGGAGAACTTCTAATAGGTGGAGAAAATGTAAAGAAATATCATATAGAAACTCTAAGAAATGAAGTTTCATGTGTGCTTCAAAAAAATGTGTTATTCTCTGGAACTATTACAGAAAATATCAAATGGGGAGATGAAAATGCCTCAGATGAAGATGTAAAAAGAGTATGTAAGTTAGCGCAAGCAGATGAATTTGTTAGCCAATTCCCTAATGGATATGATACATATATCGAAGAGGGTGGAACTAACGTATCTGGTGGACAGAAACAAAGACTATGTATTGCCAGAGCTCTACTAAAACATCCTAAAATATTAATTCTAGATGACTCAACAAGTGCAGTAGATACAAAAACAGATAGCTTAATTAGAAAAGCATTTAAAGAAGAAATACCAAATACTACAAAAATAATTATTGCTCAAAGAATTTCTTCTGTAGAAGACTGTGACAAGATAATTGTTATGGACAAAGGAACAATAAACGGAATTGGAACACATGAAGAACTTTTGAAAAATAATGAAATATATAGAGAAGTCTATGAATCACAAACGAAAGGAGGAGACGACAATGAATAAGAAAATACAAGTAAGAAAAGGAACAATAAAGAGGATTTTAGATTATGTAACTAAAAAGCATAAGAAACAATTCATTATAGTATTTATTTGTATCATATTCAGCAGTATTGCATCAGTTGCAGGTTCGCTATTTTTACAAACTTTAATTGATGACTATATTACTCCTCTTTTAGGTGAAGAAAACCCTGTATATACAGGATTAATGGGCGCTATAGGTACTATGGTAATTATATACTTAGTTGGACTTGCAACTACTTATATATACAATAGATTAATGGCTGTAGTGGCTCAAGGTGTGCTTAAAGATATAAGAGACGATATGTTTGCTAAAATGGAAGCATTACCAATAAGCTATTTTGATACACATACTCATGGAGATATCATGAGTCATTATACAAACGATACAGATACATTAAGACAAATGATTTCACAAAGTTTACCTTTCTGTATTTCATCTATAATAAGTATTATAGCAATTTTATGCGCATTAATATATCTAAACCCAATATTAACAATATTTGTAGTTGTTTTCTCGCTTTTAACAGTATTTGTAACTAGAAAAATAGCTTCAAAAAGTGCTAAAAACTTTATTGGACAACAAGCTTCTTTAGGTAAAGTTAATGGATACATAGAAGAAATGCTTAATGGTCAAAAAGTTATAAAAGTGTTTACACATGAAGAAAAGGCAAAAGAAGAATTTGACAAATTAAATGATAAATTGAATGAAGACATGTATAAAGCTCATAAATATTCTAACATAATGATGCCTATTGCAAACAACTTAGGAAATTTACAATATGTATTAATAGCAATTGTAGGAACAGTGCTTGCATTAAATGGACATCTAGCTCTTACTGTAGGAACTTTAGTATCATTCCTTCAACTTACAAGAAACTTAACTCAACCAGTAAACCAAGTAATGAACCAAATGAATGCAATAATTATGGCTTTAGCTGGTGCGGGAAGAATATTCGAAATGATGGACGAAGAACCAGAACAAGACAATGGATATGTAACATTAGTTAATGTAAGAAAAGAAGGAGATAAACTAATAGAAGTTAAAGAAAGAACTGGAATGTGGGCATGGAAACATCCACATCATGATGGAACATTGGACTATGTTGAACTTAAAGGACATATAGAACTTGAACATGTAGACTTTGGATATACTCCAGACAAAATGGTTCTTCATGACATTAGTTTATATGCAAAACCTGGTCAAAAGATAGCATTTGTTGGTGCTACAGGTGCAGGAAAAACTACAATAACAAACTTGATAAATAGATTTTATGATGTGGAAGATGGAAAAATAAGATATGACGGAATAAATATTAACAAAATAAAGAAGGCAGATTTAAGAAGATCACTAGGTATGGTTTTACAAGACACAAATCTATTTACTGGAACAATAAAAGATAATATAAAATACGGAAGTGATCATGCAACAGATGAGCAAGTAATAGAAGCAGCAAAACTTGCTAATGCTCATGAATTTATAGAAAGACTACCAAACGGATATAACACAAAACTTACAGGAAATGGTTCTGAATTATCACAAGGACAAAGACAACTTCTATCTATAGCTAGAGTTGCATTAAACAACCCACCAGTAATGATACTAGACGAAGCAACAAGCTCAATAGATACAAGAACAGAAAAGATAGTACAAGATGGAATGGACAAATTAATGGAAGGAAGAACAGTATTTGTTATAGCACATAGACTATCAACAGTAAGAAACTCAAAGGCGATAATGGTAATGGACCATGGTAGAATTATAGAAAGAGGAGAACATGATGACTTAATTGCTCTTAAAGGACAATATTATCAATTATATACAGGAGCATTTGAGTTAGAATAATAGGAGGTATTATGATGGAAAAAAACACAGTATTTTACAGATGCCCAATTTGTGGCAATATAATAGGATTAATTGATGGTGATATAAAGCATATGAGATGTTGTGGACAAGAAATGGAATTAATGGAGGCAAATAGCCAAGATGCGGCAACAGAAAAGCATGTGCCAGTTTATGAAAAAGTTGGAGATGAAGTTGTTGTAAGAGTAGGAGAGGTAGAACATCCTATGGAAGATGACCATTACATTATGTGGATAGCACAAGTGAGTGATAATGAAACAACAAGAATAAGACTTCATCCAAATGATACAACTGAAGTTAAGTTTAGATATATTCCAAATTCAACTTTGTATGCATATTGCAATAAACATGGACTTTGGAAAGCAGAAGTGAAATAAATTACAACTTAAATAAAAGAGCAACATTCATATATTGTTGCTCTTTTAGAGTTAATGTTTGGACCAAAATATGAATTTCACTCTAAATTATGTAATATAATAATATAAATCTGATATAAAGGAAGGGATTAATAATGAAAGTTTTATTAGTAAACGGTGGTCCACACCAAAATGGATGCGTAAATACTGCTTTGGAGGAAGTGGCAAAAGAATTGAATAAAGAAAATATCGAGACAGAAATTTTTTGGATAGGTTTAAAGCCAATAGCTGGTTGCATTGCATGTAAAAAATGTGCAGAAACTGGAAAATGTGTATTTGATGATATAGTAAATGAGTTTGTAGATAAAGCTAAAGATGCAGATGGATTTATATTTGGTTCACCAGTACATTATGCAGGAGCTACAGGAGCTATTACATCATTTATGGACAGAGCATTCTATTCAGCGTCAAATGGAGGAAAAGCAGATAGATTTTTATTTAAACCCGCAGCTACTGTGATTTCTGCAAGAAGAGCAGGTACAACAGCAACGTATGATCAATTAAATAAGTACTTTGGCATTAATCAAATGCCTATTATTTCTTCAAGATACTGGAATATGGTACATGGAGCTACTCCAGAAGATGTAAGAAAAGATGAAGAAGGCATGCAAATCATGAGAATTTTAGGAAGAAACATGGCATATTACTTGAAATGTATAGAGGCAGGAAGAGAGAAAGGAATAAATCCACCAGAACAAGAGAAAACGACATTCACCAATTTTATAAGGTAGAAATAAAAGTAAAAGAAAAACTTTTAGAAAAAGTATCATTTATTAAAAAACAGAGCCACCAAAATTGAACTTGATCAATGAACCAGTATTTAGTAAATTAGCTGAAAAATATGGAAAGAGCAATGTACAAATTATATTAAGATGGCATATACAAGCCGGAAATATTGTAATACCTGGTGCATCAAACCCAGACCATATTAAAGCAAATATTGATATCTTTAATTTTGAATTGACAGCAGAGGAAATGGAAGAAATAGCTAAGATAAATAAGAATAAGAGATATTATGAGGGAACACCAGAATTACTTGCAAGTTATGCAGCAATGAAACCAGATTTAGATGGACGAAAATAATATAGATGTTTGCAAAACTAATTTAAAATAAATATTTATTAAAGATAATTATTTTATACGACTTAAAGTATAGAATAATTATCTTTTTTATGATATATTACTTACAAAAGAGACAAGGGGTGTAGTATGATAAAAATAAATTTTGAAGAAAATAAATCTGTAGCATATGATGATAATAAGCAAATTGGTGAATGCGATTTTATAGAGAATGAAAATACTTGGAATATAGTTCATACAGAAGTTGATAACGCATATCAAGGACAAGGAATTGCAAGAAGATTGGTAGAATGTGTTATTGAAAATGCAAAAAAAGCTAATAAGGAAATAATAGCTGACTGTTCGTATGCGAAGATAGTTTTAGAAAGAATGAATGGAGGTAAATATGATTAAATCAATTGTGTATAAAAGTAGTACAGGACATACTAAACAGTATGCTGAAATGTTAGGTGAAGCTTTAAAAATTCCAGTGTATAATTTAAAAGAAGCAAAATCAAAACTAGAAAAGAATGATGAAATTATATTTTTAGGATGGGTATGTGCTACAAAAATACAAGGGTTAAGTAAAATAAAAAGATATAATGTTAGGTTTATAGGAGCAGTAGGAGCATATCCAGCAGAGAAGAATTATATTGAAAGTTTAAAAAAAGCAAATAATGTAAATGTTGAATTATTTTATTTAAGAGGTGGACTAGATTTTAATAAATTAACAGGAATTAAGAAAAAAGTGTTACAATTCGTTAAAAATATGATGGAAAAAGAAAATAATGTAGAGAATCAAGAAATGATAAAATTATTTAAAGACGGTGGTAACTATGTTTCAAATGAAAATCTTAAACCTATGGTCAAATATATAAATAGTAAGTTGTAGAGGAGGATTGAATAAATATGGATAAATTTAAAGAAATAAGACCAGTTGTTCTTGGAATTGTAAGAAAAGATAATAAAATATTAGTTAGCAAAGGCTATGATAAGGTTAAATGGAAGTGTTTTATAGAAATATAGGAGGAGGAATTGAATTCCTTGAAAACAGTAAAGAAGCATTGAAAAGAGAATTTAAGGAAGAACTTAATATAGATATTAATGTAGGGGAGTTTCTAGGAATTTCTGAAAATATATTTAAATATAACGGAAAAAATGCACATGAATTAATATTATTTTATAATGTGAGTATAAAAGAGACTAATTATAAAGAAAGTTATCATATAATAGATGATAATTGTGAGACTGATGCAATGTGGATAGATGTAAATAAATTTAAGGATAAAGAATTAAAAATATATCCAAATGAAGTATTTAAATACTTATAATTAATGACAAATTATAAAGGAGAAAAAATGATAATAAATACAGGAATGAGAACAGATATACCAGCATTTTATTCAAAATGGTTGATGTAAATATAAACAATATTGGTTTGTAACAATAACACCTTATGGAAAAGACATAGAGCCATAGCATATAAATAGGAGAATGTAATGGAGGAGTTTTTAGAAAGTATAAAAAATTGGGCAAAAAATGAAGAAAAAATAGAAAGTGTCATTATTGTTGGTTCTTATGCTAAAGGAACATATGCAGGCGAAAGAGATAAAATGTTAACCACACAAAAAGAAGTAGATGAGTGGGTAGAAAAGTTATAGAAAATTTATATTCTAAAGTTAGAAATGATAGTTGAATAAGGCAAATCAAAAAGGAGTTAAGTGATTATTTTACTTAGTTCCTTTTTGCGCTCTAATTTAAAAAGAATCAAAATTAACTCTTTCCAAGGTTATATGTTACATCTATTATATTTTCATTATATAAGCTTAAACTTTTAGTTAATACAGTGTGTTTCAGATGAACATGCAGGTCTTGGACTTTTTGCCTATGATGAAGATGTGATGAGTTGGGTATTTAATAAAAGAAAATAAATACTTATATTGCCAATAATCCTTGCTTATGTTAATATAGAAGCAAGGGTGATGTTTTATGGGAAGTTTAGCTGTAATCCCTTTAATGGGATTTTTAGGAATACTATTTATTACGTTAAATCTTATCGTAATAGCACTAATTATACTAACAATAGTATTTGGAATAATTAGAATTATAAAAAAGAAATTTAAAAAGACAGTAATAGTTTTATTAGTTGTAACAATAGTTTTGGGTGCCATAGACTTTAAAATTATATATAACTTTACACATTATGACGAAATTGAAAAGCAAAAGCTAGTTCAAGAAGAAGGTAAGGAACTAGTGGCAATAATGGATTATGATTATAACAAAGTAAAAGCATATTTAGACAGTGGTTGGAATCCAAATGAAACAACAAAAGCTGTTTATTATGCTATAAAATATAATCCAGATGAAAATAAAGAAAAAGATGAGTGGAGTATACTAGAATTATTACTTCAAAATGGTACTAATCCGGATGTACAGATATTTGATGAGCCTACAGGAGTAAATACGCCACTTACGTTCACAACAGAATGTGGATATTATGGAGCAACAAAATTATTATTAGAATATGGAGCAGATGTGAATTTACAAGAAAATAGATTTGGAGACACTCCAATACATTCTTTAAGATATTATAATAATGACAAAGCAGCAGAAACATTGGAACTATTATTGGAATATAATCCAAATTTAGATATAGAAAGTAATTCTGGAGAGAGTGTAAAAGAATGTTTAGAATACTTTGAAAAAGATTATTCAAGAGTAAAAGATAAAGTGCCAGACTATGATGAGGTACAAGAGATTATAGATGAGACAATATAATATAGGAGGGACAATGTCTATAATACTACAAATTCTGATTCGAGCGTAGATAGAGGGTATATAGGGCATCAGTCTGCTAAAATGATGAAGCGTTCTAAAGTATTAGAAAGAAGAATCGATAAAGCAATTGAGGAAAAGTCGAACTTATTAAATAATGTGGATAGAGCAGATAGCTTAAAAATAATTCCGTTAGAAAGTAGAAAAAATCCATTAGTTTTAGCAGAAAGATTGCAGATAAAATACGACAGCAATGCTATATTTAATCCAGTCTCTTTTGAAGTAAATAACGGGGACAGAGTTGCACTAGTTGGCAAAAATGGTGCTGGAAAATCTAGTATATTGAAATTAATTTTAGAAAAGAGCAGCACAGGTAATGAGAATATTTTACAGCCAACTGGAAATACTAATAATTTGGCATTAGTAGAAAAAGCAGAATATACAGGAACTTTAAAAGTTGCAAACGATTTAAAAATATCTTATATCTCACAAAGTACGGAGTATTTAAAAGGAAATCTTAAAGAATTTGCAAAAAAGTATGAAGTAGAAGAAAGCATTTTTAAAGCAATGTTAGTAAAAATGGGATTTTCAAATTCTGAATTTGATAAAGATATAAATCAAATGAGTGAAGGACAGAAAAAGAAAATTCTAATTGCAAAAAGTATATCAGAACAAGCAAACTTTTATATTTGGGATGAACCACTAAACTATATTGATATTCTAACGAGAATTCAAATTGAAGAGGCTATTTTAAAATATAAGCCTACTCTTATTTTTGTAGAACATGATGAAACATTCATAAAGAAGATATCTACAAAGGTAATTGAATTAAAGAAGAATATAGATATTTAGTTATGGCTGTGCTAAAATATAAAGTATATTTAAAAAGGAGTGTTCTTAAATGGAGAGTAAAATCAAAATAGACGAATTTCAAGAATATATTGATAAAGGGAAATTAAATATTATATTTAATAAAATAGCAGATAAATCCATTGAATTAATAAAAAAAATTGCTACAATGAAAGGCTTTTCACTAGAAGAAACAGAAAATATAGAAGACAGAGAAACATTATTTTACTATTTTGAAAAATTATTTGAAGAAAATAGTGCATATTTTCAAGCAATTCCAAATTTAATGCGTAACTTTGCAATATGGAATATTGAATTAATAGATGGCTTGGGTGAAACAAAAGAAGAAAAAATAGAAATGTATATTCAAGGGTATAATTTAATATTATATGAGCTAGAAGAATATGAATTTATAAAAAATGAAATACAAAAAAAGGGTTATGAAAAATTAAAAAATCAAAAAATAAAAAAGTTAATATCTGCTTTTAAAGAAATGTTGGATTACAAGAATAAAAGCTATGATGATAAATGGAGCTTTGAAGAATGGATAGAAGTTATAGATAAGCATTATCATTTCTATCATGATACGTTAGAAAGAACATTAACTCAGATACAAAGTAATACTTTATGTCGTAGTATTTATATGGACTATCAAGTATATATTAAAACAGATGATGTTGAAAATCTAATTGCCTTGGATGATTTATATTGTGAATTAGATCCTGAAACAGGTGATTATAAAGATTTTGCAGATTTTTATGAAGACATAGAGCTAGAAGAAGGACAAACTTATGAAGATTTATATAATGAAAAAAAAGAGAAATTTATTAAACTTTTTAAAGAAATGTTAGACTATATAAATGTAAAACATGAAGAAAATTCTTTTGAGACACTAAAAGCATTAATAAGAGACAATTTCCCATACTATA
The DNA here is from genome assembly GCA_946500265.1 of uncultured Clostridium sp. GTDB lineage: Bacteria > Bacillota > Clostridia > TANB77 > CAG-508 > CALXVA01. The sequence continues at coordinate 42,849 of CAMMVE010000001.1, forward strand.
GAGACAATTTAATATCTTTAAGTGTAATGATGAGCAATCCTACAGAAACATACATATCTTTATTAAGTAGTATGGACAGAGTATATAATTATTTTGCTAAAACATATAAAAATCATGAAGAAAATTTGAAGAAATATAATGAAGAGTTAGAACTCATTGATGAGGAAGAATAAAAATTGAAAGGAGCTTGTAATGGAAAATAAATATGAAATATTTATAAGCGTAGACCACCTAGCACAAAGCGTTTATGAAAAAAGTTTTAAATCTAAAGACTATGAAATTATATATAATGATGATAATATTTTATTTCTAAAGAAAATAAACAACGAGAACTATAACAAACAACATGAAAAAACAGTTTTAGATGTAATAACCAGTATGGCAAAAAAATATAATCCAGATGGAATTGTACATATTGACTTAAGTGATGAAGTAAATTCTATATTAGACCAAATAAAGAATGATGAAAATGTAAGAGGCTTCGATAATAGAATAACTTGGCCAATTAGACAGGCTTTTACCAAAGCGATTATTTCAAAGAAGAAGCAAGAAACAAATGAAGGATAATTTATAAGAAGATAACTTGAAAGGAGAATGTGAAATGTTAAATGGTATAGAAGTTTTATGTCATAGTAGTATTAGATTTGATAAAGGAGAGGTAATTTATTTTGATCCATTCAAAATAGAAGAAAACTATAAAGACGCTGACGTAATCTTTATAACACATGATCATTATGACCATTATTCAGAAGAGGATATAGACAAAGTAGTAAATAATGATACTATTATTGTAGCACCTGAGGACTTACTAACTAAGCTATTAAAGAAAGGTTTCGAAAAAGAAAATATTGTTTTAGTAACGCCAAACGAGAGTTATACAGTAAAAGGGTTAGAATTTCAAACGATACCAGCTTATAATACTAATAAACAGTTTCATCCAAAAGCGAATGAATGGGTTGGATATTTAATAAAAATTGAAGGAATTACATACTATATTGCTGGAGATACAGATATAACAGAAGAAAATAGAAATGTAAAGTGCGATGTAGCTTTTGTTCCAGTTGGAGGAACTTTTACAATGGATTATAGGGAAGCAGCAAAATTAATAAATGAAATAAAACCTAAAATAGCTGTGCCAACTCATTATGGAAGCATAGTAGGAGACAAAGAGGATGGAGTAAGATTTGCCAATTTGATAGAACGAGATGTAGAAGTAGAAATATTAATGAAGTAGTTAAGGGAGTAATATGAATAAAGTAAAAGAAAGGATGAAAAACTCTTATGGTTTACACAACTTACTATCATTCTCCAGTACGGAAAAATATTGCTTGCGAGTAAAAATAATAAGTTAATAGGGTTATGGATAGAAGGACAAAAATATTATCTAGGAAAATTAAAAGAAGAGATACAAGAAAAAGATAATGACATTATTTTAATAAAAGCAAAAAAATGGTTAGACAGATATTTCAAAGGAGAGAAACCGCAAATTTCTGAGTTGGATTTAGAACCAATTGGAAGTGATTTTGCAAAGAATGTTTGGAAGTTATTATGCGAGATTCCTTATGGAGAAGTGACTACCTATGGAGAAATAGCGAAAAAAGTAGCTAAGTTAATGAATAAAAGTAGAATGTCAGCACAAGCAGTTGGAGGAGCGATAGGCCATAATCCAATTTCTATTATTATTCCTTGTCATAGAGTGATAGGAACCAATGGGAGTTTAACTGGATATGCAGGAGGAATAGATAAAAAGATATTTTTATTAAAACATGAAGGAGCAAAGTGTTTTTATAGAGGTGAATTAAAATGAGAAAATTAAATTTAGTAGTTGTATTTAATAATAATTTAGATAAAGCCCTATTTTGTATTAGAGCAAAAGAGCCATATAAGGGTTTATATAACTTTGTGGGAGGAAAGGTAGAAAATGGGGAAACAAACAACGAGGCAGCATATAGGGAATTATTTGAAGAAACAGGAATATCTCATAATGATATAGAATTAGAGCATTTTATGGATTTAAATTATTTTAAATATGAAAATAATTTACAAGTTTACTATGGTATTTTAAAGCATGATGTACATCTAGTAGAAGAGAAGAATAAACTTGAATGGAAAACTATAAATGATGAATTATTAAATAATGAAAAATTTGCTGGAAATTATAATATTCCTCATATAATAAGGCAAATTAAAGTATACTTGAAAAATGGCACAGGAATTGATAAATATTAAATTCAAATAGAAAAATAATTTGGAGATGATTTTATGGTAGACAAAATAGAAATAAAAGCAATGAATTGATATAATATAGAAAAATACTTATACAAGTATTAATTTGAATTTAGGCAAATATATTTATCAGCAAATAGTTAAGTAACTATGCCAAAATCACACAAAAATTAATTTATGCTTTGAAAGGAGAAAAAAGATGAACTTTTTAGGTAATATTTTATGGTTTATCTTTGGAGGTCTATTTAGTGGACTTTCTTGGATATTATCTGGAGTTTTATGGTGTATTTCTATTGTTGGAATCCCTTATGGAAGACAATGTTTTAAATTCGCATCAATGTCTTTTGCACCATTTGGAAAAGAAATTCAATATGGTGGAGGAATTCCATCATTATTTGCAAATATTATATGGATTATTTTCTTTGGTATACCAATGGCCGTGGAGAATTTCCTTTTTGGTTGTTTATGGTGCATAACTATAGTTGGAATACCATTTGGGTTACAATTCTTCAAAATTGCTAAATTGGCTTTGGCACCTTATGGAGCAGAAATTATAAAAACTAATTAGAAAATAGTTTGGAACGGAAAGAACTGATTTTAGTTTTGTGTGATTTTAGAGAGAGTTCAAACTGAACTCTCTTTTTTTCTGGAATGATATTTTTTTCGAAAAAACTTGTTGTTAATATAAATTGTAACAAAATAGCAATTACAGATACTAAATAAGTGAAAGGAGGAATTTGTTATGCAGAATATAGAAGAAATTTATAGTAAATACAGTGACATTGTATATAAATATGTATTCTGCTTAACTGGAAATGAAGATATAACCGAAGAAATTGTCCAGGAAACTTTTTTAGTAGCTGTTAAAGATATAAATAAATTTAGAGGAGAATGTAAAATATCAACTTGGTTATGCCAAATTAGTAAATATATATGGTATAAAAAGTTAAAGAAAGAAAAAACAAAAAAAGAAATATCGCTTGAAAATTTGCAAGACACATTGATTATGGAAGAGTCTTTAGAGGAAGAGTTCTGCAACAAGGCAAATAAAATACAGCTATTTAAAAAATTACAAAATCTTGATGAAGAAACTAGAAATGTGATGTACTTAAGAATATTTGGCAATTTCGAATATAAGGAAATAGCTGAGATTATGAATAAATCATCAAATTGGGCAAGAGTTGTATATTTTCGTGGTAAGCAAAAATTAAAGGAGGAAATAGATAAATGAAAAATGAATGTGATATTGTTAAAGATTTGCTATTTAGTTACAAAGATGGAGTTTTAAGCGATACTTCTAAAGAGTTGGTAGAAAACCATTTGAAAACTTGCGAAAGTTGTAAAAATATGTTAAAAGAAATAATGCAAGAAGATGAAGAGAAAAAGCATAATAGAGAAAAAAGTGAAGAAAAGCAAATTGATGCTTTCAAAGGAGTCAGAAAGAAAATAACCAAAAGAAATTTTATAATTAGTATTAGTTTAATAGTTTTAGCAATTATAATCATTTTTAATATTTTCGTTTTTAAAAATTATAATGAAATTACTTCTGAAATGAGTATAACTTTACAAGAAGATGTAACAGAAGCTCAAATAGAAAATATAAAAAAAGCAATTCAGGAGAATACTAGTGAAGCTCAAATCACATATCTTTCAAAAGAAGAGCAGCTTAATGAAGTTAAAGCGTGGCTGGGAGATGAAGCAGACATATTAAATCCATACAGTGGAGAAGATAATCCATTTAAACCAAGTTTAATTATAAAAGTAAAAAAGAATGTAGATATACAAAAAATAGTTGAGGCAATACAAGATATGCCGGGAATATATAATACAAATACTTATATAAATCAGAACCCATATGAATTATTTTTGTTTCAAGTATTTAATGGATAAATTTCTGAGTGAGTAGTTATTGAAAACTACTCATTTTTTTGTTAATATTATAGTGTAAAAATATAAGGGGGTTATAATATGGAAGAGGAAAACAAAAAAGAGTTTAACTCAAAATACACATTAGATTACAAAACATATAAAGAATTTTCTAAAGGGTATATAGCAACTAAAAAATCAAGTATAGTAATGCTATTTGTAGTTTTAGTATTACTAATTTTATACATGTTTTATAGAGACTATGAAACAGTAATACTATTTGGTTCATTATTTTTGATTTTTGCATTTTTAATTATAGTAACAGGCCGAAATAAATTGCAATATAAACGCTATAAAAGCTTAAACAATAATGAAGACTTGGATGCCAATATTAAAATTGGCAAAGAAAAGATTATATCAACCTCAAAAAAAGGAGATACATCAAATTATGAATTTAGTCAAATTGTTGGCATTATAGAAACTAAGAACTTAGTTATTTTAAAGCTAGAATATAATATGGGAATTATAATAGATAAAAATACTTTAGAAGGTGGAACAAAAGAAGAATTAATAGAATATCTATTTTCAGTGTGCAAAAATTTAAAAAAGAAAAAAGTAATAAAATCAAAAAAATGGCTAGTATTTAGAAACATAATGTTTGCACTAATGGCTATAACATTTATTTTAGCAATAATATTATCTGTATTAAGTCATTATCAAATGGATAAATATATAGAAGCATTGCAACAAAGCGGATATGAAATAGAAATGCAAGAAAGTGTATATAGCAGAAAGAGTAGTTAATAGCTACTCTTTTTTATTGAATTTTTTAAATACTATTGACATATTGTTATATAGTGTTATAATAACAATATAACAGTTAGAAATCAGCATCATAAAAAGGAGTGATTTTATGAACATTATAATTAGCAATAGTAGTAGTATACCAATTTATGAGCAAATAAAAACTGCTATAAAACAAGCAATATTTTCAAATGAATTAAAAGAAGAAGATATGTTACCTTCTGTTAGAAGTATGGCAAATGACTTGAAAATTAGTTTCTTGACAGTAAAAAGAGCGTATGATGAATTAGAACAAGAGGGATATATTAAGACAGTTCAAGGAAAAGGTAGTTTTATTGCTCCTAAAAATTTAGAACTAATAAAAGAAGAAAAATTAAAAGAAATACAAGTACTTATAGAAAAAATTTATACAATTTCAAAAGTTTCTAATATCACCGAAGAAGAAATACAAGAATTATTCAAGATAATATTTAGTGACGAACCTTAGAAAAAGACCACTTATTAATTCGGATATGAGTGGAATAAATTTAAGAATTATTAAAAACCAAAAGAGAGGATGAAAGTTTAATGGAAAATAACATTGAATTGCAAAATGTTTCAAAAAAATATCAAGGGTTTACATTAAAAAATATCAGTTTTAATGTACCCGAAGGAAGTATTGTGGGATTAATTGGAGAAAATCGGAGCTGGAAAAACAACTACTATAAAATCAATATTAAACATTACAAATGCAGAAGGTAAAATAAAAATATTGGGAAAAGATAACAAGGAAAGCGAAAAGAAAATAAAAGAAAACATAGGCGCTGTGTTAGACGATAGCTTTATGTCTGAGTATTTGACTGCAAGACAAATCAACTCTATTATGAAAGATTTCTATAAAACATGGGATGAAAAAAATTTTTTCAATTATTTAGACCAATTTAAATTACCAACTAAGAAATTAATCAAAGAATTTTCAAGTGGAATGAAAATGAAATTAAAAATTGCTGTAGCAATATCACATAATCCACGAATTCTAATATTAGATGAACCAACAAGCGGATTAGACCCAGTTGTAAGAAGTGAGATTCTAGATATTTTTAGAAAATATATTGAAGAAGATGAGACAAAATCAATATTATTATCTACTCATATTACAACAGACTTAGAGCATATTTCAGATTATATTGTATTTATAGAAAAAGGAGAAATAATCTTTAATCTACCGACAACAGATTTGCTAGAAAATTATGGAATTATAAAATGTAGTAAAGAAGATTTTGATAAGTTAGAAAAAGAGGATTTTATTAAATTTAAAAAAGAAAAATATCAATATGAGGTATTAACAAATAATAAATACAAGATAAAACAAAAATATAATATAATGACAATTGATAAGCCATCTATTGAAGATATAATGCTGTTATACATCAAGGGAGAAAAATAAATTTTATATAGAGGGGAAGATTAATTTTATGAATATGATTAAAGGGTTAATAAAAAAAGATTTATATAATCTATCTAGTTATAAAACATCATTAATTATTGTTATAATATTTTGTGGAATTGCCATTATAGGAACAGGAAATATCAACTTGGGACCGATAATAATATGTACAATAATAGGAATGATTTCACTTTCAACATTTAGCTATGATGAAATATCAAAGTCAAATAAATATATTTTAACATTGCCAACTAACAGAAAAGAAATTATAAAAGCAAAATACATTTTAGCTATTGGCTCTACAATACTAGGAGGAATATTAGGAATAATTCTTACAATAATCATCGCAAATATTATGAATTATGTAAGACCTGAGAATCTAATAGATTTAAACTATGAAAGTTTGATTACTACAACAATAGGAGGAATGTTTGGAATATCGTTAATTCAAGCAATACAAATACCAAGTATTTATAAATGGGGAGCAGAAAAAGGAAGAGTCCAAATGTTTATACTAGTATTTATCCTAATTGTATTAGTAGCAGGTGTAGGATATCTAATAATGAAAAGTAGTTTTAATATTGATTTGGCTAAAATAGAAAACATTATGCAACAGTATGGATTAATATTACTTTTGGCACTTATGGCAGTAATGTATTACATATCATATAAAGTGTCAAACAAAATATATAGTAAAAAGGAAGAATAGAAAAGTTGGACGAAAGGTAGATACAGCCTTTTGTCCAACTTTTTGAAGTCTAAAAAAATCCTCATAAATAGAAAAATACTCTTAATATACTTGTTTAGAAGTATAGTTTATGATATTATTTAATACGTAGAAAATGATGGAGGAAGAGCAAAATGCAAGTATTATTTGCAACAACAAATCCGGCAAAAGTAAAAAAGTATAGGGATTTACTAAAAGAAAAAGGAATAGAGCTAGTTACAATAAAGGACTTAGATTTTAAATTAGATATTGACGAAAATGGGAAAGATGCTATTGAAAATGCTTATATTAAGGCAAAAACATATTATGATAAAACTAAAATTCCAACAATTGGTATGGACAATAATCTATTTATCGAAGAATTACCAGAAGAAAAACAACCAGGAACACATGTTAGAAGAATAAATGGTAAGGAATTGAATGACGATGAGATGATAACATATTATACTAATCTTGTAAAAGAAAATTATGGCAAATTAACAGCCAAATGGGTATATGGAATGGTAATATGTAGTGACAATGGAGTTAATAAATTTTCTTGGAGTAAGGACCATTTTTATTTTGTAGATAAGCCATGTGAAAAGCGAAACCCGGGCTATCCTCTAGATTCTATTACTATTGTTCCAGAATTTAATAAATATCTAGCAGAACTAACAGAAGAGGATAAAGAAGTTTATAAAAAGAAAGATAATATAGATGAAGTAATAGAGTTTATAACTAAAAGCATATAATTTTTAGGAGGCAGACCTGTCCCCAAAGTTCAAAAATTTGAACAAATAGGAGTGTCCCTTCTGTTCAAGGATTAATTGAACGATGGGTCGAATAGTTAGGAATTATATTATTTGTGAAGAATAATATATATGTGTGATTTATACCCTAAAAGGTGTTTGAACCAAATTAGGAAGTAGAAACTCAATTAGAAAAAATGTAAAACGGAGGAAGTAAAAATGGAAAAAGAAATTTTAGAGATTAGAGATTTAAAAGATATGTTAAATAAAACAAAGGAGCTTTATGGAGATAGACCTGGATATAATATAAAAGTTGGAGAAGGAAAATATAAAGTATATACTCATAAAGAAATAAGAGATATGATAGATTATCTTGGAACAGCATTAATTGATTTAGGATTAAAGGGTAAAAGAATTGCTGTAATAGGAGAAAATAGATATGAGTGGGAACTTGCATACTTATCAGTTGTATGTGGTACAGGAATTGTAGTTCCAATTGACAAGTCTTTACCTGCAAATGAATTGGAAGAGGTAATAGAAAGATCAGAAGTAGAAGCAATATTCTATTCTAAAAAATATGAAGAGATTATAGAAAAAATAAAATATAGTGAGAAAAACAAATTAAAACATTTAATATCTATGGATTTGGATTCTAATATAGAAGGAATCTATTCACAAAAGGAATTAATAGAAACAGGTAGAAAATTGGTAGAACAAGGAAATAGAGAATTCATAGATGCAAAGATAAATCCAGAAGAGATGAATATTATGCTATTTACTTCAGGAACAACATCAAAATCAAAAGTAGTAGCATTATGCCATAGAAATTTAGTATCTAATTTAATGGATTTCGCATCTGTATTAGATATAAATTCAAATGATAGAATATTATCATTTTTACCATTGCATCATGTTTTTGAATGTACAGTGGGAATGCTATATTCATTATACATAGGAGCAGAAAGATCTTTCTGTGAAGGAATTAGACATATTGTAGAAAATTTGAATGAATACAAAATAACATTTGCTTCATTTGTTCCAGCAATTTATGAAAGCATGTATAAGACTATATTAAAAACACTTGAAAAAGAGGGCAAGCTTGAAGCTGTTAAAAAATTAATGCAAGAAAATAGAAATAAAACAATGGAAGAAAAGAAAGCTATTTTCAAAGATATTCACCAAATTTTTGGTGGACATGTAAGACTATTTGTTAGTGGAGCAGCAGCATTAGACCCAGAAGTAGAAAATGCATTTAGAGACTGGGGAGTTAATTTGTGCCAAGGATATGGATTAACAGAAACTTCTCCAGTTATAGGTGTCGAAACAGACGAAAACTTTAGAGTAGGCTCAATAGGAAAGCCTCTTCCACATATACAAGCTAAAATAGAAGATGCAAACGAAGAAGGAATGGGAGAACTTGTTGTAAAAGGACCAAACATTATGCTTGGATATTATGGCGATGAAGAGGCAACAAAAGAGGTTCTACAGGACGGATGGTTTGCTACGGGAGATTTAGCAAAAATAGACGAAGATGGATATATATTTATTTGTGGAAGAAAGAAAAGCGTTATTGTTTTGAAGAACGGAAAAAATATTTTCCCAGAAGAGATGGAAAATTTAGTAAACAAAATTGAGGGCGTAAAGGAATCTTTCATATTTGGAAAACAACAGTCAGATGATAAAGAAGATATAAAGATAAATGTAAAAATTGTATTTGATAGAGAAATTATGAAAGAAGCATATAAGGTAGAAAGCGATGAAGAAATAGGTAAAGTGTTATCTGATAAAATAAAAGATATAAATGCTATAATGCCAAAATATAAAGCAATAAGGGGTATGTTGATTTCTGAAGAACCATTAATTAAAACAACAACAAATAAAATTAAAAGGCAAGCAAATTTGGACGCAATACAAAATATGTAATAAAAGCCATGAAGATATCTCATAGGAAATTATAGATTTATATGCGAGATACAAGATGATGAAGTTATAGTGTTGGTATTAGAAGTTGGGCATAGAAGAGAAATATATAAATAAAAAATATTAATGGGAGAAATTTATGGAAAAAGATAAAATATTGAACATAATATCCGGAGTGCTATTTTATTATATTATGCTGAAAATCTTTTATTATTTGATGATGTTTGCATCATTTGGCAACATAGGAAAATTTTCAGGTATATTATTTTTTATTTGCTATATTATTTTACCACTTGTAGTTTTGGCAATGCCATTAATTATAAAATTCAAATTTAACAAGAAATTTTATGAGGCGATTATAAATAGCGTGTGTGTTGCAATTATCTATTTTCAGCTTCTAGGCATAATATCATATGGAATATCAGAATATTTTAGTACATTTTCAACTTACAAATGGAGCAATGAAAACTGGCATGGATATAGAAGGCAGATGGTTGAGGACTTAGAGGAAAAATATGATTTTGGAGGAATGACAAAAGAAGAAGTACGTGAAATTTTAGGTAGAGGAGATGTAGAAAGATACGGAGATGATGGAACTTATTCAATGGGATATCGTATGAGTGACGGAATTATGTATTATGTATTTTTTGATGAAAATGGTGTAGTAATAGATGCGAGAGAAGTCGCATAAGGGAAGTTTTCGGCTAAGCCGGGGGATAATTACTCTTTTTAGTATTAAATAGACTATGTTTTCTCATAGTCTATTTTTTTTATAAAAAACTATTGACAATTGAATAGACATTCAACTATAATATACTAAAGTTGAATATCTATTCAATTATTTAAACATTAAAAACTATAGAAAATTTGATTAAGTAAAGGAGATGAATTAAAATATGTCAAAGAATGAATTTATATGTGACTGTAATATAATCCATGAAGATGTAGTAAACAGAACACTTGCAAAAATGCCAGAACAAGATGTATTTAATAAATTAGCAGAATTTTTTAAAATTATTGGTGATACTACTAGAACAAAAATTCTATTTGCATTAGATGAGAACGAAATGTGTGTATGTGATATAGCAAATGTGTTAGGTATGAGTAAATCTTCTATATCACATCAATTAGGAACATTAAGAAGAATGGGTATTGTAAAATGTAGAAGAGATGGAAAAGAAGTGTATTATATGCTTGATGATGAACATGTAAAACAAGTATTTGAAGTGGGAGTAGAGCATATTGAACATAGAAACAATTAATTAGAAAGGAATATATTTTTATGAAAAAAGATGTAATTAAAATTTTAATTGCTTTAGCATTGTTTTTAATTGCTATGGTAATCAAATTTGAAAATGAATGGATAAATAACGGTATATTTATTGTCAGCTATATTATTGTCGGTTTTGAAATTTTGCGAAAAGCAGTGAGAAGCATTTTTAGAGGAAAGGTTTTTGATGAAAATTTTCTAATGTCCATAGCAACTTTAGGAGCATTTGCAATAGGAGAATTTCCAGAGGCAGTGGCTGTAATGCTATTTTATCAAGTGGGAGAATTATTCCAAGACTATGCTGTAGATAAATCTAGAAAATCTATTGCAAGTTTAATGGATATTAGACCAGATTATGCAAATATAATTAGAGATGGAAAAGAAGAAAAAGTAGATCCAAGTGAAGTAAATATAGGAGATACTATAATTATAAAACCTGGTGAAAAAGTTCCGCTAGATGGAGTGGCTATTGATGGAAAAACTACATTGGATACAAAAGCATTAACAGGTGAATCTGTACCAAGAGGAGTAGAAGTAGGAGACCAAGTACTTAGTGGTTGTATTAACTTAAACGGTGTTATAAAAGTAAAAGTAACAAAAGAATATGGAGAATCAACTGTAAGTAAGATATTAGATTTAGTTGAAAATGCTAGTAGTAAGAAAGCAAAATCGGAAAACTTTATTACAAAATTTGCTGCATATTATACACCAATTGTAGTAATTATAGCAATCATACTTGCAATTGTGCCACCGCTAATCATAGAAGGTGCAAACTTTCAAGACTGGTTATATAGAGCATTATCATTCTTAGTGGTATCTTGTCCATGTGCATTAGTAATATCAATACCATTAAGTTTCTTTGGAGGAATTGGAGGAGCATCTAAAATGGGAGTACTTGTGAAAGGTAGTAACTATTTAGAAGCATTATCAAATGCAGAAATAATGGTGTTTGATAAAACTGGCACATTAACAGAAGGAGTTTTTGAAGTACAAAATGTTGAATCAATTGGAATTAGTAAAGAAGAGTTATTAAAAATTGCAGCTTATGCAGAATATTATTCTAATCATCTAATTTCAAAATCCATAAAAAAGTCATATAACAAAGAAATTGACGAAAAAGAAATCATAGATTCGAAAGAAATTTCCGGAAAGGGAATTGAAGCAAAAATAGGTAATCAAGATGTACTTGCAGGAAATGAAAAATTAATGAATGAAAAAGGTATTGAATATACAAAATGCACACATGTTGGAAGTGTTGTATATGTTGCAATAGATGGAAAATATGTTGGACATATCGTAATTGCAGATAAAATAAAAGAAGATGCAAAAAGAACAATAGAAGAGCTAAGAAAAAATAATATAAAAGAAACTGTAATGCTAACAGGAGATAGAAAAAATATAGGAGAAGCAGTTGCTAAAGAATTAGGAATAGACAAAGTTTATGCAGAATTATTGCCAGATGGAAAAGTAGAAAAAGTAGAAGAGCTATTAAAAACAAAATCACCAAAGGGCAAGCTAGCATTTGTAGGAGATGGAATTAATGATGCACCAGTACTTGCTATGGCAGATATAGGAATAGCAATGGGAGGACTGGGAGCAGATAGCGCTATAGAAGCAGCTGATATAGTAATTATGACAGACCAACCATCAAAAATAATAAGTGCAATAAAATTGTCAAAAAAGACAATGAGAATAGTAAGAGAAAACATTATATTTGCAATAGCTGTTAAAGTTTTAGTTTTAATACTAACTGCAGTAGGATTATCTAGCATGTGGCAAGCGGTATTTGCAGATGTGGGTGTTTCAGTTATCGCAATACTAAATGCATTGAGAGCCTTGAGAGTGAAGAATATAAAATAAGTACAAAAAATAAAAATTACTTCATATAAAAAAATGTGATAAAATATAAAAAGAGTATTGACTTGAAGTTTACTTTAAGTGATATATTTATTAAATGATAAAATTATTAAAATGTATAGAACAATTTTGTTAAAATTATACATGAAAATAAAAAAGGAGGCATGATTTATGGAAAAATCAAAAGTTTATTTTACAAAGGAAATAACACCAGAAAGTGTTGTAAAGATGTATGAGACATTGGGAATTAGCTTGCCAGGTAAGGTTGCAATAAAATTACATTCAGGAGAAAAAGGAAATCAAAATTATATTAGACCTGAATTTGTTAGACCAATTGTAAAAAAATTAAATGCTACGGTTGTAGAATGTAATGCTGCATATGGAGGAGCTAGAAATACAACAGAAAAGCATAAGAAACTAATTGAAGAACATCATTGGACTAAATACTTTGATGTAGATATTATGGATGAAGAAGGACCGGATGTTGAACTTGATATACCAAATGGAAAAGTTTTGAAAAAAGACTTTGTAGGAAAGCATATTAATAATTATGATTCTATGTTGGTACTTTCACATTTTAAAGGACATCCAATGGGAGGCTATGGAGGAGCATTGAAACAATTATCTATAGGAGTAGCTTCATCAGAGGGAAAATCTTGGATACATTCTGCTGGCCAGTCTAAAGACCAATATACAATATGGAACAATTTGCCAGAACAAGACTTGTTCTTAGAATCAATGGCAGATGCTGCATCAAGTGTAGTAAAACATTTTAAAGGAAATATCGCTTTTATTAATGTGATGTGTAACCTTTCAGTAGACTGTGACTGCTGTGCGGTTGCAGAAGATCCATGCATGAAAGATATAGGAATATTAGCAAGTTTAGACTCAATAGCAATAGATCAAGCTTGTATAGATTTAGTATATAACTCAAAAGACCCAGGAAGAGATCATTTTGTAGAAAGAGTAGAAAGACAGCATGGAATCCATACAATAGAAGCAGCAGCTGAATTGGGATTTGGAACTAGAGAATATGAGCTAATTGATATAGATAAATAGGATTATGCAAATTCAATGTGCCAAAAGGTGGGGACAGCCCCCTTTTGGTAATCTGGGTAATTTGATATAAAGGAGCAAGATACATGAAAACATTATACTTTGACTGCTCAAGTGGAATTAGTGGGAATATGACACTTGGAGCATTGTTAGAAATTGTTGGAGATGACAACTATCTATTAAATGAATTAAAAAAGTTAAATATAGATGGATACAGAATAGAAATTTCAAAAAAGGTCAAGAATGGTATAACGGGAAAATATGTTGATGTCATTTTAGAAGATGATGACCACCATCACGAACATGAACATGGACATGACCACCACCATGACCACGAGCATGAACATAATCACGAGCATCACCACGACCACGAACACTACCATCATGAGCATAGAAACTTAAATGATGTGAATGAAATAATAGATCAAAGCTCAATTGATGATAAAAGCAAGGACTTAGCAAAAAGAATTTTCTTAAGAGTTGCAAAAGCAGAATCAAAAGTACATAATAAATCTTTAGAAGAAGTTCATTTCCATGAGGTAGGAGCTATTGATTCTATTGTTGATATTGTAGGAGCGGCGATATTAATTAATAAAATAAATCCTGATAAAATATTGTCAAGCATTGTAAATGACGGATACGGATTTATAGAATGTGCACATGGTACAATGGCAGTTCCAGTACCTGCAACAAGTGAGATTTTTGCATCTTCTAATGTGAAGTTTAGACAAATTGATGTTGATACAGAACTTGTAACTCCAACAGGTGCAGCAATTATAGCAGAGCTTGCTGAAGAATTTACTACACTTCCAGCAATGGTTACAGAAAAAATAGGTTGGGGAGCTGGATTTAAAGATTTGAAGATACCTAATGTTTTGAAAGTTTACTATGGAGAAACGGAAAAACAAAACGAAAGCATTGTGGTAATGGAAACAAATGTAGACGACTGTAGTGGTGAGGTTTTAGCATATACATCAGAAAAATTATTTGAAAATGGTGCGTTAGATGTATTTTACACTCCAATTTTTATGAAAAAAGGTAGACCTGCGTATAGATTATCTGTAGCATGTAGAAAAGAGAATATGTTCGTTTTGCAAAATATTATGTTTAAGGAAACAACAACAATAGGAATTAGATATAGATTTGAAAATAGAACAGAGTTAGGAAGAGAAAACATAGAAATTGATACTAAATATGGCAAAATTAAAGCTAAAAAGGTAACAAATAATGGAGAAACATATGTATATCCAGAATATGAAAGCTTAAAGGAAATCGCGCAAAAGAATGACATCCCTTTGAAGGAATTGTATAAATTAGAAGAATTAAAATAAAAATTCAAGAAAGAAGAGAATGTAAAACTAAAATAGAAAGGATAATTTACTATGGAAGAACAAAATAAAAATGAAAATCATGGGGGAATGTTTGGAATAGGCGAACCAAATACTGCTTTTGCACAATACTTTATAGGAAATTCTTATTTAAAACCGCTAACTAAACCAGGAGCTTCTGTTGTATCAATTGCTAATGTTACATTTGAACCAGGATGTAGAAATAATTGGCATATACATCATGCTACAAAAGGTGGAGGACAAATACTTGTATGTGTTGAAGGAGAAGGCTGGTACCAAGAAGAAGGAAAGCCTGCACAAAGTTTACAACCAGGAGATGTAATAACAATACCAGCAAATGTGAAACATTGGCATGGAGCAAAAAAAGATTCATGGTTTAGTCATTTAGCAGTAGAAGTGCCAGGAGAAGATACTTCTAATGAATGGTGTGAACCTGTAACAGATGCAGAATATGAAAAATTATAATTGAAATAATAACAGAACATGTGTTATAATTACTTTATTCTCAAAATTAAAACACAGGAGGCTAGCACTATGATTTACACTGAACAAACTAAGAAAGCCATGATAATTGCATATAATGCTCATCATGGACAAGTTGATAAATTTGGAGTTCCATATATTTATCATCCTATCCATCTGGCAGAGCAAATGCAAACTGAAGAAGAATGCATTGCAGCACTTCTTCATGACACAGTCGAGGATACCACTGTTACGTTTGAGATGTTGGAAAAGGAATTTCCAGCTTGTGCTGCGGTTGAAGCAATAAAATTGCTTACGCGTGATAAGGCCGTTCCATATTTGGATTATGTAAAGAATCTAAAAAGTAATCCGATAGCTAGGAAAGTAAAGTTGGCAGATTTAAGACATAATAGTGATATGTCTAGGCTTCCAAATCCTACTGAAAAGGACTGGAAGAGAAAAGAAAAGTACGAAAAGGCAATTCAAATTTTGATTGATGACTGTGAAAATTAAACCTGTACAAAAATAGAGGCTATAATAGTCTCTATTTTTGTATCTACCAATATAAATAATTATAAAATCTTTAACTTATTTATCTAATAAAAAACATTAAAATAGTTTATTTTTTAGAATTATTCTGATAGAATACAGATGACAATATTAAATGTAATTTTAATGTAGAAACAAAGGTGAAATTCATGAAAGAAAAAATAAAAAATTTTATAAAGAAAAATTATAAAGCAATTATCTGCATAGTATGTTTAATTGGATTTTTAATACTGGCAGAAAATATATTTGAGAAAGAAATGGAATTCCTAGATAATTCAGGATATCATATAGTATCACATTACTTGATTTCAGAAAGCTTTACGCCAATAGCAATATTTATTACGAATCTAGGGGGAACATTCTTTTCAATTGCACTAACTGTGATATTATTTATTGTAATAAAGAACAAAAAAGTTCCTTTGACAATATTTATCAATTTGTGTTGTGCAATCATTTTAAATATATTATTGAAAAATATCGTTCAAAGACCAAGACCAATAGGATTCAGGTTAATAGAAGAAACAGGCTATAGTTTTCCATCAGGACATTCAATGGTAAGCATGGCATTTTATGGCTATTTGATATACTTGATTTATAAAAATGTAAAAAACAAATATTGGAAATGGCTAGGAATTATAGGCTTAAGCATTTTAATCATTGCAATAGGAGTAAGTAGAATATATTTAGGAGTACATTATACTAGTGATGTAATAGCTGGATTTTTAGTTTCAATAGCATATTTAATTGTGTTTATAAAAGTAACATACAATATGACAGAATTAAACAAATAAGTTATTAATCTATTATCAAGAAAATTGAAAATAAGAGGAGATATAAATGAAAAATATAGATAAAAAAGAATTGCACTCTATATTCACAAATTTGAAAATTGACAAAGAAAAAAGTTTTAACGAACTTTATGAAAAATACAGTAAGCTCATATATAACATTGCTTTTTCAATATTAAAAAGTAGAGAAAATAGTGAAGATGTAATGCAAAATGTATTTTCAAAGATATATAAACTTGATAATGAAAAATTGCCAAGTGATAATGAAGCAAGTTGGCTATATTCAATAACGAAGAACGAAACTATTAATTATATGAAAAAGTTAAAAAAAGAAGTAAGCATAGAAGATATAGACTATGTTCAATATGACGATAAAGACTTAAAAAATATAATTGATAAAGATTCATACGAAAAAATCATGGACAAGTTGGATAAAACAGAAAAGGAAATAGTTTCATTAAAAATTATAGGCAATATGAAATTTAGGGATATAGCTCAATTATTAGATATGCCAATGGGAACGGTTCAGTGGAAATATTATACTGCATTACATAGTCTGAAAATTATTTTAGGAAATTTATCAATGGTGCTCGTAGGATTCATATTATTTGTAGCTAATAGAATGTGGAATGGAAAAATGCAGGAAAATTCAGCAGGAGTAGATATGTCAGCTGAAGAAGTACAAAACAAACCTGGTGACAGTAGTAATACTGATATGGAAGTTCAGAATATAATCAATAGTTCAGAAGATACAACTTCAAGTATTGAAAACGAACCAGATAATATTAATGACATAAATGATTATACAAACCAAGCTGACGCAAATCAAAATGAGCTTGTCAATGTTCCTGACGAAACTTATACAGAAAACTGGGTAGGAACCACTATTTTATCAATTACAACTATATTTTTAATATTCACAATAATATTTACAATAATTTATATTAAACACCAACAAAAAAGTAAAAAGAAATTGTCTAAATAATAGAAATAGTTTGAACATATTATTTTGAAATGAAAGGTTAAAATGGTGGTTTAAGTGAAAAAGAAAGTTGGAATAGTAATAGGAATTATCATAATTATTGCTATATTAGTCGTAGGAATAGTATATTTGGTAGATTTAAATAGAATGAACAATAATGAACCTGTATTATTTAGCACTTGGGGAAAAGACTATGAGCAAGAAAAAACAAATACAAAACTGGATGAAGAAAGAAGTTTAAAAGTGACATTTGACCAATATGTTACTCAAGCAGATGTGGATAGAGTTGAAAGCATAGAAGTGATAGATGAAGCAAAAGAAATACAAGACATGATATATAATGCGGATTTTTCAGAAGAAACGTGCGATGGAGTATCAATATATAGTATCAATTTTGAAAATGGTGAAAATTATGGATTAGAGATATTTGACGATAATTGCCACATAACATATGGAAATACTGAAGCGGTACTTACAAAAGAAGACTCTCAAAGACTAAAAGAAATATTAGACAAATATACACTAAAAAATGTAACAATGGATGTAAAAGATGGAAGTTTAACCAGAAATGGTGTAACAGTAATAATAACAGATACAAATAAAGAACATTATTCATATGATGAATGGTATAGAATTGATAAATTCGAGGTTGATGGATGGCAAGAGTTAGAGCCAATTACCGATGATTATGCATTTACAGACATTGCTTGGCTAATTGGAGAAGATAATACATTAGAAGATAAAGTGGACTGGTCTGACTTGTATGGAGAACTTGAAGACGGAAGATATAGACTAGTAAAGAGAATATACGATGGTGGAGCATACAAATATTTCTCAACAGATTTTTATTTAGGCGATGATACTGAAATAATAAATTAATGTAATGTAAAAAATTGCACTCCACTGTTATACATGTGAAATTTAGGTAATAGATTTAAATCTGTTACCTAAGTTTCACTTTTTTTCTGGAATATTTATCTGATATGTGTTATACTTGATAAGTAGTTTTTACAGTGAAAAAAGCAATTAGGGAGGAGTATTAAAAAATGAAAAAATATTATTTCACATCAGAGAGTGTAACAGAAGGACACCCAGATAAATTGGCTGATTTAATATCAGATAGCATATTAGATGAATGTTTAAAACAAGATAAAAATTCAAGAGTTGCAGTAGAAACATTTGTATCAGGAAATACAGTAACTATCGCAGGACAAGTTACAACTAAGGCAGAGTTTGATATAGATAATCTAGTAAGAAATACAATAAAGCAAATAGGATATGATAATGAAGAAACAGATATGGATTATAGAACTTGTAAAATAGACATTAATATCACAAAACAAAGCAGTGATATTGCGATGGGAGTAGACAATGGCGGAGCTGGTGATCAAGGAATAATGTTCGGTTACGCTTCTAATGAAACAGAAAATTATATGCCATATGCAATTAACATGGCACATAAATTGTCAAAGAGATTAGCAGAAGTGAGAAAGAATGCAACAATTCCATACTTAAGACCAGATGGAAAGGTACAAGTAACAGTTGAGTATGAAGATGATAAACCAAAAAGAATAGAAACAATTTTGATTTCTACACAACATAATTCAGATATAAGTCAAGAACAATTGAAGAAAGACATTATTGAAAGTGTGATTAATGCAGTAGTACCAGAAAACATGATGGACGCAAATACAAAAATATATGTAAATCCAACAGGAAGATTCGTAATAGGTGGACCATTAGGAGACACAGGTCTTACAGGAAGAAAAATAATAGTAGATACATATGGCGGATATGCACGTCATGGTGGAGGAGCATTCTCGGGCAAAGATGCTAGTAAAGTAGATAGAAGCGCTACATATATGCTTCGTCATATTGCAAAAAATATAGTGGCTAATGGATATGCAGAAAAATGTGAGATACAAGTTTCGTATGCAATAGGAATGAAAGAACCTTTATCTATATATATAAATACATTTGGAACAGGTAAAAAAACAGAAGAAGAATTAGTAGAAATAATAAAGAAGAATTTTGACTTAACTCCAAATGGCATTATAGAATATTTGCATTTAAAAGAGCCAATTTATACACAAACAACAAACTATGGTCATTTTGGAAAAGACAATTTGCCATGGGAGAAAATAATTAATTTGAGCTAGTTGCGCAAGTGGTGGCGAACTCATTCTGTGCATTGTTAACTAGAGTTATTTAATAAATTTATACATTTTTGATTTTAGGTCTCCGGCATCCAACTACGTAGAAAGGGAACAAGAAATGAACTACAAAATAGTAAATGGCTCTATTTCATTTGGAGCAGAAACAGTATTAGAAGAAATTAATTTTGAAATTAAAGAAAAAGATAAAATTGCTATTGTTGGTAGAAATGGTAGTGGCAAAACTACATTTTTAAAGTCAATAGTAGATAATTCTATGCTCGAAGAAGGAATTGGAGAAGAAAAATTTGGCATATATAAACAAGGGTCGCCTAACATAGGTTACTTAAAGCAAATGGAATTTGAAAATTCCAATAATACTATGCTAGAAGAAATTTTAAAAGTATATGAACCAATAATTAAATTAGAGGAAAAAATAGAAAGACTTGCAAAAGAATTAGAAAATTCACAAGAAGAAAAATTGATTAAAGAATATACTAATTCTTTAGATAGATTTGAAATATTGGGAGGATATATCTATAAAAAAGAATATGAAATAGCAATTAAAAAGTTTGGCTTTACAGAGGCAGATAAAACAAAAAGAATGGACCAATTTTCAGGAGGACAAAGAACTAAAATTGCTTTTCTGAAGCTGTTACTTAGCAAACCAGATATTTTATTATTAGATGAACCAACAAACCATTTAGATATTACTGCTATTGAATGGCTCGAGGGATATTTGAAAGATTATCCAAATGCAATTGTTATTGTTTCCCATGATAGGATGTTCCTAGACCAAATTGTGAACAAAGTGTATGAAATAGAATATGCAACAATGACAGAGTATACGGGAAACTATACGAAATTCGAAGAACAAAAAAGAGTTAATTATGAAAAACAGCTAAAGGATTATGAATATCAGCAAGCAGAAATTAAAAGACTAAAAGCTATAGCAGATAGGTTTAGATATAAACCTACAAAAGCAAAAATGGCATTATCTAAATTGAAGCAAATAGAGAGAATGACTATTGTAGAAGAGCCAAGTAAATATGATTTAAAAACTTTCCATACAAATTTTGAATTAAAAACAGAGAGTGGAAAAATGGTGCTTACAGCCAAAAACTTACAAATCGGATATGATAAGCCAATTGCCGAAGTATCATTTGAACTTTTTAGAGGGCAAAAATTAGCTATTATTGGAGAAAACGGAATTGGAAAATCTACTTTGCTCAAAACATTGAACGGAGATATACAAAAGCTTGGTGGAGAATTTGAATATGGATATCATGTAGAAAAAGGTTATTTTGACCAACAGATGGAATTCTCAAATCCAGAAAATACTGTATTTGATGAATTTTATGAGGCTTTTCCGAATCTTACAACCACACAGATTAGAACAATTCTTGGCACTTTTCTATTTTCAGGAGAAGATGTATTAAAAAAAATAAAAGTATTATCAGGAGGAGAAAAAGGACGCTTACAACTCTGTAAAATATTTAAAAAAGGTTTTAATTTGTTATTATTGGATGAACCGACAAACCATATGGACATAGTAGGAAAAGAAAGTTTAGAAAATATATTAAAAGAATATAAAGGCACATTAATATTTGTATCGCATGATAGATATTTTGTAAATAAAATAGCAGATTCTTTATTGATATTTGAAAAAGATGGAGTTACATATTTTAATGGAACTTATGGAGAATATAGAAGAAAAATAAGAGAACAAGAAGAAATAGGAGAGAGCAATGCTAACTTGGGGAAAAATGGAACTACAAATATAAGTAACAAAAAAGTATATGTAGCACAAGAAGAATCAGCTTCTAATAAAAAAGAAAATACTTATTTTATAAACAAAGAAAAAAATAGAATCAAGAATAAAATTAATAAATTAGAGAGTGAAATTGAAGAAAAAGAAGAGCAGATTAAATTATTACAAGAAGAAATGTTACAAGAAGAAATAAGTACAGATTATTTAAAACTAAAAGGAATTCAGGATAAAATTCAAGAACTAAATCAGAACATAGAAAGCAGGATGGAAGAATGGGAAGAATTAAGTAATAAGATTTAGCTTGAATTATGTTTGACTATTTATGCCATTGGGGACAGACCCCTTTGGTTAAAAGGAGGTAATGTGAATTGAATATTGCGATAGGACTTATAATTCCGTTTCTAGGAACTGCACTTGGCTCTGCAATGGTATTTTTAATGAGAAAAGAAATAAACAAAAAAATAGAAAAGCTACTTTTAGGTTTTGCCTCAGGAGTGATGATAGCAGCATCTATTTGGTCATTACTTATACCAGCTATGGATATGGCAGAAGAACAAGGACAAACAGTATGGATTCCAACGGCTATAGGCTTCCTTTTAGGAATATTTTTTCTATTAATGTTAGACCATATTATTCCACATCTACATTTAAAAACAACCAAACCGGAAGGAATAAAAGCAAAACTAAAAAATTCTACGATGATGGTTTTAGCAGTAACACTTCATAATATACCAGAAGGAATGGCAGTGGGAGTTGTTTTTGCCGGAATGATGGCTCAAAGTACAGGTATTACTCTTGCTGGAGCATTAGTACTTTCAATAGGAATAGCAATACAAAACTTTCCAGAAGGAGCTATTATATCAATGCCATTAAGAACAGAAGGAGTGTCAAAACCAAAAGCATTTTTGTATGGAATGTTATCAGGTATAGTTGAGCCAATAGGTGCAGCTGTTACGATATTAATTACGAGTACAGTTTTACCAATACTTCCTTACATTTTGGCATTTGCAGCAGGAGCAATGATGTATGTGGTAGTGGAAGAGCTAATACCAGAGGCGCAAGCTGGAGAACATTCGGATATTGGCACAATCGGAGTGGCAATGGGATTTGTACTAATGATGGTCTTAGACGTGGCACTTGGATAATTAAGCGTTTTAGAGAGTAAAATTGATTTTTTATGTAAAATATGGTATAATTATAATGTGAATTTTTTATATACTCCTTTTAGCATCAATGGAGTAGACAACTTGAATTTAATTAAATAAGGAGGAAAAACAATGGGAAACTTTTTGAAACTTGATGAGATAGTTCAAGCAGTTGCATATGCAATTGATAGTAAACTTGGAGATCTCAAAGAGGACAGCAATCAAGGACGGCTCTCTAGCGAGAAATATGGTTACCTTATAGGTACTGTACTGAAAATCGCCGATGAGTGGAATCCGAAACTAACGTATTCCCAGCGTGCACAACTTATGGACTGGTTCCAATATGAGTATGGAATTAATACTTAAATAGGAATGGTTCATAGAAAACAGACTCCTCTCATTTCCAAAAAAGAAATGAGAGGAATTTTTTTTATGGAGTCACTTACTTGTCACTTTTGATTTTGTATAATGATAAAAAAGAAATATCATTCTAAAGGACTAAGAAAAAATTATTACTGGTCCTCAATTAGAAAAAATTGAAAAGAAAGGTGTGAAAATAATGGAAATATTGCGAGTAGAGAATTTAACTAAAGTATATGGAAAAGATGAATCTAAAGTTGTAGCCATAGATAATATTTCTTTTTCAGTTGAGAAAGGTGAATTTGTTGCTATAGTTGGAGCAAGTGGAAGTGGAAAATCCACATTACTTCATTTAATTGGAGGTGTGGATAGACCAACAAGCGGAAAAGTATATATAGATGGAAAAGATATTTATCAGATGAATGATGATAATTTAGCCATTTTTAGAAGAAGGCAAGTTGGACTAATTTATCAGTTTTATAATTTGATACCAATTTTAAATGTTGAAGAAAATATAACTCTTCCATGCGACTTGGATAACAAAAAAGTTGAAAAGCAGAAATTAAATAACCTGTTACAGTCATTAGGTTTGGAAGCTAGAAGAAAGCATTTACCAAATGAATTATCAGGAGGGCAACAGCAGAGAACATCCATAGGAAGGGCAATGATAACAAATCCAAGTATTATATTGGCTGATGAGCCTACTGGAAATCTGGATTCTAAATCTAGTGATGAAATTGTAAATTTACTAAAAAAGTCAAATAAAGAATATAAGCAAACAATTATTATGATTACACACAATATTGAAATTGCTAAAATCGCAGACAGAATTATAAGAATCGAAGATGGAAAGATAGTAAATTAATGTCGCTTTAGGGACAGGTCCGAAGCCGACATCAGAAATTTTAATAAGAATGTCGCCACGAGACCTGTCCCCAAACCGACAAAGGAGGGAAGTTATGAGTATTTTTACCAAATTGACTTTGAGAAATTTGAAGTTGAATAAAAAGAGAACTATTGGTACTATTATTGGAATTGTGCTTTCTACTGCTCTTATTTGTGCGGTCGCTGGTATGGCTACTAGCTTGCAGAAGAGTATGGTTGCAACAACTATAAAAGATACAGGATATTATCATTTGAAATTGTCAGATGTTACCAATGAAGATGTTCAGAAGTTCCAAAACAATAGAGATGTAAAAGCTGTTAATAGTATAAATGATGTAGGGTATTCCCTTTTAGAAGGAGGAACAAGTAGTAAAAGGCCATATATTCATGTGTATTCAATGGATGAAAATAGTTTTAATAATATGAGCTTGCAACTTACAGAAGGAAGATATCCTGCTAACAGCAACGAAATTGCAATAAATGAAGATATATTGTCAAACTCTACAAAAAGTTATAAAATTGGAGATAAGATTACATTAAATATAGGGGACAGATATGCAGGAGATAGATATATAAAATCTGGTTGGGATTACTTACCTTATGAGTACGCTGTACCTCCAGAAGTGGATAATCAAAGCGATAGCAATGGCCTGGTGATAAGTGATAGTGGAGATGAGCAACAAAGAATAACAGAAGAAAATCTCAAAGTGAATTTTACAAAAGAGTTTGAAATAGTAGGAATTGTATCAAATAATGATATGCCTATTAGACGTATTTCATTTATAGTAGACGCTGGATATGCATGTATAACTAATGGGCTAGAAGAAGGACAGAAAGATATATATATTGCGTTAAATAATCCATACAATTGTGAAGAAGATATTGAAGAAATGATAGGTGTAAGAATCAATTCAGGAGAATTGACAGAAACTAATTATACTTATTCAGTTAATTATGAACTTTTACGTTGGGAGTCTTTGAATTCAAGTGATGCAACAGCATCTATGATTTTGTCAGTAATTATTGTGGTAGTAGCTATTATTATGATAACTAGTATATACTGCATAAAAAATGCTTTTTCTATATCTCTAACTGAGAAAATAAGAATGTATGGAAAGCTATCTAGTGTTGGAGCAACCAAAAAGCAAATAAGAAAAAGTGTTATACAAGAAGGTATGATTTTAAGTATAATTGGTATTCCAATAGGAATTTTGGCGGGAATTCTAGCTGTATATATTTTAGTAATTATTGTAAGAAACATTCTACAAGGAGTTTTAGAGGCACAAGTAGAATTTAGTATTTCCATTTTGCCAATTGTTATAGCAGCATTATTAGGTTTGGTTACAGTTTATTTATCTTGTTTATCTGCTGCAAGGAAAGCAAGAAAAGTAACACCACTTGAGGCAATAAGAAGTGCAAATGAAGTAAAAATAAACAGCAAAAAAATTAAGTCACCAAAAATAATTAAAAAATTATTCGGAATGGGTGGAGTTATAGCATATAAAAACTTAAAAAGAAGCAAGAAAAAATATAGAACAACAGTAGTTTCTATTGCGATAAGTGTGTTTGTATTTATTGCAACATCAACTTTAATAACATATGCATTTGAAGCTATGTCTAGTTATTACGAGGATTATGATTATAATGTGCAGGTCACAGCATCTTCTGAAAATAGTGAAGTTTTATCAGATATTGTGCAAAATGAAAAATTTGATGATTATTCATTAATATACGATGTAGCTCGCGAAACAGGATTCTCATTAATGGAATTGACAGATCAAAATATTTTATCTGATTTTGCAATAGAAAGAATGGGCAATGATGTAGATTCTAATTTTGTGCCACAAGTGACATTAAAAGGCTTAAACAGCAAAGATTTTAAGGAATTTGTAGAGAGCTTAAATTTGAATTATGAAAATGTTAAAGATAAGGCAATACTAAATGATTATACAAATTTGTATACAGATGATGGAAAAACTATAAGAGGAAGAACTTTGAATTATAAGAATGGAGATACTATTTCTGCTAATCTAGATGGCTTGGAGCTTAAGTTAGAAATAGCTAAAATTGTTAATGAAAAGCCAAGAGGCTTAGAAGATACAACATATGGAAATGGTCTTGTTATAGTAAATATTGATGAATATGGAGATGAAATTAATTTTGTGCCGGTTAAATTAGCGATTAAAACGGCAGAAGCCGAAGATACGGAAAAAGATTTAACAGAAAATTATAACGATATATCCGTATTTAACATAGATAAAGAAGTGAAATTCTATAATGCAGTAAAACTTCTAACATCAATATTTGCATATGGATTTATTGCAGTAATTACATTAATAGGAGTAACAAATATTTTTAATACATTAACTTCAAATATAGAATTAAGGCAAAAAGAATTCGCAATGCTAAAAAGCATAGGAATGACAAAAAAAGAATTTAATAAAATGGTAAATCTTGAAACTATTTTCTATTCTTTTAAAGCATTACTTTATGGAATAATTTTAGGATTAATTGCATCCTTTGCAATATATAAAGCTTTTGCAGAATCACTAGATTTTGGATTTATGTGGCCAATTGGAGCAATATTAATATCTATAATATTTGTATTTGTGATAGTATTTATTATAATGAGATTTGCAATTAGCAAGATAAACAAACAAAATATAATAGAAACTATCAGAAAAGAAAATGTGTAAAAATTATGTAAACGTCTTGCGAAATTTAGTATTTAGTTATATAATAATGCATATACTTTTTTTAGGAGTGAGAATTAATGGGCAAGGAGGGAATCATTAATTCTAACTAAAATTAAGGGCAACTCTTGCTGGGGTTGCTCTTTCAATTAAGTAATAATTTAGAGGTACAAAAATGCAGATTTTATTAGTAGAAGATAATAAATTAATAACAAAAGCACTAATATATAATTTAGAGCAAAGTAATTACAAAGTGCTAAGTGCAGAAAATATAGTAGAAGCTCAGAAAATGCTAGCTACAGAAAAAATAAATTTAATTATTTTAGATATTACTCTTCCTGATGGAAGTGGATTTGATTTATATAGAGATATAAAAACAAAGAACATAAGTACTATTTTCCTAACTGCAATGGATGATGAAGACAATGTGGTAAAAGGATTGGAATTGGGCGCGGAGGATTATATAACGAAACCATTTTCTACAAGGGAATTACTTGCAAGAATAAATAAGATTTTTTTGCGAGAGAAGAAAAATAATATAATAAAAATTAAGGACATTACTTGTGATTTAGATAAAATGTGTGTATATAAAGGAGAAAAGCAAATAGGGCTTTCTTCACTTGAGCTTAAAATTTTAATGTTACTTTTTACTAATCTGAACAAAGTAATCACAAGAGAGTATATTATAGAAAAGATATGGGACTGGACAGGCAATGATGTTTATGATAATACTGTAACAGTATACATGAAAAGAATTAGAGAAAAGCTTGAAACTCCAATAATTACAACTATAAAAGGAGTAGGTTATAGAATTGATGAAGAATAAAGAAGTTTTAAAAAAATATATTATTTTTACAATAGTAGTATTTGCTATATTTATGATAATCCTCGCAATTGTTAACCACATACAATATAGTTCATACAACAGGAATAGTAATCTCGCCATAAATCAAATAATAAATAATATAAAAAAATCTTACCCAGAGGCAGATATAAATGAAATTATACAAATATTGAATAATGATAATCTTGAACAAACTGATTTTCTTAAAGAATATGGAATAAATATAGATAAAGATACTGCCATCCTTTCTAATCAGCAAGATAGCAAACTTCTTCTTATTATTAATTGCAGTATATTGCTAACACTTCTTATAGTAATTATTTGTATATTTGTAAAATATAATAAAAATCAAAACAAAAAAATATCGGAGATAACAAAATATATAGAAGATATCAATAGAGGAATATACACTTTAAGCATACAAGAAAATAGCGAGGATGAGCTATCGATATTAAAAAATGAGTTATACAAAATAACAGTTATGCTAAGAGAACAGTCAGAAAACTCTATAAAAGATAAAATGCAATTAAAAAAATCACTTGAAGACATATCTCATCAGCTAAAGACACCATTAACTTCCATAATAATAATGCTTGATAATTTGCTTGATAATCTTAATATGGATGTGGATATACGTAATGATTTTATTAAAAGTATTTATAGGGAAATATCAAATATTAATTTCTTCATACAAGCATTATTAAAGTTATCTAAATTTGATGTTAACACAATTAAATTTAATAGGAAAGAAGAAAAAATTAGAGATATAATAGATCAAGCACAACAAAATGTGGAAACTTTATGTGACTTGCGTAAGATAAAAATTGAAACTATTCCTGATTTTGGACAAGCACCTTTTAGGAATCCAGAGGTTGTGTGCGACATAAAATGGCAAGTAGAAGCAATTACCAATATAATAAAAAATTGCGTAGAACATTCTGAAAGTGGTACAAAAATAAGCATTAAATATGGAAAAAATGATTTGTATTCAGAAATATTAATAGAAGATCAGGGAAGCGGAATAGACCCAGAAGACTTAAAACACATATTTGAAAGATTTTATAAAGGAAAAAATTCAAGCAAAGATAGTGTGGGAATTGGCTTATCACTCGCTAAAACAATAATTGAAAAAGATAATGGATATATTACAGTGGAATCTGAAATGGGAAAAGGAAGTAAATTTTGCATTAGATATTTGAATGGCTGAAATTTTTAAAAACTTCGTTGATTATTAAGAATATTGACTTTAATGCAAAAAAAGATTTTATGTAACCTATATTGAAAAATTGGCGAAAATATAGTATAATAAAAATACATTTTATTTTATAAAAGGCAGGTGTAGTCTGATGAATAATCACCCGATTCAATTTTTGCATTTCCAAGAGAATAAAAATTTTCCTCTTTTGGAGGTAGCTTTAATTTCACAAGATCGGGATATAAGAGACTATTTGCTACGTATTGCAGTGGAATTGTACGAGGATGCAGCTGATTATCAAGGAATTCCTTATGAAAAAGATCCTAACAAAGAAATAAGAATCAGATTTCATGGTAACACAATTGCGCAGTTCGCGATACTTTTTCCAACGCAATACAAATTAAATTGTTTCTTAGACGAAGAAACAAGATGCGGAATGCCTTGAAAAAAAGAGCAGCTTTAAGTTAAAGCTGCTCGATTTTATACGTTGGAACACATTTAAATATGTACACAGTGTTTGTTACTGTTTAATGGTATTTAAATAATGCATGTCCTGCAACGGTAGTTTAAATATATTTAAACCATTAAACAGTAACTAGTGTTGTAATTTTGTTTTTGAATAATATTGACATATATAGTGCAATATAATAGAATTGCATATGGAATAAAAAGGTTGAAAAACAATTACAATATTTAATTCTTTTTCAACCGAATCTGTATCTAGAAAGGAATGTGAAAAAATATGAAAGAAGTAAATATTTCTAAAGATATAATTAATATTGGTGCAAGTGATAATAATTTAAAGATTTTTGAAAATCAGTATGTTTTAAAAAATGGTATGAGCTATAATTCATATGTTATTAAAGACGAAAAAAATGTAATTATGGATACAATTGATGAGGCTGTTACTGATGAATGGCTTAAAAATTTAGATAAAGCTCTTGATGGAGACAAGCCTGATTATTTAGTAGTTTCTCATATGGAACCAGACCATGCGTATAATATTGGCCTTATTGCTGAGAAATATCCAGAGATGAAAATAGTAGGAAATCAATTCACATTTAATATCTTGTCAAATTTCTTTGATTTAGACATTTCTAATAGAAAAGTTTTAGTTAAAGAAGGTGATGTGCTAGATTTAGGAAAGCATAAATTGCAATTCTTTATGGCTCCTATGGTTCATTGGCCTGAGGCTATGGTTTCATATGAACAAACTGAAAAAATGCTTTTTGCAGCAGATGCTTTTGGAAAATTTGGCTCATTAGATGTTGAGGAAGACTGGCTTGATGAAGCAAGAAGATACTATATAGGAATTGTTGGTAAATATGGAATGCAGGTGCAAGCACTATTAAATAAAGCAGCAACTTTAGATATTAAAACTATTTGCCCTTTGCATGGTCCAGTGTTAAAAGAAAATCTTAGATATTATATAGATAAATATAAAACATGGAGCAGTTATGAGCCAGAAGAAGATGGTGTTTTAATTGCATGCAGCTCTATATATGGAAATACTTTAAATGCAGCTGAAAAAATGGCAGATATTCTTAAAGAACAAGGAGAAAAAACAGTCGTAATAAGAAATCTTACAAAAGATGACTGGGCTGAATGTGTTGCAGATGCTTTTAAATATTCAAAATTAGTCCTTGCATCATCTAGCTATAATGCGGGAGTTTTCCCTCCAATGGAGCATTTTCTTGGACGTTTGAAAGAGAGAAACTATCAAAAGAGAAAAATAGGAATAATTGAAAATGGTTCATGGGCACCATCTGCTGGTAATTGCATGAAAAATCTTTTACAAGGCTGTAAAGAATTAGAAATAATTGAACCAGTAATTACTATTAAATCGAGAATGAAAGAAGAAAACATAAAGCAAATGGAAAGCTTAGCAGAAGAGCTTTTGAAATAGATGAACAGAAGGGACACTCCTTTTAGTTCAAGTAGAAAGAAAGGAAATTGAGAAATGAAAATATTAGCAATAGGAGATATAGTTGGAGCAACAGGATTAAATAAATTAAGAGAGTCACTTCCTAAAATAATTGAAAAAGAAAATATTGATTTTACTATAGTAAATGCTGAAAATACTTCTGGAGGTATGGGGCTTACTATAAAAGATTTTAATACTTTATTAAGAATGCCGATTAATGCAATTACTATGGGCAATCATACTTGGGGTAAAAAAGATATTTTTACTTTTATAGATAATCCAATACTCTTAAGACCGGCAAATTATTCCAAGGGTGTACCGGGAAAAGGTTACAATGTTTTCAAATGTAACGATAAAAAAATAGCTGTTATTAATTTAATTGGTAGAACTGATATGAACGTTTTATCTGAAAATCCTTTTTCAGTGGCAGATGAATTAGTTAATAAGTTAAGCAGAGAAGCAGATATTATTATAATAGATTTCCATGCCGAGGCAACTGCAGAAAAAATTGCAATGAAACATTTCCTTGATGGAAAAGTTAACGCGATTTTTGGTACACATACTCATGTACAAACTGCTGATGAGGAAATAACAGATAAAAATACAGCATATATAACCGATATAGGAATGACCGGCCCTAAAAAATCTGTTATTGGAATGGATGTATCTGCTTCAATAAAAAGATTTCTTACATCACTTCCAGAAAAATATAAATTAGCAGAAGGAGATACTATTTTAAATGGATGTGTATTTGAAATAAATGACGAAGAATGTAAAACGGTAAATATATATAGAATAAGCTATAAATAGCTGTCGAATGTGGTCGAAAATGGACGAACGCTTTTTCCATTATTTTCCAAAAACCTATAGACAATTTCCAGAAATTGTAATATAAATATAATTGTTAATTAAAACAAATAAAAAAATATAGGAGGCAAAAATGGAAATTTTAAAAATCTCGTCAAAGTCAAATCCAAATTCAGTAGCTGGAGCTATTGCAGGTTTGGTAAAGGAATCTAACAAGGCAGAAATGCAAGCAATAGGAGCAGGAGCACTTAATCAAGCTGTGAAAGCTGTAGCAATTGCAAGAGGATTTGTAGCACCAGCAGGAGTGGATTTAGTATGTATACCTGCATTTGCTGAAGTTGAGGTAGAAGGAGAAGACAGAACAGGTATAAAGCTTATTGTAGAATCTAGAAAATAGTTTATAATGAGTATAAATATTATATATAGTGAAGCACAAATTAGTACATTGTGCTTCTTTTTTATCCGAAAACAGTTGAAAAAAACCTAAAAATATTATATAGTATATGAGCAAGGAGGCTGTATGAAAACTAATATTATAAAATATATTTTTATTATTTTTGCAATTTGTATAATTGGATTTGCTATATATAAAATAAACTCTCAAAATTCACAAAATACAGAAATTAGTGGCGAAAATACTGTTCATACTGTACAAGACACAGAGTCAGTTTTGAAAATAGGAATTTCAGATTTTGATAATATAAATCCACTTATTACAGAGAATGAAGATATAATTAGTCTTTCAACCATTTTATATGAGCCTTTACTAACCTTATCAGATACGTATGAAATAGAGTTTGCTTTAGCAGAAGAATGGTCAAAATCAGATAGTACAACATACCTTGTTAAGCTTAGAGAAAATCTAAAATGGCAAGATGGAAGTAGTGTGACTGGAGAAGATGTTAAATTTACTATAGACACTATAAAAGATGGAAAATCAGTTTACTCAGATAATGTAGCAAATATCAAATCAGTAGAAATAATTGAAGGAAATACTATTAGAATCAATTTAAAAAAAGAGGAACCATTTTTTGAATATAATCTAATTTTTCCTATAATTTCGAAAAGTCAATTTGATGGAGACGATTTTTATAAATCAAGAGAAGCTCCTTTCTCAACAGGAATGTATAAAGTAACATCTGCTACAGAAGAAGAAATAGAATTAGAGCAAAATGAAAATTGGTATAATCCAGACAATGTGGAAAGAAAAATAGATAGAGTAGAATTATATTTTTACGACACAATGGGTGATGCATATAACAGCTTGAAAATAGGAAATATAGATTTAGTAAGTACATCTATTACAAATGTTGAAGATTATATCGGAACAATTGGATTTGTAACCAACAACTATAAAGGAAGAGAATTAGATTTTGTTTCTTTGAACTGCGAAGATACATTATTGAAAAATGTAGAGGTAAGACAAGCTATTAATTATGCTATAG
The DNA here is from genome assembly GCA_946500265.1 of uncultured Clostridium sp. Classification (GTDB taxonomy): domain Bacteria; phylum Bacillota; class Clostridia; order TANB77; family CAG-508; genus CALXVA01. The sequence continues at coordinate 76,081 of CAMMVE010000001.1, forward strand.
ATAAAAATAAAATTAATTCAACTGTATTTAGTAACAATTATTATGTATCATCATTTCCAATTGACTATGGTAGTTATTTATATGAAAAAGAAAGCAAATCAAGTTATAATCAAGAAAAAGCAAAGGAAACGTTGGAAGATGCTGGATGGGAATATAGATATGGCTATTGGAGAAAAACAGAGAACTACTCGACACAGTATTTAAACTTAAGTCTAGTTGTAGACAACTCAAATGAAACAAGAGTAAAAGTTGCAGAATTAATAGAAGAACAATTGGAAGATATAGGAATTAATGTGTCTTTATATAGGGTATCAAATTCATCATATCAAAATTATTTGAAAAACAAAAATTATGATATGATAATAACAGGGGTAAACAATGGATACAGCCCAGACTTAACATATTTCTTAGGGGAAGATAATTTATCGAATTACCAGAATGAAGAAATAACAGGAATACTTAATGAAGTAAAAAACATCTCAGATAAAGATCTGTTAAAAGAAAAATACAACAGAATAATCGAAATTTATGAGAAAGAAGTTCCATATATTTGCTTATATAGAAACACAAATAAATTAGTATATGGAATTAGACTTACAGGAGATATTAAACCTAATAATTATACAGCATATACAGATTTCGAGAATTGGTTCAGGCAATAACAAAAAAACAGAAAAAAATTAATAAAATTGCTTGACAAATAAAAAATATATTATATAATACAAACAGTTGTTTATAAAAATAAGTTAAAGGTTATTAAACAATTTATACAAGGAGGAAAAATTAATGAATAATCAAAACCCAGAAAAAATGAAAGCTCTAGAAGCAGCTTTAGGACAAATTGAAAAACAATTTGGCAAAGGATCTGTAATGAAATTAGGAGATTTTGGTGCAATGGAAGTTGAAGCAATACCAACAGGTGCACTAAGTCTTGATATAGCTTTAGGAATTGGTGGTATTCCTAGAGGAAGAATTGTAGAAATATATGGACCAGAGTCATCTGGTAAAACAACACTTGCTCTACATATGATAGCAGAAGCGCAAAAATTAGGAGGAGAAGCAGCTTTTATTGATGCTGAGCATGCTCTAGACCCAGTATATTCAAAACACTTAGGTGTTGATATTGATAACTTAATAGTATCTCAACCTGATACAGGTGAGCAAGCCTTGGAAATTACTGAAGCATTAGTAAGAAGTGGAGCAATAGATATAATAGTTGTAGACTCAGTTGCAGCATTAGTACCAAAAGCAGAAATTGATGGTGATATGGGAGATGCTCATGTTGGTTTACAAGCTAGACTTATGTCACAAGCTTTAAGAAAATTAGCAGGTGTTATTAATAAATCAAAAGCGGTTGTAATATTTATTAACCAATTGAGAGAAAAAGTAGGAGTTATGTTTGGAAACCCAGAAACAACAGCTGGTGGTAGAGCTCTTAAATATTATGCATCTGTAAGATTAGATATAAGAAAAATAGAGAATATTAAACAAGATGGAGAAGTAGTAGGAAATAGAGCAAGAGTTAAAGTTGTTAAAAATAAAGTTGCTCCACCATTTAGAGAAGCTGAGTTTGATATAGTATATGGTAAGGGAATTTCAAAAGAAGGAAATATATTAGATATTGCTGTCAACTTAGACATAATTGAAAAATCAGGTTCATGGTTTAGCTATAATGGAGAAAGAATAGGACAAGGAAGAGAAAATGTTAAGAAGTATTTGGCAGATAATCCAGATGTAGCTAATGAAGTTGAAAAGAAGATAAGAGATAATTTCAATGCGGCATTTGAAAAGAGTTTAGGAGAAGAGGAAGAAGATGAGGAGCAGGAAACTGAGCCAGAGGAGTAACCATCAATTATAATTACTCTTTAAGCTGATAAATATCTTGTATGCATTTGCAAGATATACGAAGTATTTTCATCTTGTGTACTAACTTAAAAGTATTAAAGAGAAATTAAAAAAAATTAAGGAGCAAATAGATGTATTCTATAGAAGAATTTGACCAGTTAAAAACTAAAGTACTAAAATATATCATGTACAAAAAAAGAACAGAAAATGAAGTGAAAAGAAAGTTTTCTAATGAAGATAGTGAGCTACTAGAAGATGTAATAGAGCATTTAAAAGAAATAGGATACATAAATGACAAAAGTTATGTTGAAAGAGCTGTTGCAGAGTTTATGAATTTAAATAATTTATCTCTAAAAGAATTAAAATATAAACTTCAAGCAAAGGGTGTTGATATAGATGCAATGGAAGATTACATATATAATCACAGTGAAGAGCTTGAAGATTATGAAATAAACTCTGCAAAGAATATTATTTTAAAAAGACAAAATAGTATGGAAGAGCAAAGCTTAATTCAATATCTATTAAAAAAAGGATATAAAATGGATTCAGTAAAACAGGCTATAGAAATTTTGGAGGAATAAATGCAGAATATTTTAACATTAGAAACAAATAAATATAATTTAAAACTAGAGAACTTTGAAGGTCCTCTAGATTTGTTATGCCATTTAATAGACAAAAATAAAATGGATATATATGATATAAATCTTAGTGAGATAACGGACCAGTATATTGAGTATATAAATAATATGGAAGAGATGAATCTAGAGGTAACTAGCGAATTTTTAGTTATGGCATCAACTTTACTATATATCAAATCTAAGAATCTACTTCCAAATCAAGTGGAAGATGAAAAAGAACTCACAGAAGAAGAATTATTGCATAGAATTATAGAATACAAAAAATATAAAGAAATTACTGCTAGATTTAGAGAAATGTATACAAAAGGCGGAATGACATTTTTTAAAGCTCCTGAACAAATTGAATTACCAAAACAGAAATTAGAGGTAGAGTATAACAAAGAAAAAATTTCAGATGCATATGCAGAAATTTTAGAGAAAAGTGCTTTAAGATTAAACCAAAATGCTAAAAACATAGAAAAAATAGCAATTACAGAAACATATACTGTTGGAGAAAAAGTAAAAGATATGTTTAGGGCATTATTGCATCATAAAAAATTTGTATTCAACAATTTGTTTTCAAGTAAAAAATGCTCTAAACCAGAAATTGTAACAGCCTTTACAGGATTATTAGAACTTTCAAGAAGAAGTAAAGTGTTAACATCTCAAGAAGAGCTTTTTGGCAATATAACTGTAGAAAAAAATAGAAGAAAAGATGTTTAAAAAGTGTAAAAATTGGTAAAACTAATATCAAATAACTTTTTAGGAGGTTATATGGTATTAGTTTTATTATTTTGCGCAATTATTATAGTTATTATGCTTTTAGTAATATTCACTCTAATTTCTACTGTCAAAATAAAAATTAATAATCTTAAAATAGAAAATCAAAAAAAGATAAATTCAAAATACGAAATTTCAATTTCTTTAAATTTAATGAATAAATTAAAATGGATTTCGATTAAATTAAATAAACAAAAAATAAGAAAAATATTTACAAAAATGCACTTGGAAAAGATAGATATAAAAAAATTAGAGAAGGACTTAAAATTTTCAGATATACAAGAACTACTAAAAATCAGACCTAAAATATCTATGTTGAACTTACAGCTGAAAGTTGGTATTCAGGATGTAGTTGCAACTACTTTTGCTATCCCAATTATATGCACAGTAATTTCAGTTATTTTACCATATGTTACAGAAAGAAAAAATTTCAAAAATATAAAATATAAAATAGAACCAATATATAATCAATATGCATATCATTTGAAATTAGATACTGAAATTGAAGTGAAAATTATAAATGTGTTAAATAGTTTATATAAAATTTATAAATCAAGAAAAAATATGTATAAATTAAGTAGAATTGGTACATATTATCAATATAAATATTAGAAAAAGGAGAGTTGATAAGATGAGTGAACATCCAATAGAAGGGCTTATGCTTACAGCCATGAATAGCATACAAGATATGGTAGATGTAAATACTATTATAGGAGAGCCAATAGAAACAAGCAATAACATGGTAATTATTCCAATTTCAAAAGTTGGGTTTGGATTTGCAGCAGGAGGAAGCGAATTTAGAGGAGAGACTTTAGATGAATATACTAAGAAAGAAAAAGAAGAGCAAGTTCAATATAGATTACCATTTGGAGGAGGTTCAGGTGCAGGAGTAAGTATTTCACCAGTTGCATTTTTAGTGGTAAGTCCAAATAATGTGAAATTGTTACCTGTAAATCATTCTTCAGCATTAGACAAACTTATAGACTATGTTCCAGATTTAATGGAAAAAGTTAATTGCTATTTAAACAAAACAATGCAAAACAAAAAGGAAGAAAAGAAAGAGGAAGCAAAAAGGCTTGATAGGGAGCATAAAGAAGCTAAGGAGACTCTAGATAATTTAACAGAAACAATACAAAACGCTAGTAGAATACGCCCAAGAAGAAGCAAAATGGGCCATAATCAAATTACTAATACTCAAGCACCAGTGCCACCAACAGTAGATTATGATTATGAATATGATGAAACAGAGCAAAAGGATAATTTTGACGAAGAAGAATAAAATATATATTGGTAGTGGAATTCGGGGGACAGATTTAGATCTGTCTCCAGCATTTTACTAAATTTTACAACAAGAGTATGACAATGTATTGACAATATAACACAAAAGCAGTATAATATATCATGAAAGAGGTGAATATTATGTCACAAGCTAATTTGAGTGTAAGAATAGATGAAAAAGACAAAAAAAGTTTTGAAGAGTTTTGTAATGAAACAGGAATGAATGTATCGGTTGCAATTAATATGTTTATAAAAACCGTTCTAAGAGAGCATAAGCTACCATTTGAAATAAAAGTTGATCCTTTTTATTCAAAAAATAATATAGAACATCTTGAAAAAATTGTTGAAAATATAAATAATGGAAAAGCAAAACTAGAAGAACACGAAATAGTAGAGGAAGATGGTGAGTAATTGAAAATCTTATGGGAAGAAAATGCTTGGGATGATTATTGCTACTGGCAAGCTCAAGATAAAAAAACACTTAAAAGAATAAATTTACTAATAAAAGATATACAAAGAGATTCTTTTAATGGCTTGGGAAAACCAGAGCCATTAAAAGAAAGTTTGTCCGGATATTGGAGTAGGAGAATTGATGGCGTAAATAGAATAGTGTATACAATAAAAGATACTTCAATAATAATAATAGCTTGTAGAGGTCATTATAAATAAGGGGCACGAAAATGAACAAAAAAAGAATGATAATTTTGATAGGAATAATAATTGTAATATTAGACCAATTAAGCAAAATGCTCATATTAAATAAAGAAATAACAGTTGTTCCAAATTTTTTAAATTTTACATATACACAAAATGTTGGAATGGCTTTTGGAATTGGAAGTAGTATGTTTGCAACAATTACTAATGCAATAGTTATTGTAAGTATACTGATATTTTTAGTGCTTAAAAGAAAAAAATTAGAGCATATAACTTATTCTAGTTTGATACTAATACTTGCCGGTGGCATAGGCAATTTAATTGATAGAATATTTAGAGGCTATGTTATTGATTTTATAGATATAAATCTATTTAATTTTCCAAATTTTAACATAGCGGATATGAGTATTGTTATAGGAGTTATTATTATATTTATAATGATAATCAATTCAATTAAAGAAGCAAAAAGTAATTTTTTCTTGATATAAGTGAAGAAAATAAAATAATAAAAAACATATGAAGAAGAAATATTCTTAAGGTAATGTAAAAACATACTATAATGAATAAATTGCAAAACTCTAAAATATATTTGTAATGATATATATTTTAGAGTTTTTTGTTATAGTAATAAAACTCTAAAAAGAAATGGAGGTATATTAGTGAACAAAAAAATTATAAAAATTGTAAGTTCATTATTGATTATTCTTACTATATTTACTTTTTCAGTAGTATTAGCATCAGATGATACAGTATATGTATGGTCATCAGAAGCAGAACCACTATCCACTCAAACTAGTGCCACAACACAAAGCAATACTATTCAAACAAATTCTAATATGTTAAAAAACGAAATAAACATTTCCGCTCAAAACAATACTGCATCAACAGTTAACAATTCAAGTACAGAAAATACATCTACTTCCAATAGCAATAAAAACACAAATAGTTTAAATCTAGAATCTGGTGGAGCAATACTAATTGAGCAGAAAACTGGTCAAATTTTGTATGAACACAATATGCATGAAAAATTAAGACCAGCAAGTGTTACAAAAGTAATGAGCCTACTACTTATTATGGAAGCATTAGATTCAGGTCAAATTTCACTAACAGATAAAATACCGTGTACAGAAGATGCAGCTGGAATGGGAGGCTCACAAATATGGCTAGAAGTTGGAGAAGAACTAACAGTAGATGAGATGTTAAAAGCAATATGCGTTGTGTCAGCAAATGACTGCACTGTAGCAATGGCAGATTATTTATGTGGAAGTCAAGAGGCATTTGTACAAAAAATGAATGAGAGAGCAAAAGAATTGGGAATGAATGATACAACATTTAAAAACTGCCATGGAATAGATGAAGATGGTCATGTAACATCAGCATACGATATTGCATTAATGTCAAGAGAATTATTAAATAATCATCCAAGTATAATGAATTATACAACAATTTGGATGGATACTTTAAGAAATGGCGAATCTGAACTAGTAAATACCAATAAATTAATTAGAAATTATAAAGGAGCAACTGGATTAAAAACAGGTTCGACATCTGTTGCATTATATAATCTATCTGCAAGTGCTACAAGAGACGGACTTTCACTAATAGCAGTTATAATGAAAGCTCCAACAACTAAAATACGTTTTGCAGAAGCACAAAAATTATTGGATTATGGATTTAGCAATTATCAATATAAGCTAATAGCAAGAGGCGGAGATATTTTAAAAGAAGTAGAAGTAAACAAAGGTGTAACACCAAAACTAAATCTTGTAATAGAAAATGATGTAGGAATTTTAGTAAAAAAAGGCGAAGATAAAAATGTAGAGCAAATAGTTAATATAGATGAAAATATATCAGCTCCGATAACACAGGGACAGAAATTAGGAGAAATGATATTTACTTTAAATGGGCAAGAAATAGGAAGAAGCAACCTCATAGCAGAAATTAATATTGAAAAAAGAACATTTTTCAATATAGCCTTGAATGCATATCAAAGCTGGTTTAATATGCTAAGAACTTAGTATAAACGAAAGCTTGAACAAAAGGGACACTCCTTTTTGTTCAAGTTTTTGAACTTTTAGGAGTGTCCCTTTTGTTCAAGTTAAATTTTTTCAAAAAACATATACATTTTTTTCTTTATTTGATATAATACTATATGATTTTTTAAATAAAGGGGAGGAATAAAAAATGAAGAAAAAAATCTTGAATTTATTTGTAACAACGGTTTCGTGCATTACTGTTTTAACTTTAACAGGTTGTACTAATCCTATTAAAAAGCAAATGGAGCATAAGGATGCACTGGAGACAGCATCTGAGCAAATGACCAATCTGATGGCAGACGAGGGCTCGCAATTAAATAGCATATCAGACACAAGTGATAATTTGTTTGATAATGCTGTAAGCTCTGATGATGGTACAATATTTATTAATGATGTGGCTGAATTTGATAATGGATTAGCTGTACTTAAAGATGATAAAACTTACATTATTGATGAGAACTTTAACATTCTATGGTCGTATGATGAAAAATACGGAGATGAATATGTTGATGGTTATGTTAAATTAAATGATGTACCAGAAGAAGGAACCATAACCATATATGACAAAAATGGAAATCAAAAGTTCTCATACAAAAAAACTCAATATCAAAATGTTACCCTAGGTTCCAATGGATGTTTAATTATTACAGAAAAAAAAGATACATATAATAGCTCAAGCACAACCACTGGTATATATAGCCTGGAAAAAGGCGAATATATTTTAAAACCTAATGAAGATTATGTTGGAAACATTAGAGATAGAGGAGAGGGAATGTACCAGGTTGATAAGCAATACTTTAACTCTAAAACTGAAAAACTTTTCAAATATGGTTCTGGAACCACTCATTTGGTAGAGTATATTGATGGATATGCTGTTACGGCAGGAACGGAGGGCATTACAGTATTTACTACAGATGGAAAAATGTATAAAATACCTGAGCCAAATGGTGAAGTTACGGGAGTAAGAGAATACCAAGGTAATCTAGTCTACGACATATATAATAATAATATTTTTAATTTATCAAATAAAAAAGTAACTAGTTTAAAAGAATTTGCTAAAACAAATTCAGATTATTGCCCAGTATTTAGCAATGGTTATGCATTAGTCAGATTTCTAAATGAAGGCAATACACCATATTATACTGTAATAGATTCAACAGGTAAAATGATGTTTGAGCCAGTTAGATTAGAAGACAATAATGGAACATATATTACACTTGTTACTAAAAAAATTGATAGTGGATATTTTATTATAAATGTTGACAATACAGATGTTGTTATGGATATAAATAACAAGGAAATTCTTAGAGCCGAAGATGGAGAAGAATTTGAAGGAATAACAAATAATCATATAATGGCAAGAAAAGGAAGCCAAAGTTATTATAAAGACATGCAAGGGAATGTAACTAATATACATCAACAACAAAGTGGAGAATAATTATGTGGAATAAAATTAACACAAAAAAAGGATATAATTTAATATTTGTATTAATCCTAATAATAACTACAATTTTTATGTTTTATTGGATAGGCCAAAAAGAAGGATACCATGAGGATGAAATATTTTCTTATGGTTCCTCAAATTATAAATGGGATAATGTTTTTCAAGCTGCTGCTAAGTCGGATTTTTTGAACAGAACTATTGAAAAATACGTAATTGCTAATAGTTTAGGAGAAACTATAGATAATATAAAATATTATCTGTCCCATCAAGATGAATTTGGAGAGCTCGCCGGAGAAATTCAAAGAGCGGATAAACCGGAATGGAAAACCAGCGAAGATGCTAAAGAATATGCAACCATAGGAGGGGGAGATGTATTTAATTATTTTTCGGTATATTATAATCAGTCAAGAGATGTACATCCACCATTATTTTATGCACTTGTACATTTAGTATCAAGCATTGCATATGGTATGTTCTCAAAATATATTATTTTTGCAATAAATTTAGTATTTTTCCTTATGACATGTGTCATTATGAGAAAAATATTTGAGTTGTTTAATAAAAAATGGCTAGGTTTAATTGCAATTTTACTATATGGATTAAGTATGGGAGCCGCCTCAACTGTAATATTCTTAAGAATGTATATGATGATTACTTTCTTTGGATTAACATACGTATACATCAATTTGAGAATATCTAAAAACAATTTAGATATTACTAAAAAAGATAAATGGCAGTTATTCTTTACTGTTCTGCTAGGATTTTTAACACAATATTATTTCTGCATATTTGCATTGTTCATATTTGCAATAATGTTCATCAGATTTATACAAAAGAAACAATACAAAATGCTTAGAAAATACATAATCATACATATTGTTACAGCAATAGTTGGAATAATATTATTCCCAGCATCTATTTATCATATATTCTTCTCATATAGAGGAGCTGGTGCAGGAGATAATGGAAAAACTATTACAGATGCAATTCTTCTTTACTTAGGAAGACTAGGAGAAGCATTCAGCGTAAATAATGTAGTAATGTATGTATTATTTGGAGCTGTAGTAATTGGAGTGCTTATAAAACTTATACGAAAATTTATAAATAGAAAAAATGACAAAACAGAAAAATTATTCCAATACATCCTTTTGCTAGTTCCAACAATTTTATATTTTGTGTTTGTGGCCAAAATATCACCTGTAGTTGAAGTGAAATATGCTGTAAGATACATAATGCCAATACTTCCAGAAATAGCAATTTTAACAGTGCTTGGCTTATATAGAATCTTTGCAAATAAGAAAGTAGCATATGGCATAACAATAGGAGCATGTTTAATAGTTACAATAAATGGTATGATTACAAATGAGCCTAGATATTTATATAGAGGATATAACAAATATTTAGAAATAGCAAACGAATATAAAGAATTGGATTTTGTGTATGTTGTAGATAATGCATTTACATATATAAATAGTATGCCAGAATTCATGACATATGATAAGTCTATAATAATCAATATGAATTATGATAAACTGGATTTCTTAAAAGAAGATAAAGAACTTCAAAGTCAAGACCAATTTGTATTAAGCATTAAAAAATGGATGAATGTAGATGAATGCCTAAATAAGATATTGGAATATACAGGATTTAGCCATTATGAGGTTTTGCTAGATCAAGAAGATGATACTGGTAGTAAGATATATTTAGTAAGTAGATAGAATTTATTATAATAAATAAAAGATATATATTTTGAAAATTTTTGCAGTACCGCGCAGCGACCAAACGAGCTTTGCAAAAGCGAGTGCGCTTGGAGAAACCTAGCAGATGAAAAGAAAATTTATTTTCTTTTCAGAATGCTTAGATGGTTTCGACAGCAAGGTACAAAAAAATTTGAAAAAAATATATCTTTTACTTAACAAATTTAAAGAATAAATGACTCAAAAGCCAGAGTTTATACTAGCTAACTCTATAAATATCAACGTAAACTTTATTATTTTTAATATATGCCTTTAATTTTAAATTATAGTTAGTGTTATTTTTGAATTTTAAATCTAAATAATCATATGCAACTGTTGCATCTTTACCCATTTCTATATACCCAACAGGCTTGTCGTGTTCATGCCTTTCAGTTATTTCTACTCCATCAATTTTCTTTGCTGCATTATAAATTGTAGTACTTACTTGGCAATTTCCACCACCGATAGCGTTTACAAGTTCGCCATCAACAAAAGCATGTGCTTCCTTATATCCATCTTCGCTTGAAGGCTGACCTACAACTTCACAAAATGAAAATTCCTCATCAGATTTAACAACAGTACCGCTTATTCTTGAGCAAGTTATTTTTATGTTGTTTATTCTATTTTCGTGGTCATCTACTATTGGGGTAGAAAAACTGCTGATTTTCGTTTCGGTTTTTGGAGTTGTTCGATTATTTGTGGAATTATTAGTAACAGAATTGTTATCTGTATTATTTGTTATGGTATTATCTATATTATTTGTATTGCTGGTAGTACCGTTTCCATTTGGAACAGTCGTATTAGCAGAAATTCTACTAGAAGAGTAATTAGGCTCAGGATTCTGAGTTTGGTTGTTATTGTTTCTTCCAAAAAAGAAATATAATAAAACACCACCAATAATAAGTAAAACGACTAATAAAATAATCCATTTCTTATTCATATCTAATTCATTTCCTTTCATAATAATTTAACTAAAATTATTACTGCTGTAGTATATAATTTTAATTTGCATAATTAATTAAAAAATTAATTTGATGATAAATGATTTTCTTACAATAATATTTTTTACAAAAAACAAAAAAATATTTTTGTAAAATTTTCAAAAATTTTTAAACAAGTGGAAAAAAATATATAAATATGATAATATACTTATTGAAATTATTTTGTGCTAAATATAATCAGCGTAAAAACTGCAAAAGAGAAAAAATACTTGAGGAGAAGAAAAATGTTAATATTATTTTTTGCACTTGTTGCGATATTATTAGGAATATTATATTTTGAATTAAGAGTAGCAACATCTAAATTGCCAAAAGATGTTTTTGTGTTATATGATTTTAAACAAGAAAAATTTATGGGAAGAGATGTTTTTGTTATAGCGCCACAAAAAAATGTGCAAGATTTATCCCAAAACGATAAAAATAAAGTGATTTTATACCTTCATGGCGGTTCATATGTAGGAGAATTAGAAAAGTATCATTGGAACTTCTTTAAAGACATAATAGATGATACTTCAAGCACAATTATTGTTCCAGATTATCCGCTAGCACCAGAACATACATATTTAGAAGTGTTTAAAATAATGGAACCATTATATAAGGAAATAATTGGCAAAATTGACGAAAAAACAGAATTTATACTAATGGGAGACTCAGCAGGAGCAGGACTTGCTTTAGCGCTTTACCAAAGGAATGGAAAACTTAGACATAGATTACCAGATAAAACAATTCTAATATCTCCATGGTTGGACGTAAGAATGGATAATCCTGAAATTGATAAAATAAAGGACCCAGTTCTAAACAGAGCTCTACTTAAATTATCAGGTCAAAAATATGCGGGAAAAAATGGTATGAAAAGCTATTTAGTAAATCCTGTACTAGGACCTACAGACAAATTAGAAAATATCTTCATCTTTTCTGGTACTAAAGACATGCTTAACCCAGATGCAAAAAAATTTGCATTTGAAAATAAAGGGAAAGTAGAGTTTATAGAATATGAAGATGCAATACATAATTTCTTGCTTATGAAACATAAGAGAAATATAGTACATGCAAAAGATGGATATAATAAGGTAGTGGATATTATTATAGAATGAGAAAAAGGGGTCAGTCCCCAATTTCTCAAAAGGAGGACAAAAATGCCAAAAACGAATAATTGGAGAAGGTTGGATAATTCAGCTAAGATTTTTCCAATAGCTTCAAGTAAAAAGTATAGTAGCGTTTTCAGACTATCTGCCGTACTCAAGGAAAAGATTAATCCAAACATTTTAAAAGAAGCTGTAAATATTTCGCTTCACAAGCTTGAAGCTTTTAAAGTTAGGCTAAGAAAAGGCTTTTTCTGGTATTATTTTGAAGATAACAATAAAGATATTATTATAGAGCAAGAAAAGAATTATCCATGTAAATACATTGATCCCAATACTAATAACGACTATTTATTTAAAGTTACATATTGGGAAAACAAAATTAATTTAGATATTTTTCATTCTTTAACAGATGGAAATAGTGGTACGATTTTTTTGAAAGAAATAGTATATAATTATTTAGAACTTGCTCATCCTGATGATTTTAGTAGAAAGTTAAGGACAGAAAGAAAAATTGTAGATAATACTGAAGATGATTATTTGAAGAATTATGACAAAAAGTCAAAAGGAGCTAAAAGTGGGAAAAGAGCATATATACTAAAAGGGAAAAGACTTCCTTTTGGAGCAATTGGAGTTATACATGTAAATATTAATTTGAGTGATTTAAAAAATAAAGCAAAAGAAAATGAAGTGACAATAACACAATATTTAACAGCTGTGTTAATTTATAGCATTTATAATTCTAATTATAAAAAAAATAATGGAAAGAAGCCTATAAAAGTTTGTATACCAGTTGACTTAAGAAAATATTTTAAATCTGAAACTTTAAGTAATTTCTTTAGTTATATTACTATTCAAACAGAAAGCAATACAAATCTAGATTCTTTTGAAGAAATATTAAAATTTGTTAAAAAAGGATTTGAGGAGAAACTTGAAAAAGATGAAATTAGCAAAACTATGTCTGCAAATGTGAAATTAGGAAATAATCCATTTATAAAGTTAATCCCTTTATTTTTCAAAGTAGGAATTGTTAAGCTAAGCTATATAGAAATTAGAAAATATACTACTACTACATTTTCTAATATTGGAAGAATGGGTATAATTGGAGAATATCAAAAATACATAGACAAATTTATGATGCTAATTGCACCTGAATCTGTAGAAAAAATTAAATGTTCCGCCTGTTCTTTTGACAACGATCTGAATTTTACATTCACATCAACATTAGAATATACTGAGGTTGAACAAGAATTTTGCAAAAAGTTAAAAGATGAAGGAATTAATATTACAGTAGAAGGGAATGGTGTGCATGACTTTATATCCTAAAATTATAAACGTAAAAAGTAGCCATTTGGCTATAAAAATGATGGCAATAATATCGCTTATTATAGCAGGAATCTGCATGATAATAAATGCATGTACATCAACGAGATTTCTGTGGAGCTTGATAGTAATTGCAGGAATAGTGTATACATGGGTTACGGTAACATATTCAATTAGGAGAAATATAAATATAGCATCAAGTGTAATGATACAACTAATTGCAATTTCAATATTGACTCTTTGCATAGATTACATATTGGGATATAGTGGCTGGGCAATAAACCTTGCAATACCAATAATAATATGTGTTGCAAATGTTACAATATTTATACTAACATTGGTAAGTGTACATAGATATTTAAAATATGCAGTATATCAACTAATTATATTTGTACTAAGCATGATACCATTAATTATATTTTTTGCTTTCCCAGGTGTAATTACAACGCCAATATTTATGATAATATCAAGTTCCATAGCCTTGTTTACTTTTGTGTGTTCATTAATACTATGTGGACGTAGCATAATGGAGGAATTGGATAGAAGGCTACATATGTAATTAGATGTGGCAAACTTATGTTAATCATAGCTCTTGACATTTTTAATAAAAATAAGTATAATTATTTTTGTAAAAGGAGAAAAAAATATGATAGCAAAAATTTGGAAAAAATTATTATTTGCAATATTAATAATTGCTTGTTTGTTTAATATAGTAAATAAATTAGTGCATAAAGCATCTTTAGAGCAAGAATTGCAAAGCTCTGCACAATATATACAGGAGCAAAGAGCTGAAAATATTGCCCAATAAAAATAATTGTTATTGCTTAAAATTAAGAATAAGTAAAATAAATTTTTAAAATATTAAAAAACAAGAATTAAACACTTGAAATAATTTATAATCTATGTTATCATATAATATAGTGTTTTTTAATATCGTAAAGGAGAGGTGAATACAAAATGAAAGCAGGAATACATCCAAATTATACAGAAGCAACAATTACATGTGCTTGTGGTAATGTTATGAAAACAAATTCAACAAAGTCTGATATAAAAGTTGATGTTTGTTCAAAATGCCATCCATTCTGGACAGGTAACTTAAAAAGAGAAACAACAGGTGGTAGAGCAGATAAATTTAAGAAAAAATACGGACTTAAATAAAAATTTGAAAATAATTAAAAGTAAAATTAGGATAGCATTTCAAAAGCTATTCTTTTTTTATTGTACGTGAAACGTGGGACAGACTTAAAACTGTTCCCAATGTTTCATTTTTGCTCTGCATAAATGTATAAAAGTAGGAACAATTGGAAATAAATATATGAAAGAAAAAGTTAATTATTAGAGAATGTGGTTTGTTACATGAAAAGAAAAATATATGAAGAATTAAATAAAAAACTAGATGATTTAAATTATGCCATGACAAAAAGTAAATTCTTAGATTTAGTTGAACTGCTCGGAAATAGAAAAGAGCTATTTTGGAGAAATATATGGTCAGGTATAGTAAAAGGAATCGGCATTGGAATTGGTGTTACAATTATAACAGCAATTATAATTATTGTGCTTCAAAAAATTGTAACATGGAACATACCTATAATAGGTGAATATATTGCAGATATAGTTGATATTGTACAGAATAGCAGGTAATAATCATAATAAATAAAATTAATTTTTTTATAATTTTCTATTTATTTTTTTCCATTCTTTATATATAATGTAATAAGGATTTTTGTGTTGAAAATAGAAACAACTTCGAAAGGATGAGAAATAAATGAATTTAGCCAATAAAATCACAATATTTAGAATTATATTAGTACCTATTATATTAATAATACCGTTTTTTAATATACCAGGAGATGTGTGTGGAGTCCCTTTATCATTTGTAATAATTGATGTCATATTTGTAATTGCATCTCTAACAGATAAATTAGATGGATATATAGCACGTTCAAGAAACCAAATAACAAACTTGGGTAAATTCTTAGACCCAATTGCTGACAAGATTTTAGTAATTGTTGCAATGCTTATTCTAGTTGAAGCAGGAAGATTGCCAGCATGGATTCCAGCAATTGTAGTAATTAGAGAATTTATTGTGTCTGGATATAGACTAATAGCAGTAGAAAAGCAAGGAAAGGTTATTGCGGCAAGTGTATGGGGAAAAATAAAAACTTGTACACAAATGCTAGGACTTACAATTGCGTTTCTTGATGTACATAGTTTTGGAGCAATTTTTACAGAAAGCCTAACTGGTGGAGCATATGTTTTAAATTTGGCTACGACTTTACTTTTGGGAATTTCTGTAATCGCAACAATTTTCTCTGGAATTGATTACTTAAAAGGATGCAAAGAAATTTTTAAGGAAGAAAAGTAAATTCCTGTTTTGGGGGACGGAGGAAAAAAACAAGAGAAAGGAAGAAAACACAAAATGGATATAGAGCAAGCGAAAAAAAGAGTAGAGGAATTAGTACCTTTATTAAATTATTATACACAAATGTATTTTGATGATAAGCAGGTCGTAAGTGATTATGAGTATGACATGCTTATGAGAGAACTTAAAGGAATTGAAGCTGAATTTCCAGAACTTATAAGAAAAGATTCGCCAACACAGAAAGTTGGAGCAAGTATAAAAAAAGGTTTTGAAAAAGTAACACATGAAGTTCCACTTCAGAGTTTGCAAGATGTATTTACTTTTCAAGAGGTTAGAGATTTCGATGAAAGAATGAGAAATTTGGCAGAAGAAAATAATATTGAGCTAAAATATGTTGTTGAAACTAAAATAGATGGACTTTCTGCTGCTCTAGAATATAAAAACGGTATATTAGTACGTGGGGCTACACGAGGGAATGGATTAGTAGGAGAAGATGTTACAGACAACTTGAGAACTATAAAAACAATACCAAAGAAATTGACCGAGCCAATAGATATAACTGTTCGTGGAGAGGTGTTTATAGGTAAAGAAGAATTTGAAAAACTAAATTCAGATAGGTTAATGGATGAGGAAGAACAATTTGCAAATGCCAGAAATGCGGCAGCAGGCTCATTAAGACAGTTAGATAGCAAAATTACTGCTAAAAGACCACTAGACATATATATTTTTAATGTACAAAAATCGGATAGTATAGAGTTTAAATCACATTATGAAAGTTTGGAGTATTTGGCAAAATTGGGATTTAATGTAAATCCTGTAAGAATACTTTGCAATAATATAGATGAAGCAATAAAAGCTATTGAAAAAATTGGAAAAGATAGAGAAAAACTTTCTTTTGGAATTGATGGGGCTGTTGTTAAAGTTGATGATTTGGAACTAAGAGAAAAAGCAGGAACAACGTACAAAACTCCAAAGTGGGCTGTGGCATACAAATACCCACCTGAGAAAAAAGAAACAAAACTGAAAGACATTGTGTGCCAAGTTGGAAGAACAGGTGCTATAACTCCAATGGCCATACTAGAACCAGTAGTTGTAGCAGGCTCAAAAATATCTAGAACAACACTTCATAACGAAGATTTTATCAGACAAAAAGATATAAGAGTAGGAGATACTGTCGTAATCCAAAAGGCAGGAGATGTTATTCCGGAAGTTGTCGAAGTTAAAAAGAAGAAAAGAACAGGGGAAGAGAAAATTTTCGAGATGCCAGAAGTGTGCCCTGTATGTGGAGCTCAAGTTGTTAGAGAAGAAGGAGAAGCAGCATATTACTGTAACGGAATAGAATGTCCTGCAAAATTATATAGAGGAATAATTCATTTTGCTTCAAGAGAAGCTATGGATATCATGGGGTTAGGCGAAATGATTATAGAAGAACTGATAAACAGAAAATTAATCAGCAATATAGCAGATATATATAAACTAACAGTAGAAGATTTGGCATCACTTAAAAAGAATGGCAAGAAATTTGCCCAAAATTTGTTTGCTGCAATTGAAGAAAGCAAAACCAGAGATTTATATAGACTAATAAATGCATTAGGAATAAGACATGTTGGGGTAAAAATGGCCAAGACATTGGCAAAAAAATATGGAACAATGGACAGCTTAATGAATGCAACATATGAAAGTTTGTACTTAAGTGAAGAAGTAGGAAAAATAATTGCACAAAGTGTTTACGATTTCTTTAGAGAAGAACAAACAATAGATTTAATAAACAAATTAAAAGAGTGTGGACTAAACATGACAGCACAACAAGAAGAAGGAGCGGACAGCAGATTCGAAGGAATGACATTTGTTCTAACAGGAACGTTAGAGAAATATACCAGAGACCAAGCAACAAAAATAATAGAAAAATTTGGAGGCAAAACATCGGGAACAGTATCTAAGAAAACAACATATGTTTTAGCAGGAGAAGCAGCAGGTAGCAAACTAAAAAAAGCACAAGACTTAGGAATAAAAATTATTTCAGAGGAAGAATTTGGAAAGATGATAAAATAATGTCGGTTTGGGGACAGGTCTCCAGGCGCCAAAATGACGCTTCGGGGACAGGTCTTTAGGCGACAAGATGTCGCCTGGAGACCTGTCCCCAAACCGACAGAAGGAGGAAAAATGGACGGAAAATATACATTTATAGAATTTAAACAAAACCTAGATGATGGATATCAAATATATTTTACATATGTACGAAATCGTTATTTGTTATTTAAAACAGCAGAAAATTGCTATACACAAAAGTTACTAACAGACGACCCTAAAAATCCTCAACCACGTCATAGTATGATAACATTTAAAAGAGTGAAAGAAATGTTTCCACATATGGAACAAATTGAATATAAAATAGGAGTAGCAGAGTAATTTGCTACTTTTTTGTTTATATGATATAAATTATTTTTAACAAAAAAATGTAACTTTTTTGTAAAAATTATTGTCAAAAAAATTTATTAAGTATATAATCAAATTGTAATGAATTTATATAAATTTATTAAAGACAAAGGAGGAATTTGTATGTTAAAAGCAAACATCGGTTGGAGCACAGAAGCAGATAATTACGAAGCAGGAAGAGCCTCAGCTAAGAAGGCTGTAGTAGATTTAGTTCAAACAAAGGTAGCATTTTTGTATACATCAGCGGATAATGATGTTAAGAAAGTGTTAGAAGGAGCAAAATCTGAACTTGGTACAGCACCAATTATTGGTTGTACATCAAGTGGAGGAATTATAGTTCCAGATGGATTTATTTCATCTGAAAATGGATTTGTAGGAATTATGGCAATAGGAGATCCAGATACTACTGTAGGAGTTGCAGGTTCAGCAAAACAAAAAGATGCTAGAGCAACAGGTAGATTACTTGCAAAAGAAGCAATGGAAAAAGCAGGACAAACTGCAGCACCAGCATATTTTTATATGGTAGCTTCTCCAGCAGAGGAAGAAGATTACCTAAAAGGTATTGAAGATGTTATCGGTAGAGTACCATTCTTTGGTGGTAGTGCAGCAGATAACACAGTATCAGGGGAATGGAGCATTTATACAAATGATAAAGTTTTCTCTGATGGTTGTGCAGTAGCATTCTTCTATACAGATAAACCAATGGCTAATGTATATACAGGAGCATATCATGAGACAACAAATTCAGGTGTAATTACAAAAATTGAAGGAAAGAGAACTTTAGTTGAGATAGATGGAGTTCCTGCAATGAAAAAATATGCAGAATGGACAGGAAAGAAATTAAAAGATTTAGATGGTGGAAATTTACTTTCTCAAACAATTTTGGCACCACTTGGTGTTAAAGATAGATTAGGAGATTTAGTTGCAATTCGCCATCCAATGAATGGAAACAAAGATTATTCAATGAATATAGGAAACAACTTAGCAGTAAATACAGCAGTTATTCAAATGGAAGCAACTGTTGATGAGCTAATTGATTCTACTGGAAAAACTCTAAAAGAAGCTAAGAAGAATTTAAAACAAGATGCAGGAGCATATCTATTAGTTCACTGTGGAGGAAGAAAATTAGGAATAGGCGATAGAATTGATGAAGTTGCAAAACAATTAAAGAAAGAAGCTGGAGATGTTCCATTTATGACAATATTTACATTTGGTGAATATGGTTCAAAAGATCATGGGGCAAACACATGCGGTGGATTAATGCTTTCTTTTACAGCAATCGCAAAATGAATACAAACGCCTGCTGAGAATGCAGACAGTCAGAATATGACGCAGGAGAGCATAATGCCATACTCTGACGAAGTAAATGACCAAAATATGGAATTGCAAGAGTTAAACGAGAAAATTAATAGTTGGAATATGACATTAAATGCTAAAAAAGAAATGAAAATTCAAAAAAATTCTGAGACAGAAGATAAAAAAAGGAGGGAAACAAGCGTGAAAAATTTAATAGGATATGAATGGAAAGAAGCTTCAAATGGAGCTAAAATAGAAGTCGTAAACCCAGCAACAAGTGAGCTAATCGATACTGTACCAAATGTTACAGATGCAGATGTTGATGAAGCTGTACGAGTAGCAGAAATAGAGCAAAAGAAATGGGCAGAAGTACCAATTCATGAAAGAGCTGACAAATTATACAAATTTGTTGATTTAGTAGAAGAAAACAAAGAAAGATTAGCTCAGCTATTAACAACAGAAACAGGAAAACCTATCAAAGAGGCAAGAGGAGAAGTAGCAAATGTTAGAATAGGTGTTAGAGCTTTCATAGAGAGAGCAAAACACTTATATGGTGAAAGCATTCCAGCAGGACAAGAAGCTGGTCAAGAAAAAACAATGCAAATAACAAAGAGATATCCAATTGGTGTTATTGCAGCAATTATACCATTTAACTTCCCAAGCGACTTATTCTGTCAGAAAGTGCCACCAGCACTACTTATGGGAAATAGTATAATTGTAAAACCATCAAATTATAATCCATTAACATTAATCGAATATGTAAAATTAATGATAGAAGCTGGAGTTCCAGCAGGATGTATTCAAATTCTAACAGGTGATGGACCAAAAGCAGGACAAGCACTAGCTAGACATCCAGGAGTACACCTAGTATCTTTAACAGGTGGAACAGCAGCTGGTATTGAAACAATGGGTACATGTTCTAAAAACTTAACACATGTAATGCTAGAGCTAGGCGGAAATGATGCATTCATTTTCTTAGAAGACGGAGATATGGACTTAGCAGTAAAAGAAACCATTTGGGGAAGATTATATAATGGCGGACAAGTTTGCTGTGCAAGCAAGAGATTCTTAATTCACAATTCAAGAAAAGCAGAATTTATAGAAAGAATGAAAGAGGTTATATCAAATCTTAAAGTTGGAGATCCAACAAAAGAAGATACAGATATGGGACCAATGATTAATATAAATGCTGCAAAAAGAATTGAGGACCAAGTAAATCAAATGGTAGCAGAAGGTGCTTCAATAGTTTGTGGTGGAAAAAGAGAAGACTCATACTACTATCCAACAATATTAGATAATGTAACAAAAGATATGGAAGTTGCAAAAGATATGGAAATCTTTGGACCAGTAATCTCTGTTATAGGATTTGATACTGTGGAAGAAGCTATAGAAATTGCAAACCAATCATCATATGGTCTATGCGGATGTGTTATAACTAAAGATTATTCTTTAGGAATGAAAATCGCAGACAGATTAGAATGTGGAGGCGCAATTGTAAATGGCGCAAGCTTCTATCGTTCATTCGAAATGCCATTTGGTGGATGGAAACACAGTGGTATAGGAAATGAAGGAGTTCTTACAACACTACAAGAAATGAGCAGAATAAAAACAATAATTTTAAAGAATATACTTTAAAAAATTGGGACGAGGGGACGGTTCCTTCGTCCCAAAAATGGGAAAAAAGAACCGTCCCCTTGTCTCATTTAAAGAGGAGGAAAAGGAAATGGCAGTTACAAAATTTGTTTTAAATGAAACTTCTTATTTTGGAGAAGGTGCAAGAAGTGTTCTCGCTGATGAGATTAAAAATAGAGGATTTAAGAAGGTTTTAGTTGTTACAGATAAATCTCTTTATGAGGTTGGGGTAAGTAAAAAGGTAACAGATTTATTAGATGAAGCTGGAATTGAGTATGGAGTATTCCATGATGTTCTTCCAAACCCACCAATTGCAAATGTAAATGCAGGTATCGCAATGTGCAAAGAAATTGGTGCTGATGTAATAGTTGCAGTAGGCGGTGGATCTAGCATAGATACAGCAAAGGGAATATCTATTATTATGACAAACCCTGATAGAGCTGATGTTGTATCATTAAATGGTGCTTCTAATACAAAAAATAAAGGATTACCAATTATAGCTCTTCCAACAACTGCTGGAACTGCTGCAGAAGTTACAATTAATTACGTTATAACAGACCCTGAAAGAGAAATAAAAATGGTTTGTGTTGATGAACATGATATTCCAATTATAGCAATTGTTGATACAGAGCTTATGGCTTCTATGCCAAAATCAATTGCTGCTTCTACTGGAATGGATGCTTTAACACATGCAATAGAAGGCTATATTACAAAGAATAGAAATACTATGTCTCAAATGTTTTCTATGAAAGCTATTCAATTAATATATGATAACTTAGAGAAAGCTGTTAATGACAAAGATCAAGAAGCTATAAATAATATGGGACTTGGACAATATATAGCAGGTATGGCATTTTCTAATGTTGGTCTTGGTATAGTTCATTCTATGGCGCACCAATTAGGTGCTGTATATGATACACCACATGGACTAGCTAATGCTATTCTTCTTCCAACAGTTATGAAATTTAATGGTGAGACAAGTTATGAAGAATATAGAGAAATTTTAACTCAGGCTTTCCATACAGATGCTACTAGATTTACTAAAGAAGAAGTTATTAAAACTTTCTGCGAAAAAATAAAAGAATTATCTGAGAAAGTTGGAATAACTCAAACAGTAGGAGATGTTGGTGGAAAAGTAGAAGATATACCAATGCTTGCTGATAAAGCAATGGAAGATCCATGCAAACCTGGAAATCCAAGAGAAGTTACAAAAGAAGACTTCATGAGATTATATGAAGAAGCTATGTAGAGATATTCTAAATAAAAGTTTGAACAAAAGGGACACTCCAAAAAGTTCAAAAACTTGAACAAAAAGGAGTGTCCCTTTCGTTCAAGGTAAAAAAGTAAAGGAACTACTTGAAATAAGTAATTCCTTTACTTTTTTTGGTTACCTTAAAAGGTAACTACATTGACCTCCAGTTTGGAAAATCAATACGAAAGAACAAATTATATGACCAGCAAACAATTTGGATTGATAGTATAGTGTTTTGGAATACTCAACCCCAAGTTCAGGAAAGAGCCCCTTCAAATATTCCAACACAGTGGAATATTCTTTAACATCCATTAACCTTATCATAATTTCATTTTCTCCATTAGCCTTGATAACAAGGCTCATTTGAAAAATACTATATAAGGTATGATGGTATTTATGGAGTTCCTTGACTTGCCGACTCCATTTGTAATCATCTGGAATGAGTTTTCTTTTTCCTTTATTCCAAAAGTCGTTAATCCGATTTTTTTCATCGGCATCGTTAGAGTCAAAATTGGCGGGAATATACAAATAGATATCGTAATTCAGTCGATTTTGACTCTCGCCACGAGTTACCCTTATCCTAGGATAACGAATGGTGGTTGTTGCGTTCTTAATCTTGGTAGCAGTGCTGTTGGTCATTATATGACCCTCCTAAAGAATATTTTCATACAAATAGTATGAATAAGTTAATTATAGCACAAACGTACAGAATAATCAAATTTTATTTCCATTACACATTTACACTTTTATTATTTGTATATATTACCATTCCGGGCTTACTTCCAGAAGGCTTTTTCACGAATTTTACAAATGTATAATCTACTGGAACATTTGATGATTCAGATGACTTGCTATATTCTTTTGCTAACTTTGCACATTTGTTTATAGTGTCTTGACTTGGAATTTTATTTTCTGTTCTCAAAATAACGTGACTACCATGTGCATCTTTAACGTGAAGCCAGATATCTTCTTTATTAGCTAATCTGGTAGTTAAATAGTCATTTTGTCTATTATTTTTTCCAACAAGTACAGTAAAGCCATCTATTTCAAATTTTAAAGGTTCTCCATATCCAGCATCTTTTATAGAGTGTGTGTTTTTCTTAGCTCGATTCTTAGAGGTAGACTGAATACCACTAGCCGAATTATTGCCTTTTTTGAACTTTTTATTATCTTTTAATGTAACTGTACTTTCTTGAAGCTCACTATATATTTCATCAATGTCCATAATTGTTTTTGCTTCACCTATTTCATATACAATACTTTCTAAGTAATCAATATCTGAAACTAGAGAAGTTTTTTGCACATCTACATATTCTTGAGCGTTTTTTAATTTCTTATACTTCTTAAAAAACTTCTTTGCATTGGCAGAAGGAGTAATACTTGGGTCCAACTTTATTTCTATAGGTTTATTATCATCATAATAATTCTCCAAAACGATAGAATCAGTATTATAATCTCGTATTCTATATAAATTTGAAGTAATTAACTCGCCATATAATTTGTATTTCTCTGCTTCTTTACATTCTTGAATTTTAACATTTATAGTATCAAGCTTTGAATTTAATTTATTAAGCTTTGCAAGAATTAATTTTAACAAATTATCTCTATAAGTAACAAAGTTTGATGTGTTTTCCTTCTGAGTATAGTAATCATCAAGGAAAAAATTGATTTGCAAATCGTTATCTTTATCATCACAACGAGCTAAGTGATAATTGCTTTCATCTTTTAAACAATTCGTTTTATCAGTATTATTTATAATAAATAGAATATACTCATAGAGTTTATTAGAAGATTCAATACAAAACTCATCAGATATATTCAATATTGTTTCAAAAGCAACAATTGAATTTTTACTTATTCCTGTAAAAGCATTACTTATTAAACTAGCTAAAGATGTTACTTGAAATTTTGTAGAACGAATTTCTAAAACTTTATAGAATTCACTCTCATCGGAAATCTCTGTGAAATCAAGTTTATCAGATTTTGGCAATTCATATTTCTCACCAGAATAAATATTTCTATAAGAGCCAGAATCTGTAGAAAAATGTTTCAAACTATCTATAATTATATCGTTATTATCTACTAAAATAATATTACTGTGCTTACCCATAAGCTCTACAATAAGTTTTTTAGTAGAAAAATCTTTAGACTTATTAAAGCCTTCAAACTCGATAAAAATAATTCTTTCTAACCCTTTTGTATATATATTAGTAACATGGGTGCCCAACATATATTTTCTTAAAGTCATACAAAAATTAGGGGCAAATGTAGGGTTGGGTTTTGCATTGGTTGTAAGACTTGCTCTGTAATATTTAGAATTCGTTACCAAATTCAATGCATATTTGGTCCCGTTCGAATATATTCCCAATATTATTTCTTCAAAATTTGGTTCAAATATCTTATCTATTTTACCATCTATAATTTTATGTTGTAGTTCAGATACAACTGAATAATTAATTAAACCATCATATGCCATGATATTTTTCTCCTTTATGTTAAAATGCAACACAATTTTAACATAAATTGAACAAAATATCAAATATTACTTGACTAAAAGCCAGCTACTGGCATATAATTAGAAACATAGGAAACTTCAGGAGGTATCTTTATAAACATGGAAAACACTAACATTTTTTACTCGACAAATAAAGATTATGACAATGTAAAAGATGAAGATTTAATAGAAATTATTAAATCTGGAGACAAGCAGGCTTTTGAATATCTTATTAATAAGTACAAAGAACTAGTAAATATGAAAGTTAGCAAATATTATATAGTTGGTGCTGAAAGAGATGATATAGTTCAAGAAGGCTTAATAGGACTTTTTAAGGCGATTAAAAGTTATAAGCCAGACCAACAAAATTCTTTTAAAAGTTTTGCTAACATGTGTATTGAAAGACAGTTGATTACAGCAATTAAAACCTCGAACAGACAAAAACATATGCCACTTAATTCGTATTTATCATTAAATATATCTGCATATGATGAAGAAGAGGGAGAAAGTGATACTACATTAATGGATATTTTTAATACCACTCTTATTGAGGACCCATTAGATACGATTACAAAAAAGGAATACTTACAAGATATTGAGAAAACCATTGATAAATCTCTTAGTGATTTTGAGAAAAAGGTTTTAAATAAATATATAAATGGAAAAAGTTATATTCAAATAGCCGAAGATTTAGATGCTCCTGTGAAATCCATAGATAATGCGATTCAGAGAATTCGTAAAAAAGCTATAAAAGGCTTAACTCAAGAATAAGTGCTTCTATAGCTCAGTAGGTAGAGCACAGCCATGGTAAGGCTGGGGTCGGCAGTTCGATTCTGCCTGGAAGCTCCAAGAAAAGTTGTTTTATAAAGATTTATAGGAATTTATAAACTATAAATCTTTATAAAACGATCAAAATATTTACATTAAAATTACATTAAAAAACGAACTACGGTGACAGATCTAAATCTGTCACCAGGTTTTACGGCTAAAAAACAAGGTAGACTATATTTTAATATTACTTTAAACTATAATTATCAATAATATTATTTATAAATAAAAGAGGGATAAGATGAAGAGTTTTAAAGAATTTGGGAAAATGAAAATTGAAGACCAAACAGCTGCCTTTACTATTTTAGGTGCAATGGTTATTACAATAACACTTTCAATTGGAATTTGTGAATATGTAAGACATACTAGAACAGCAGAAGTTAATAATATGATGTTAAGTCAGATGGAACAAACAGAAGAGACAAGTGCAGAAGTTGATAAAAAGCAGGAAGATGAAGCAAATAAAAAAACAGATAAAAAAGAGAAAAAATTAGATGAAGAAAAAGCAAAAGAAGAAAATGAAAAAGAATACGAAAAATTAAAAAAAGAGAATAAAATTACTTCTGCAGCAGATAGATATTATATAAAAGTTAATTATGGAGCTCAAGTTGTTAATATATATAGAAAAAATGACAAAACGGGAAAATATGAGCCATATAAGGCAATGCTTTGCTCAACAGGAACATATACTCCAACTGGTGGAGTATATAGAACACTAGGAAAAGACGACTGGTGGCCATTATTGGGAGATGTATATGGACAATATTCAACTTGGATTTGTGATGATATATTATTCCATTCAGTTCCTTATTTAGAAAAAGGAGACAAATCATCATTAGAATATTGGGCTTATGACCAACTAGGTCAAAGAGTTTCAATGGGATGCGTAAGATTAACTACTAGAGATGCAAAATGGATTTATAAAAATTGTCCAGTAGGAACTCAGGTAGAATTTTATTCAAGTTCAAATCCTGGACCATTTGGAAAACCAACTGCTAGGAAAATATCAAGTGCTCCAAGCAATGTAAGAGGATGGGACCCAACAGATCCAGATAGTAGAAATCCTTGGCCAAAATATTTGAAAGAATTAGAAAATAAAAAAGAAGAGGAAGAAAAAGAAGAAGATAAAAAAGACGAAACAAATACAATAGCAAATGAAGTTACTAATGAAGTAGCAAACGAAATAACAAATAGCATAGTGAATGATGTTACGAACGAGACAACAAATGATATAACTAATAGTACGGCTAATGAAGTGGCAAACGAGATAACTAATTCAATAACCAATAATACAGCAAATGAGACAACTAATACGATAGCAAACAATACGGCTAATGAGATAGCAAACAATACGGCTAATGAGATAGCAAATGAAACAACAAATACTACAGCAAATCAAGCAGGAAACAACATATCGAGTTTAAATACAGATAAACCTGTAAATGCAGTAAATAATAACTAAACATTTAAGAAAAGCATGCAATAAAAATTATATAAAATAAATTACAAACTTTATAAACAAAAATACTCGGAAAGGTGGGAATGCTTTTTAAGCAGACAAAATGAAAATAGGAATTGTAGGATTACCAAATGTAGGAAAAAGTACGATGTTTAATGCAATAACTAATGCTGGTGCGGAATGTGCTAATTATCCTTTTTGCACAATAGAACCAAATGTAGGTGTTGTACCAGTGCCAGATGAAAGATTAGATGTATTAACCAAAATGTATGATGCTAAAAAAACGACACATGCAATTATTGAATTTGTGGATATTGCCGGCTTAGTAAAAGGCGCAAGTAAAGGTGAAGGATTAGGAAATAAATTCTTGTCTCATATTCGTGAAGTTGATAGTATAGTTGAGGTTGTGAGATGTTTCGAGGATCCAAATATAGTACATGTTGATGGAAGCATAGATCCAAAAAGAGATATAGAAACAATTAATTTAGAATTAATATTTGCAGATATAGAAACTGTAGATAAAAAATTAGACAATGCTAAAAAGAAACTTAAAGCAGATAAAAAATATCAACAAGAAGTAGATTTGTTTGAAAACATAAAGAAAACATTAGAGGCAGGCAAAAGTGTAAGAACAATGACCTTCAATGAAGAAGAACAAGAAATATTGAAAGATACTTACTTGTTAACAATGAAACCAATACTATATATTGCAAATGTTTCAGAAGAACAGTTAGCGGCGCCATTTGATGATGAAAATGTAAAACAAGTTGCTCAATATGCAAAATCTGAGAATGCAGAAGTTATACCTTTATGTGTAAAAATAGAAGAAGAACTTGCAAGTTTAAGTGGAGACGACAAAAAAGAAATGCTAGAAGCATTGGGACTTGATGAATCAGGATTAGATAAAGTAATAAAAGCAAGCTATAACTTATTAGGGTTAATGTCATTTTTAACAGCAGGAGAACCAGAAGTAAGAGCGTGGACAATAAAGAAAGGTACGAAGGCTCCACAAGCGGCAGGGAAAATCCACAGTGATATAGAAAGAGGATTTATAAGAGCAGAAATTGTATCATATGATGATTTAATTAGAGAAGGAAGTATGAATGCTGCAAAAGAAAAGGGATTAGTTAGGTCAGAAGGAAAAGACTATATAATGCAAGAAGGAGACATTGTATTATTTAGATTTAATGTTTAGAATTTTGACAAAAATCACCAAAAAAATTTTTTTAAAAAACTTGACGAATATATAAATTAATAGTACAATTAATTTGTAGGTTTTATGATTTTAATATTTTTATGTATAAAATATTAAAAATTATAAATAATAATACAGAAAAGATATATCTAAAGAGAAGGAGAGGAAAGATATGTTAAAGTCAAAAAAAGCATTAATTTTATTAGTTAGTTTAATGGTAGTAGTTTTAGGTGTTGCAATTAGTTTACCTGTAAAAGCAACTGATTCAGGAACATTGCCTTTAGATAATCTTTTAGCAGGACTTAACTCAACAGACTCAAATACTACAACTAATACAACAGATACAAATACTACAAACACAAATACTACTAATACAACAGGCACAAACACAACTAATACAAATGGAACAGTAATTCAACCAACAACAAATAGAATATCAAACACTACATCAGGAAATGATCTTCCTCAAACAGGTGTTACAGAAGACATAACAGTAATGTTCTTTATAATTGTTTGTGTAATTGTAGCTATATATGCTTATAAGAAAATAAGAGATTACAAATCATAGTATTATATGTAAATTAAACCCGGGGACAGATTTAAATCTGTCCTCTTAGTATTTCATTTTAAGCTTATAAATAATTAATTAGATTTAATTTTTTACATTTCTTTTGCATGAATTACTAGTCTTTTTCCATTTACATTGTTACAAGTTACAAGCGTTACAATTCTAAGACCATTTGTGTTTTGAAAAGTACATGATGTATCATCAGATTTTGCTTCATATATATCATAAATCACATAATCTACTTTATTGCCAGATAAATCATAAATAGAGATTTTATCATTTTTACTTAATTCATTTAATCTGCTAAAAAACTTATAATCCACATAGTTATGACCAGCAATACATAAATTGCCAACCTCATTTGGCATAGGACCTGCAAATCTACATACAGAAATATCTAGTAAATTATTATTGCTAACAGACAAAATAGAGTAATTTAAATTGATTTTATCTATTTTAATAATACCAATTACGAATGGACTATTGTCAGTAGGTGTTACTTCATAATTATTAATATTATTACTGTACAACGTAGAAATTGAATACGATTCTGTTAATAATTTAGAAAGTTTTTCATTTTGATTATTAGAATATAATCTAAATATAAAAATTCCAATGAAAATAAAAGCCAAAATAGCAGAAATAATAAAAGTGATTTTATACCACTTATTATTAGAAGTTTTATTCTTATTATGCTTATCTGGCATTTGGTTTGAATTTTGAATATTAATTTTATTTTTAGAAATAGAATTAAATATTATTTGATTCATAGGCAACCTTCCTAAAAATATTATTTGCAAAAAAATCAAAAATATTATGAAAAAAATTTCCTTAAGAAATTTTTAAAAAATGATACAAAATAATATAGATTTATGATAGAATAAGAGACAGTGAAAATAAATATGTAAGGAGAGTGTTAAAAGTGCCCGAAAACAAGTACAAAAGAATTCTTCTCAAGCTTAGCGGAGAGGCATTAGCAGGAGAAAACAAAATTGGAATAGACACAGAAACAGTAGATAAAATTTGTGAGCAAATAAAAGAACTAGTCAAAATGAAAACAGAAGTAGCAATAGTAGTAGGTGGAGGCAACTTTTGGAGAGGTGCTAATAAAAAAATGGAGAGAACAACATCCGATTATATGGGAATGCTTGCTACTACAATGAATGGGCTAGCATTACAAAACACATTAGAAGAGAAAGGAGTGTATACAAGACTTCAAACTGCTATCGAGATGAGAGAAATTGCAGAGCCATATATTAAAAGAAGGGCTGTAAGGCACTTGGAAAAAGGCAGAGTAGTTATATTTGGTTGTGGAACAGGAAACCCATATTTTACAACTGATACAGCAGCAGCATTAAGAGCAGCAGAAATTGATGCAGAGGTAATACTTGTAGGAAAAACAATTGATGGGGTATATTCCGCAGATCCTAAAATTGACAAAAATGCTAAGAAATTTGATGAAATTACATATTTAGATATTTTAAGCGATAATTTAAAAGTAATGGATTCCACAGCAATATCATTATGTAGAGACAATGATATTCATTTAATTGTTTTTGAAATTGCTAAACCTGAAAACATAGTAAAAATAGTTAAAGGTGAAAAAATAGGAACTTTAATTAAATAGAATTAATATAGCATTAGTGCAAAACATTAATAATTTATTGCAACACGTTAAATACATAATAAATTTGAAAGGTATAATAAATAGAAAGGAGAGGTACAAGCAAATTAAGCTTGTACAAATAAAATTATGGATTACAATAAATATGAAGAGAAAATGAACAAATCAATTAGTGTATTGGAGGAAAACTTCGCAGAAGTTAGAGCAGGAAGAGCAAACCCTGCAATATTAAACAAAATTACAGTAGATTATTATGGAACACCAACACCAATTAATCAATTGGCAGGTATTTCTGTTCCTGAGGCAAGAATGATTGTTATTCAACCATGGGATGCAAATGTTTTAAAAGAAATTGAGAAAGAAATTTTAAAATCTGATATAGGTATTAATCCAAATAATGATGGAAAAGTTATTAGACTTACTTTCCCAGAGTTAAATGAAGAAAGAAGAAAAGAAATAGTAAAAGATATAAGAAAAATGGCTGAAGATGCAAAAGTGGCTATAAGAAGTATAAGAAGAGATGCTATTGATGAAGCAAAAGCTATGCAAAAAAATGCTGAAATGTCAGAAGACGAATTAAAATCTGCTGAAGATAGAATTCAAAAGCTTACAGATAAATTTGTAGAAGAAATTGATAAAATTCTTGCAAATAAAGAAAAAGAAGTTATGAGTATATAGTTTTATTGTGACTTGATAGAATTATTTAAATATAGAGTGTATATCTGCAACATGGAATAATTTATGCAGAAAAATAGAATTAAGGAGATTTCAAATGACAATAAATGATATAGATAAAGAGCTTATGCCACAGCATATTGCAATTATTATGGATGGAAATAGAAGATGGGCTAAAGAAAAAGGAATAGATACTAAATTAGGTCATAAAGCAGGAGCTGAAACATTAGAGAAAATTGCTGCCTTTGGAAATGAAATAGGTTTAAAATATCTTACTGTATATGCTTTTTCAACCGAAAACTGGAAAAGAACCAAGGAAGAAATCGGAGCATTAATGTTGTTGCTTCAAAATTATTTGGATAAGTTCTTAAATAGAGAAAGCTTGCGTAATATTAGAATAAGAGTAATGGGCAATATAGATGAGCTTGACAAAGGATTAAAAGATAGCATTAATAGGTTAGTTGAAAAGTCTAAAAACAATACAGGGCTTACATTGAATATAGCTTTTAATTATGGCGGAAGAAATGAAATTGTAAGAGCAACTAAGCAAATTGCAACAATGGTTAAGAATGATGAAATTAAAATCGACGACATAAATGAAGAAATGTTTTCTAATAACTTATATACAAAAGGAGAACCAGAGCCAGATTTACTTATTAGAACTGGTGGAGAAGTAAGAGTAAGTAATTTCTTACTATGGCAGTTAGCATACACAGAGTTCTTATTTGTTGAAAAATATTGGCCAGATTTTGACAAAGAAGATTTACTAAATGCGATTAATATTTTTGAACAAAGAAATAGAAAATTTGGCGGAAAATAAAGAACAAAACATACGAAGAGAAATAAACTTGAAAGGATTAAAAAATGAGCATTAAGAGATTTTTATCGGGAATTATATTGTTCCCAATTTTTGCAGTGATTTTAATATTTGGGAATAAATATTTAGTAGATGTATTTATTAGTATAATAGCAATTATGAGTTTACATGAATTTTATAAAGCTTTTAAAGGAAAAGCAAATCCTATTCAATGGATAGGTTACATAACAGCAGGGCTTATTTCTTTCATTCATGTAATATCTGGAGAATATGTTTTGCCAGGAATCACATTGCTTATTGTTGCAAATATACTTGCACTTTTCACACAAGTTGTTGTAACAGAAATGAAGAGAAATATAGATGATATAGCAATTTCGCTATTTGGTGTATGTTATATTGTGTTCTTCTTAGCTTTTGCACCATTAATTAGAGACAGCATGGAAAATGGAAAAATTCTCATTTGGTATGTATTTTTTGCAGCTTGGGGAACCGACATTTTTGCTTATCTAATTGGAAAAAATTTAGGAAAACATAAATTTACTAGTCTAAGTCCAAACAAATCTATTGAAGGATGCTTAGGAGGCATTTTAGGCTCAATTCTTTTTGTCATGGGATACACAGTAATTTGCAATTCTATTTGGAATATGGAAATTAGTTATTTATATGCATTTGGTGTTTCCGTATTTCTTAGTATACTTAGCCAAATTGGAGATTTGGCAGCCTCAAGTGTAAAGAGGCACTGTGGAATAAAAGATTATAGTAATCTTATTCCAGGTCATGGCGGAATTTTAGATAGAATTGATAGTGTAATATTTATATTACCTTTTGCATATTTTTTATTAAGTGTCATCTGAGTTATTGCTAAATAAAAGATATAAAAAATCATAATTTAAAAATGATTAATAAAGATACCTAGTCTTTTTATTAATTTATTAATAAGGATGTGTGTATGGGAATTATTATTACTGTTTTGAAAATTGTAATTATATTAGGATTTCTTGTATTGATTCATGAGACTGGACATTTCATTGTTGCAAGGCTTTGCAAAGTTAAGGTAAATGAATTTGCAATTGGTTTTGGACCAGTTATTTGGCAAAAGG
This sequence comes from uncultured Clostridium sp., assembly GCA_946500265.1. Taxonomy (GTDB): domain Bacteria; phylum Bacillota; class Clostridia; order TANB77; family CAG-508; genus CALXVA01. The sequence continues at coordinate 109,612 of CAMMVE010000001.1, forward strand.
AAACTACAAGAACCAAGTATGCTTTAAGACTTATACCTTTAGGCGGTTTTGTTAGCATGCTAGGAGAAGAAGAGCGTTCAGATGAAGAAGGCTCTTTTAGTAAAGCAAGTATTCCAAAAAGAATTGCAATTGTAGCAGCAGGAGGAGTAGTAAATATCATATTTGCGATTATTCTTTATATTATTCTTGCTACAATTATTACAGGAAATTTTGGAATAGCAATAAGCGGGGCAGGAAATTTTATAATGGCAATGGTAGAAAGTATAAAAATGATATTTACAGGAGGAGTTACTGTAAATGATTTAATGGGGCCAATTGGAATTTCAGAAGTCGTTGCGCAAACAAGCACTACAATTGACTTCTTCTATATAATGGCTTTAATTTCTATGTCACTTGGAGTTACAAACTTATTGCCATTTCCACCACTTGATGGAGGAAAAATATTAATTTATATTATAGAAGCAATTAGAAGAAAACCACTTAAAGAAGATTTTGAATTAAAATTGCAAATGGCAGGATTTTTACTTCTAATTATGCTATCTGTATTTGTAGCATTTAACGACGTAGGAAGAATTATGAATTAAATTTTTAAACTAGGAGATGAACTCATGGATAGAACCATAAAAGAAATATTTAAGGATTATAATTCAGAAAGTTTTTCATTAAATGCAGGAAGAATTAAGGCTATAAATTTGTTTAAAAAGACAAATAAATTAGAGTTAATAATTATTGCAGATGATTTTATAAAAATAGAAGATATATATAAATTTGAGCAATATGTAAAACAAAGATTTAATATTTTTGAAGTTAATGTTAAAGTTGAATACACTAAACAGCAAGATATAGATTTGAAAAAAGAATGGAATTTAATTATTTGTTATATGGCACATAAGCACCCATTAAGCAAAGCTTTTCTAAGGAACAGTACAATTGAAATTAACGATAACAATATAACAGTTAATATGACTATGAAAGGCAAAAAGGTACTTACAGCAAATAAATTTGATGAGATTTTATCAAACATCATATCTAATGTTTATGGACTAAATTATAAAATTAATTTCGTCGAAAATGTGTCTGAAGATGCTGTTAAAGAATATCTAGAACACAGTAAAGTACTTGAACAAGAAGCTATTAAGCATGCCACAATTTTAGCAGAGGAAGCTAGAAAAGAAAATGCAGATGAAAATGGCGAAAAAGCAAAGGCAAGTGGTGCCAAAACTTCTAAAGACACTTCATCTACTGAAGTTAGTGTGTCTATTGAAGTTCCACAAAACTCACAAGATAAGGAAGAAGAAAACTCACCATTAATTTATGGAAGAAGTGCAAAATTAAAAGAAGCATTAGTAAAAATAATCGATTTGAGTGTGGATAGCGGAAAAGTTGTATTAGATGGAGAGATTATAAATATAGATTCGAGAGAACTAAAAAGCGGAAAAGTTCTTGTTATGTTTGATCTATTTGATGGGACAAGCACAATTACTTGTAAAGTGTTCTCTGAAGGCGATAAGTCAAAAGCCTTGATAGGAAGATTAAAAGGAGCGAAAGGAATTAAACTAGAAGGAACAGCTCAATTTGATCCTTTTGCAAAAGAACTTGGAGTTATAGCTAATGCAATAGTTGAGAGCACAGGCATTAAAAAAGAAACAAGAATGGATAATTCAAAAGAAAAAAGAGTAGAGCTTCATATGCATACACAGATGAGTCAAATGGATGGGATGACATCTGCTACGGATTTATTAAAAAGAGCTGCAAAATGGGGAATGAAATCAATTGCCTTAACAGACCATGGTGTTGTACAAGCATTTCCAGAAGCACATCATTTTTGCGAGAAAAATCCAGATTTAAAGGTTATATATGGTGTGGAAGCATATCTTGCACCAGATAGAACTCCTGTAGTATCTTTTCCTAAGGGACAGAGCATAGAAGATGCAACATTTTGCGTATTAGATTTGGAAACAACAGGCTTTTCATTTAGAACAGAAAAGATTACTGAAATAGGAATTATGAAAGTAAAAAACGGAGAAGTTATAGACGAATTTGCATGTTTTGTAAATCCTGAAAAGCCTATTCCACAGAGAGTTGTAGAAGTAACAAATATTACTGATGATATGGTAAAAGATGCTGAAACAATAGATAAAGTATTTCCTAAAATGATGGAATTTATTGGAGATTCTATTTTAGTTGCACATAATGCCGACTTCGATATTGGATTTTTGAAATATAATGCCAAAGAACTTGGATTTACTTTGAATAATACATATATGGACACATTAAGACTTGCAAAAGAATTATTCCCAGATTATAAAAAATACAAATTAGGCTTTATAGCTGAGAACTTGGGAATAAAGGTTGAAGTTGCACATAGGGCCTTAGATGATGTTGATACCACTGTTAAAGTTCTTAAAGTAATGCTTGATATGTTAAAAGAAAAAGGTGCAAAAGTTATAGAAGATATAGACAGACTATGTGCAGGAAACTCTGATTTTAGAAGACTTCCAACATATCATGCTATCATTTTAGCACAAAATTATGTAGGATTAAAAAATCTGTATAAATTAATTTCATATTCACATGTTAATTATTTTTACAAAAAACCTCGTATATTAAAGTCTATTTTCAAAAAATATTCTGAGGGATTAATACTTGGTAGTGCATGTGAGCAAGGCGAAATATATAGAGCAATTGTGGCAGGAAAAACAGATGAAGAGATAGAAGCAATTGCAGCAGATTATGATTATTTGGAAATTCAACCTATTGGAAACAATATGTTTATGGTCAGAAACGGAACAGTACCTGATGTTAAAGCATTAGAAGATATAAATAAAAAAATTGTGGATTTAGGAGATAAGCTTGGTAAACCAGTTGTAGCAACATGTGATGTGCATTTTATGGATCCACAAGATGAAATATACAGACGTATTTTAATGGCGGGACAAGGATATGATGATGCTGATGAACAAGCACCTTTGTATTTACGTACAACTGAGGAAATGCTTAAAGAATTTGAATATCTTGGAGAAGAGAAGGCATACGAAGTTGTTGTAACAAACACAAACAAAATTGCAGACATGTGCGAGAAAATAAGCCCAATATCGCCAGAAAAATGTGCTCCTCATATAGATGGTTGTGAACAAACAATTAAAGATATAGCATATGGAAAAGCACATGAGCTATATGGAGACCCACTTCCAGATATTGTAGAAGAAAGACTTAGCAAAGAGCTAGAATCAATTATAAAAAATGGATTCTCCGTTATGTACATAATTGCACAAAAGCTTGTGTGGAAGTCGAATGAAGATGGATACATAGTTGGTTCTAGAGGTTCAGTTGGTTCTTCATTTGCTGCATATGCAACAGGCATAACAGAGGTAAACTCATTACCACCACACTATAGATGTCCGAAATGCAAATATTCAGATTTTACAGACTATGGTTATGCATGTGGATACGATTTGCCTGACAAGGACTGTCCATACTGCGGAACCAAGATGGTAAAAGACGGTATAGACATACCTTTCGAAACATTCCTTGGATTTAATGGAGACAAGGAACCAGATATAGACTTAAACTTCTCAGGAGAATATCAAGCAAAAGCTCATAGATACACAGAAGTTATATTTGGAAAAGGTACCACATTTAAAGCAGGAACAGTAGGTACTGTAGCAGATAAAACAGCATATGGATATGTAAAAAAATATTATGAAGAAAGAGGCATACCAATTAATAATGCTGAAGTTTTGAGAATTGCAAAAGGATGTACAGGCATAAAAAGAACAACAGGACAGCACCCTGGTGGAATTATAGTTGTACCAAAAGGTAGAGAAATATACGAATTCTGCCCAGTGCAACATCCAGCAGATGACCCTAATTCAGACATTATAACTACACATTTTGATTACCACTCAATAGACCAAAACTTGTTAAAACTTGATATACTAGGTCATGATGATCCTACGATGATAAGAATGCTATTTGATATAACAGGAATTGACCCAACTAAAGTACCACTTGATGATAAAGAGACAATGTCAATATTTAGTTCCACAGATGCATTGGGTGTTACTCCTGAGCAAATAAAAAGCAAAGTAGGAAGCTATGGAATACCAGAATTCGGTACAAAATTCGTAAGAGGAATGTTAGTAGATACAAAACCTACTACATTTGATGAATTAATACGTATATCTGGATTATCACATGGTACAGACGTATGGCTTGGAAATGCTCAGAGTTTAATTGAAGATGGAACAGTAACTTTGAATGAGGCTATATGTTGCCGTGATGATATTATGATATATTTAATAAAAAAAGGATTACCACCAAATAAAGCATTTAAAATAATGGAAACAGTTCGTAAAGGAAAAGCACTTAAGGACCCAGAAAAATGGGCAGAATTTGTTGCATTAATGAAAGAGCATGATGTACCTGAATGGTATATAAAATCATGTGAAAAAATAAAATACATGTTCCCAAAAGCCCATGCAGCAGCATATGTAACAAACGCATTTAGAATAGCATGGTTTAAAGTACATCAGCCAAAAGCATATTATGCAGCATATTTCACAATTAGAGCAGACGAATTCGATAGTGATATAATGTGTTATGGTAAAGAAAAAGTGTTAAACAAAATGAAAGAAATTGACCTAGCAGGAAATAGTGCAACAACAAAAGATAAAAACATGTATGCTATATTAGAATTAGTACTAGAAATGTATGAAAGAGGAATAAAATTCTTACCAATAGACTTGTATAAATCACACTCAACAAAATTTATAGTAGAAGAAGAAGGAATACGTCCGCCATTAAATAGCATACCAGGACTAGGAACAGTTGCTGCACAAGGAATAGAGGCAGCAAAGCAAGATGGCAAATTCATGTCAATAGACGATATGAAAATACGTTCAAAAATAGGAAAATCAGTAATAGAACTACTAGATAAAGTAGGATGTTTAAAAGGAATGAGCCAAAGCAACCAAATGAGTTTATTTGGATAAACTTGAACAAAAGGGACACTCCTTTTTGTTCAAGTTTTTGAACATTTGGGACAGTCCTGAATAGATAGAAAGGCATGTGATTTATTTATGGAAAATGAATTCAAAAGAAGTCTAAAACCAAGACAATTGTCAGAGCGAGAAGTTAAAGAAATATTAAATTTAGCTCAGAAGCATAAACATAATATTTCAGAGATTTCGAAGATATTAAAGATATCATACTCTGATGTTGTTAATGTTTTTAATCAATATAATATTAATAGAGAGGTAGGAGACGAAACTCCAAGAGGAATTACTTTGCAAACTAAAATGATAATGGAATTAGCCAAGACTAATAAATTCACAATGAAAGAAATTGCTGATAAGTTAGAGATTCCTTTAAAATCTGTTTCGGATGCTGTACAAAGGCATAAAATAAAGGGCATAGTAAGAACAAATAATAGAAGAGAAGTTTTGCAAGAGATAATAAGATTAGCGCAGACAGGAGAATATAGTGTAGAAGAAATTTCTGAAATTACAGGACAAAGCATTGAAAAAGTTGAAAGAAGTTTAAAAACATATAACATCAAAGGATTACCGCAAAGAAATTCTACAAATCATAATCAAGGTAAAACGATAGATACAAAAATAGAAATAAGCTCAGATAATCATATTAACAAAGATGGTGAAGAGTTAGAACTTTAAAATGTCTTTATTCGACATAATATCTTTCGTAACTTGAAAACGTAACAAAAAAATTAGATGAAACTGGTTTGCATAAAATATTACAAATATTTTTGTGGATAACTTTAAAAATACAACCCGCTATTTTGAGTTATTCACAGAGTTATCCACATTATCCACATGTATGTGGATATTTTTATGTTGAAAAATATTGATAATCATGTAACATAATGTCGGAATATAAATTAAATAAATATAATGTATATAATAAAGTAGAATAATGTCTGTGGATAAAAATTCTATCTTCTAGTCTCGTTATGAAAATTTATGCTGCCGTCAAGTGAAAAGCTAAATTTATGCTGCTATGCAAAAATAAAATATTTGATTGACAAAACCAGCTATTAACTTTATAATATTTATGTGAAATTAATTTAGAAGGGAATGTTTGCATTATGAGACAAATTATAGCAGCAAAGCTAATCATATTAGCAATGGCAACTACTATAGCTGTGCTTATTTGCATTATTGGTTATGGTATATTTTTTAGTCCAAACGGTATTTTTACCATGTTAGCAAAAACTAGAGCAGTTATAGAGACTGGTTATCAAACAGAAGCAGAAACATTAACAAAGATGGATGAATACATTAATTCTTTTATGTAAGATGTTTATTATAAATTAAAATTAAGAATTAAAAAAATTTAATATTGAAAGGCGAGGAGTGTCCCAAAAGTTCAAAAACTTGAACAAATAGGAGTGTCCCTTTTGTTCAAGATTAAAAAAGGAGAATACGAAATGGAAAATTTGACAATGGATAAAATAGTTGGTTTATGTAAGAATAGAGGATATGTATATCCTGGTTCTGAAATTTATGGAGGGCTAGCCAATACTTGGGATTATGGTCCTTTAGGCGTAGAGCTTAAAAACAATATAAAGAATGCGTGGAGAAAAAAGTTTATACAAGAAAGTAAGCACAATGTAGGGCTAGATGCAGCAATACTTATGAATCCAGAAACATGGGTTGCTTCTGGGCATGTTGGTGGTTTTTCTGATCCGCTAATTGACTGCAAAGAATGTAAAACTAGACACAGAGCAGATAAATTAATAGAAGAATGGGCTCATAAGCAAGGTAAAGATATGATAGCTGACGGCATGAGCGATGAAGACATGATTAATTTTATAAAAGAAAATCATATTCCTTGCCCTAATTGTGGAAAAGAGAATTTTACAGATATTCGTAAGTTTAACCTTATGTTTAAAACTTTTCAAGGTGTAACAGAAGATTCAAAAGCTGAAATTTACCTAAGACCAGAAACTGCTCAAGGTATATTCGTCAATTTTAAAAATGTACTACGTACAACAAGAAGAAAATTACCTATGGGTATTGGTCAAATTGGTAAAGCTTTTAGAAATGAAATTACTCCAGGAAATTTCACATTTAGGACACGTGAATTTGAACAAATGGAGTTAGAATTTTTCTGTAAGCCTGGAACAGATTTAGAATGGTTTAACTACTGGAAAGATTTTTGCAAGAACTTCTTGTTATCTCTTGGCATGAAAGAAGATAACATACGTTTACGTGACCACTCAGCTGAGGAATTGGTATTTTATAGCAAAGCAACTACAGATATAGAATTTGCTTTTCCTTTTGGATGGGGTGAGTTATGGGGCATAGCAGATAGAACTGATTATGACTTAAAACAACATATGAACCATTCTAAGGAAGATATGAGTTATTTAGATACTGAAACTAATGAAAAATACATACCATATTGCATAGAACCATCATTAGGATGCGATAGGGTTGCACTTGCATTTTTGTGCAATAGCTATGATGAAGAAGAAATTGCAGAAGGAGATGTAAGAACAGTTTTACATTTACATCCTGCACTAGCACCATATAAAGTAGCTGTTTTGCCACTTTCGAAAAAATTAAGCGAAAAAGCTGAAGAAGTATATATTAATCTATCTAAGAAATTCATGTGCGATTATGATGAGGCTGGAAGCATAGGAAAGAGATATAGAAGAGAAGACGAAATAGGAACTCCATATTGTGTAACTATTGATTTTGACACACTTGAGGATAATTGCGTAACTATTAGAGATAGAGATACAATGGAACAAGTAAGAGTAAATATTAATGAACTTGAAGCTTGGATTCAAGATAAAATTGAATTTTAGTTTTATTGATTTAGATTTGACTAAAAGCCAGTGAAACACTGGGGACAGATTTTAATCTGTCCCGTAGTTTCACAATTAGAAACTAATTACTTAAGAAAGGATATCACAATATAATAAATTTTAGAGTTTATTATATTGTATAAGAAAGATCAAATGGGAAATATTAAATATATTTTAAAAAGATTAAAAACAATGGATAAGAAAGCTATGTTTGATAAAATTGACTCTATCCATAAGAAAACTGGAAAATCAAAATTGTATCTGTTATGGGATATGCAAAGATGTGCTAGAAAGTATGGCGCTGGTTATATGGACTATGATTTGTTTGAAATGTATAATTTAACTCCAGCGCAAAGAGATACGTACATAACCAGAGGGAGAAATAATGAAATAGTAAGTAAATATAACAAAAAAGATTATTTCCACATTTTCGAGAACAAAGATGAATTTAATGAACTTTTTAAGGACTATATAAAAAGAGACTGGATTAAAGTAAAAGGAACTCCAAAAGAAGATGTAATTGCATTTATGGAAAGGCATCATGAATTTATGGCAAAACCTATTGACGGCGGATGCGGTCATGGAATTGAAAAAATAAAAATAGAAGACTATCCTTCACTTGATGCTGTTTATAATAAACTAATTGAAGGTAATAATAATTTTGAACTTGAAGAAGTTATAAAACAACATCCTGATGTGAGCAAAATTTATCCTGATGCAATTAACACAGTAAGAATTGTAACTATTCTAAAAGATGGAACGCCACATGTAATTTGTTCTTATTTTAGAATAGGAAATGGTAAATTTGTTGATAACTTTAATAGCGGCGGAATGGTGGCTCCTGTTGATGAAAAAACAGGGGAGATAATGGATAGAGCAATTGACAAAAACAAGAATTCATATGAAACACATCCTCAAACAGGCGCTAAAATTAAAGGGTTCAAATTCCCAGACTGGGATAAAGCAATAAACATGTGTAAAGAAGCATCAAAGGTTGTTCCTCAAATGGGGTATATAGGTTGGGATGTTTGCTTCACACCAGATGGACCAATATTTGTAGAAGGAAATGAATTCCCAGGGCATGATATATATCAACTTCCAGAACACACACCTAATAAAATAGGTATGATGCCTAAATTTAATATATAGATTTTGTATTATTTAAGTATTATAAAATTAAGCATGTCCTGCAACGGTAGTTTTAATTAAAAAAGTCTCGCGTCGTCCCAACGGAGCTACCTGCGCCGCTTGACTTTTTTAATTATAAACTCCTTGCGCGGACTTTAAATTTTACAAAATCCTTAAATAATACAAAATTTACAAATATACTAATAGGAGAAATAATTTGAAAGGACAAGGGATTAAAAAAACTGCAAATTCTTTTATGAAAAATGTTGTGATGCTTATTTTTTCACAACTTTTAATAAAGGTGCTTGGATTAGTTTATAAATTAGTTATAACAAATATAGAAGGTTTTGGAGATACAGGACTTGGCTATTATTCAGCTGGATACCAAATATATGCTCTTTTACTTACACTTTCATCAATAGGAATTCCAAGCGTTATATCTAAACTTGTGTCTGAGAGAATTGCTATAGGAGATACAAAAGGAGCACAAAGGATTTTCAGAATTGCATTTAAATTCTTTACTACATTAGGATTTATACTATCAATAGGACTTTTTTTAGGAGCTGACTTTATTGCAACAAACATTTTAAATGTTCCAGATGTAGCATATGTAATGAAAGTACTATCTCCAGCAATAGTTTTTGTTGCTATGTCTGCTGTATTTAGAGGATATTTCTCCGGACAGCAAAATATGAAGCCTACTAGTGTTTCACAAACCTTAGAACAGTTTTTAAATTGCGTTTTGTCAATAACATTTGTGTATGCATGCATTGGAAAAGATCCATATATAATGGCTGCAGCAGGAAATCTTTCGACTACATGTGCAATAGTTATAACTTTTATCTATTTGAGAATGTATTATGGAAAACATAAATTAAATACCAAAAATTCAATTGTATCACCTGAAAGGAAAAAAACAAACAAGGAATTATTAAGAACAATATTAGGAATATCTATTCCAATTACTATAAGCTCGTTAATCTCTGTAATAAGTGGAGTTATAGATACAGCAACAGTAAGTAACTGTATTCAGATATCACTTCAAGGCGCAAACATGACAAAAGAAGCACTTGAACAGGCTGCAATGTCTGCAACAGGAATTTTATCGAAAGTTGATACTTTGGTAAGCTTCCCACTCGCAATAAATCTAGCGTTTTCAACAGCGCTAACACCTGCAATTTCGGAAGCACTTGCTGTTAAAGATAAAAAATCAGCTTCGAGAAGACTATCATTTTCATTCTTTGCATCTTTAATAATCATACTACCTTGTTCATTAGGATTTATTGCATTAGCGGAGCCAATATTAAAAATGCTATATCCTACAGCTTCTGATGGAGCAGGAATATTTATGATAGCATCAGTATCAATGATATTAACATCACTATCTCAAACACTTACAGGAGGACTATATGGTGTTAATCAGTCAAAAGTACCAGCCATTGCAGCAGGACTAGGAGCAATAATTAAATTTATATTGAATATGATATTGATAAGTAATCCAAACATAGGAATATATGGAGCTGCAATAAGCTCATTTGTATATCAAGTATTAGTATTCTTCATATGCTATAATGTAATGAATAGATGCGTAAACATGCACATTAAGTTTAAAACGCATATCTTGAAGCCTTTAATTTCAGCAATAGGAATGGGGTTAGTAGTATTCGGGGGATACAAGTTATTCTCAATGGCATTAGGAAATACAATAAGCACAATACTTTCAATATTGTTAGGTGCTTTAACTTACTGCGCATTAATTCTACTTACAAAAGCACTTACAAAAGAAGATATAATGATGATACCTTATGGAACGAAAATATATGGTATACTCGTAAAAATGAGAATTTATAAAGAAGAAAGGGAACCTTTAGAATAAAGAATATGGTTCCATGAACACACCACAGAAAAATATATGTTTTTCTGTGGCAATTATTTTAAAGAGAGAGGAAAGAAAATGATAAAATATTTTATTATTTATTTAGTAGTGATAAATTTAATAGCATTTCTTGCAATGTATATAGATAAGCGAAAAGCTAAATATGGAAAATGGAGAATTCCAGAACAAACATTGCTAGTTTTAGCAATAATCGGAGGAAGTATTGGTGCAATTGCAGGAATGTATACATTTAGGCACAAGACTAAGAAACTTAGATTTTCCATTGGTTTTCCAGTAATTTTAGTTTTACAAATAATACTTATAATTTCTATTTGGAATGACTTCTTTGTATAAATTGACATAATGTGATATAATGGAGGATATAGAGTAATCTATAATATTATTTTGAAAGGATGTTTGCAATGACAATCAATGAAATTCTGGAATGCGGTGCAAAAGAGTTCGAGGAGACAACAGACCAAGTGGCTAATCGGATTATCGAGAACACAAAAAAATTAATAGAACAAAATATCAGAATGCCATATGGCTTCGAATTTTCTATCTATCTCTCTTACATTAAACCAACGTTCAATACTAACGTACTTAACAGTCCTGAACTTAATACACTTTACAGAGCATCTTTTGATTTTGAATTTGAAGGACCTACGGAATGTACGATTATATACGTTACTAACGTTCTCATGAAAGCGCAACAAATGTTGCAAGAAGAAGGAGGAAGGTTGGCAGATCCAATGGATGCAAGAGGAGCTGGAGTAATCAGTGATTGCTTATTAAGATTTAAGGTAGGAGGATTCGAAAAGAAAGACAACATAAAAAAAGAATCCAGAGAAAAAGAACCGTGGGAGAAGTAAACATTCTGTGAAGTTACTCTCTGATTTGAGAGTACTTAACTACAAAATCCAGTCTGATAAAGGCTGGATTTTTCTATAAAATAAAAAATTATTTTCATTTCATATTTACTTTTTTTAAACTTATTTATATAATATTTGTGTGAAGAAAAAATTATACAAAAGCAGTATAAAATTTATTAATTTGCAAAAGATAGAAATAAAATGGTTGTCGGTTTGAAAATAAAGAGCATAATTATTTTGAACCGAGCATACCTATAGAAAGGAACGTGTTTTATGGATAAAAAGTATGTGTACTTATTTAAAGAAGGTAACGCAAATATGCGTGAATTACTTGGAGGAAAAGGTGCAAACCTAGCAGAAATGACTAATTTAGGCTTGCCAATTCCACAAGGTTTTACAATTACAACAGAAGCTTGTATTGAATATTACGATAATGGCGAGACAATATCAGATACTGTAAAATCACAAATTTTCAGTAGTTTAAGAGAACTTGAGAAGATAACTGGAAAGCAATTTGGAAATCCGGAGAATCCACTTTTGGTTTCAGTTCGTTCAGGTGCAAGAGCTTCTATGCCTGGTATGATGGATACTATCTTAAACCTTGGTTTGAACAAAGAAGTTGTAGAAGCAATGGCTAAAAAGAATGAACGTTTTGCATATGATAGCTATAGAAGATTTATTCAAATGTTTAGTGATGTTGTAATGGAAATACCAAAATCTTTATTTGAAGACGCAATAGATGAAATGAAGAAGAAAAAAGGAGTTCAGTTAGATACAGAGCTTGATAGCAATGATTTAAAAGAGCTAGTTAAGAAATTTAAAGCAATATACAAGAAAGAACGTGGAGAAGAATTTCCAACTAATCCAGAGGAACAATTAATTGAAGCTGTTACAGCAGTATTCCGTTCATGGAATAATCCTAGAGCGATAACATATAGACGTTTAAATGATATACCAAGTAGCTGGGGAACAGCTGTTAACGTGCAAGAGATGGTATTTGGAAATATGGGAGATGACTGTGGTACAGGTGTTGCATTTTCTCGTAATCCAGCAACAGGAGAAAACAAAATATTTGGTGAATACTTAATGAATGCGCAAGGAGAGGATGTTGTTGCAGGTATTCGTACACCACAGCCAATAGAAACATTAAAAGAAACTGATATGGAAGCATATCAAGATTTTGTAATGTATGCTACTATGCTTGAAAAACATTATAAAGATATGCAAGATATGGAGTTTACAATTGAAAATGGAAAGCTATATTTCCTACAAACCAGAAATGGAAAAAGAACTGCAACAGCAGCACTTCAAATTGCAGTAGATTTAGTAAAAGAAGGAATGATAACAGAAAAAGAAGCTGTTTTAAGAGTAGAGCCAAATCAATTAGACCAATTGTTGCATCCAAACTTTGACCAAGAAAAATTAAAAGTTGCAAAACCAATTGCAAAAGGGTTAGCTGCATCTCCAGGAGCTGCAACAGGTAAAGTAGTATTCACAGCAGAGGAAGCTCTAGAAAGACATAATAATGGAGAAAAAGATTTAATATTAGTTAGACTTGAAACATCTCCAGAAGATATTGATGGAATGCATGTATGCCATGGAATTCTTACAGTAAGAGGAGGTATGACATCACATGCGGCAGTTGTAGCACGTGGAATGGGAACATGCTGCGTATCAGGATGCTCAGAAATATCTGTTAATGAAGAAGAAGGAATATTTACAGTTGGAGGAAACACATATCATGATGGAGACTGGATTTCATTAGACGGAAGTACAGGAAGTGTATATGGTGAAAAGATAGATACAGTTACAGCAACAGTTTCAGGAAACTTTGCTAAATTTATGGAGTGGGCAGACAGATATAGACAAATGGAAGTAAGAACAAATGCAGATACTCCAAAGGATGCAAAACAAGCATATGAATTTGGAGCACAGGGAATTGGATTATGTAGAACAGAGCATATGTTCTTTGCACCAGAAAGAATTGCAGCAATAAGAGAAATGATAGTATCTAAAACAAAAGAGCAAAGGGAAAAAGCATTAGAAAAAATACTACCAATGCAAAGAGAAGATTTTGAAGGCTTATTCAGAGAAATGAAGGGATATCCAGTAACTATTAGATTACTAGATCCACCTTTACATGAATTTTTACCACATACAGATGAAGAAATAAAATCATTAGCAAAAGATATGAGCATGACATTCGAGGAGCTTAAAGATGTAGTTGTAGGATTACATGAGTTTAACCCAATGATGGGACATAGAGGATGTAGACTAGATGTAACTTACCCAGAAATTGGTGTAATGCAAACAAAAGCAATTATAGGAGCTGCTATAAATGTACAAAAGGAAGGAATACAAGTAAAACCAGAAATTATGATTCCTCTTGTTGGTGATTATAAAGAGCTTGTATATGTAAAGCAAATTATAACTTCTACAGCAGACAAGATGTTAAAAGAAGCTGATATGGATATAAAATACATGGTAGGAACAATGATAGAAATTCCAAGAGCATGCTTAATTGCAGATAAAATTGCAAAAGAAGCAGAATTCTTCTCATTTGGTACAAATGATTTAACACAAATGACATTTGGATTCAGCCGTGATGATGCAGGAAAATTCTTAGGAGAATATTATGCAAAAGGAATTTACGATTTTGATCCATTTGCAAGAATAGATGAATCAGGAGTAGGACAATTAGTAGAACATGCTGCAGAATTAGGAAGACAAACAAGACCAGATATAGAGCTTGGTATATGTGGAGAACATGGAGGAAATCCACCAACAGTTGAATATTGTCATAGAATAGGATTAACATATGTATCATGCTCACCATTTAGAGTTCCAATAGCTCGCTTAGCAGCAGCACAAGCAGCAATAAAATATCCAAGGTTCTAATTTGAGTTCCTAATTGAGGACAGGCACCTTATAGGAGGAGTCTGTTCTTTTAAAATACTCATAGCTTACATGAATTTTTGGTATTGCTTTGAAAGATGAATAAAATCAAATGAAAACTGTCGATAGATGTAAATTTGTCACTAAGTTTTGCAAAAGGGATGATGTTAAATATGAAAAAACGAACTATTATTAAAATTATAATATCAATACTGATTTTTATTGCAATAATATGTTTAGAATTTTTTGGACTAAAATTCTTACAAGATACAGAAATATTAATTTGTAATAGTAATCAGAGCATTGATATTAAAGAAGAGATGGAAAATATTACAAGTGCATTGCCTGAGGTTGGCACATATTCTGTAAAAGTTGTTACACGAAACAATGATGAAATTAATATGTATTATATGTATAACGGGCAGTTAGCTTATTATAATGGCCCTGTTGGCTCATCTCATGCTGATAGTAATTTAAGTAAATTTTTAAGTACTCAAGCAATTGATGGTGAATTAATTTTTAATATAATTCTTATAAGTACAGCCATTTTACTAATAATTTTTATTACATATGCCTTTGTTTCAAAGAATCCAATAAAGGGCTTTATAAAAATTGGATATTTTATTTTAACAATATTAGTTTTTGTATTTTTACTATGTACTGTTCCTATGCTTTCAAAAAACCATGGTGAAGATATTTATGCTAATACCATTGTAGTAGGAAGCTTCTTAATAGGATTACTATATGGTTGGAAAAACAAGTTTTTCTTTTTACCAACACTTTTAATGCTTCCATTGTATTTTGTTGCGACTTGGTTTAATTATAGAAATGGAATGTTATGGCCTGACGACTTTGGTGGATATGTTTTATTGGATTTTTTCGGTGCGCTAACAGGTAGAATGATAGGAAAAAATAAAGGCATTAAGAAAAAACACTTTATTGTTTATATAATATTTGCAATTCTATTATTTATTGGTTGTTTTGCAGTGAAAATAAAACCAAGAACAATTACATCTTTCATAACAGACATTTGCAATTGGGGATTAATTGGAATTGTATTTAGTGCTATTACTTATTTCGTTTACACTGCTATTAAAAAGATAAGTGTAAACATAAGAAATAATAAACGAGAAAATACCAATTCCCTAAATAAAGAAACTAATAAAATACACTTAAATGATGAAGATAATTTAGAAAATACAGATAACCCTACTGGATCTGAAATAGAAATATTAAAAGTAAATAGTGAAGATGATAAAAAAATAGAATTAAAAAATAATCATAAAAATAGTCAAATAATTAAATACGAAGTTGTGGAATTATTTATAGTTATTGTTTTAATAGTTTTGACATTGGGAGTAAATGCTTATTATTTAAAACCTAAGAATTACATAGAATCAAATTTGCAAAATTATTCTCAGAAACTTGAAGAACAATATGCATATCGTATTGTTCAAAGCAAAGTTTATATAACGTCTGATTATGGAGAGAATTGGAAAGAAGTTCCTGCATCTTTTAGCAATGTTTATGATACAAATAATAATTTTAGCGACCGAAGCTATTGCGTAAGTGAAAATAAAATTATTTTTACAACAAGTGAAGGAAATTATATTAGCTTAATCTATTCAGATGATGATGGTGCAAGTTGGCAAAATGGAATGATAACAGATACTAGTGGATATATAATATATATGAACTTTTTTGACAAAAATAATGGAATAGCAATGGTATGCTATGGAAACGAACTAGGACAAAGAGAGCACATAAGAGCTTCAGTAACACATGATGGTGGTAAAACATGGACAACGCGAAAAGCTGATAGCAGTAGTGTTAGAATTAACAGAGGCGCAGAAATTGAATTCACTAGCATGCAAGATGGGACGATAGAAAACATATCATATGATGGAAGCAAGACTGTGTATAAGACAGACGATGGGGGAATTAGTTGGAAATAATATGAATAGAGATAATATGAATAGAGATAAGTTGAATTTAGCTCTTATATCTTATACAAAACAACAACTTGACATAATTCGAAATATTTTTTATAATTATGATATGGGCTTTCACAATTCTTTTTTATTATTATAGGAGGAATGTCTATGTATTGTAGGTTCTGCGGTAAGCAAATTGAAAATGATAGTCGGTACTGCAAATATTGCGGAAAAAAGTTAAAGAAAAGAAGGTGGAGGAAATATACTCAGAATTTGCAAAAAGATACGATTTATACTATAAGGAATGGATATAGTGATCCTGATTATTCACCTGATGATGATCATGTAGTAGGTTAGTTTATTGTATGGACCAGAAATGCTATAAACGTCTAGTTGATGTTTATGGCATTTTATTTTTGGAAAATTTTTATCAATCAAAAATAAAATTAAAATAAATAAAAAAATGAAAACGAGAAAAAATAATAATAAGGAGGTATTTAAAATGCAAAAAACATTAAAAATTATTATTTTTTCTTTATTTTTAATTGCAGCTTTATTTATAGTTCCAAATATAAGTAATGCGGCAGAAACTGAAACAGCTACAGATGAAAGTACATTAAAAAGTGCTATAGAAAATGTTAATGATGGTGGAACTGTTGAAATTCAAAATAATATAACAATTACTGGACCAATTGTCATTCAAAAAGAACTTACAATTGATGGTAATGGTTATACTTTAGCTGGTTCTACAGAGTGGACTTCTACAAGTGGAAACCAAACAATGTTTACTGCACAATTTGCAGCTGGAAAACTTACATTAAAAGACATTGATCTAAATAATGGACCAAAATATGGTGTACAAGCATATGATGGAGCAACTGTAATATTGGATAATGTTTCAATTACCGGATTTAGATATGGTGGAGTTCTTGTAAACGGTGGTAATGTTGAAGTAAGAGATTTACACTTAGGAACAAACGGTACTGGTGAAAACAACGGCATTGAAATCGACAAAGGAGCAGCAGCTACAAATAATCCTACATTGACAATGAATGGAACATTAACTTCTGATAATGCAGAAAATGTTGTGCGTCCTGCAGGAAATGGACATCTTACAGATTTTACAATAACTAACACAGAAAATACAACAAATAAAGTAGTAATTGCTGGAGATAAAGTTGTATTAACAGATGAAAACAATAATGTTATATCTGAAAGTGCTATACCTGAAGATGCAACACCTATTACAAATGAACCTAAAAAAGTAATTGTTACTTTAATGGTAGGTGGAGAAATAGAAAAGCAAATTACAATAGATGAAGGCACAACAATAACAGCAGATTTTTTAAAGTCTCACATTACGGTTGAAGGCGGATACGAAGTTGAAGGATTTTACACAGATGAAGCTTACACAGACAAATTTGATTTTACAACTGCGCTAAATTCAGATGTTACAATTTATGCAAGAATAGCTGAAATACCAACAGAACCAGAAAAACCAGAACAAAAACCAGAAGAGAAGCCTGGAACTGACAACAATGAAAAAGATGAAGTGCCACAAACAGGTGTGGAAAATTATCTAGGAATGGCAGTATTAGGTATTATGCTTTCAGTTGGAGCAATGATTTATACAAGAAATAAACAAAATAAAGAGTAATATAAGAAAGGTGAAACACGGGGACACATTTAAATGTGTCCTCAGTATTTCATTACATACTAAAGGTTTAAAAGATGATAAAAGACATTTCTATGAAGTCTGAGGAGGAATGGTTTGAAAGAAAAAGATGATAAAGACTTTGTTTATACTATATTATATATTATTTTTATGACGATAATTATAATTTCGGCATTATATATTTTTAAATTTTATAAAATGAGTAATGAAGCTACAGAAGAAAGTCAATTGCTAAATGAAATTGACTTAGAAACACAGGAAAAAGCAAATAATAGTAGTAATGACATAGAAACAAAGAATAATGAGGCAGATGGAAATACGAGCAAAAATATTGAAAATAATAATATAGTAACCACAGAAAGAATGCTTAAAGTAAAAAAGCTACAAAAGGAAAATGACGATATAGTTGGATGGCTAGAAATAGAGGATACAAATATAAATTATCCTGTACTTCAAGGGGATGATAATGAATTTTATCTAAATCGTAATTATAAAAAGGAAAAATCAGAAAAGGGTTCCATTTTTTTAGATGCGAAATATAATTGGAATATTCCAAGCAATAATTTACTGATATATGGGCACAACATAATTAATGGTCTAATGTTTCAAGATTTATTAAAATATGAAAGTCAAGATTTCTATAAAAAGCATCCCAATATTAAGTTTACTACAGAAAAGGACGATAAAGAATATGAAATAATTTCTGTATTTAAATCAAGAGTTTATTACAAAGCGGAAAAAAATGTGTTTAGATATTATGATTTCATAAATGCAAAGAAAGAAGAGGATTATATGGAATTTGTTAAAAATGCGAAAAAAGCATCAATTTATGATACTGAAACAACCGCTAAATATGGAGATGAATTAATTACGTTGGTTACGTGCTCATATCATATAGAAGATGGGAGGTTTGTAGTAATTGGAAGAGAAAAATAAAGTTAATAATCATTTTGCTAAGGTCAGCAAAATGATAGAACTAGGCAAAGGAGCTAAAAGACAAGTTGAAGACTACATGCTTACAAGATATGCTTGTTACTTAATTGCTCAAAATATTTAAAACTTGAAGTCGCAATTTGAGACTTCAAGTTTTAAAATTAGATAATTTAAATCTCAATTCTAGGCTCATATCTCTCAAGCCACATATTTACTTGGCAAAGATAAGCCATAAGCTGTGGACCGGTCATTGGCTGTCAGAAAAAGACACGAGGCTATATCCTTAGAGAGAGTAAGAATA
>CAMMVE010000002.1 GCA_946500265.1 uncultured Clostridium sp.
ATGCTCCATGTCCAATTTCTCTTCTTCCTGGTCCTCTTGAAGGTCTTGCTTCTCCTACAGAATATGAAGGGAAATTATATTGGTGCATATATCTCTTTTCTGTTTCTTCATCAATTCCATCTAGCATTTGCTCTTCACTAACCATTCCAAGTGTAACTATTGACATTACTTGAGTTTGTCCTCTTGTAAATATTGCGCTTCCATGTGTTCTTGGAAGAACTCCTACTTCACAAGATAATGGTCTTAACTCGTCAACTTTTCTTCCATCTGGACGTTTATGTTCTTCTAATATCATTTCTCTTACACATGCTTTTTCTAAATCATGGACACTATCTGCTATTTCCATTTTTCTTTCTTCTGCAGCTTCTTCTCCATATTTTTCTACAACATATGCTGTAATATCTTCTGTAATTTTATCTATATTAGCGTCTCTTACTTCTTTATCTGTAGCTTGTACATCTTGATACATTCTATCTTTAAAGTTTGACACTATATCTTCGTAAAAATCCTTATCAACTGCAAAAGATTTATACTCAAATTTTGGCTTTCCTATTTCTGCCTTAATTGAAGAGATAAAATTACAAATATTTTTGATTTCTTCATGAGCTTTTTTTATCGCATCTAGCATTGTGTCGTTAGGTATTTCATCTGCTCCTGCTTCTATCATAGTAATTTTTTCTAATGTTCCTGCCACTGTAGCTGTAAGTTTGCTTTTCTTTCTTTGTTCTACTGTTGGATTTATAACTATTTCTCCATCTACCCAACCAACTGCAACTGCTGCTGTAGGTCCATTAAATGGTATATCAGAAATTTCTAATGCACAAGCTGCACCTATCATGGCACATACTTCTGGACTATTATCTTGCTCAACTGATAATACAGTAGCTGTAACACATACATCATTTCTGAAATCTTTTGGGAATAAAGGTCTTAGTGGTCTATCAATAGCTCTTGATGTTAAAATAGCTTTATCTGCTGGCTTTCCTTCCCTTTTAGTATAGCTTCCTGGTATTTTTCCTACTGCATATAGCTTTTCTTCATAATCTACAGATAATGGGAAAAAGTCTATTCCTTCTTTTGGTTCTTTTGCTGCAGTAACATTTACCATTACAACAGTATCTCCATATTTTACTACTACACTTCCATTTGCAAGTCCTGCAATTTTTCCTGTTTCAATTGTTAATTCTCTTCCTGCTAATTTTGTACTATAACTTTTAAACATAATTTTCTTTGTATAATTTTTTAACTTTTAATTAAAAATTATACCCTCCTCATAAATATATTTAGGCTTTTGAAAGGATACCCATAAACCTTTTGTAATATTTTTAATTATTAGCACAAAATTAGTTGTAACCTCTATACTATGCTTTGAAAGTAAAGCACATTATACAAGCTACTTACTAATTATTTGTGCTAGTAATTATTTTTAACAGAATTATAAAAAATATAATCAAAAATAAATTATTCAATTTATTTTTAATCAAACAAATAATGTTCCTAGAAAATGATGCTATTAAAACATATAACTAAACTCAAAGTGAATTTTTACATAGTTACTGTAAAATTATTCTCTTGTAAATGGACGTTCAGGCAATAGTGCCAAAACGCCCATAACAAAAATTATTTTCTTAATCCTAATTTTTCAACAATAGTTCTATATCTTTGAACATCTTTTTTTGCTAAATAGTTAAGTAAATTTCTTCTTGAACCAACCATTTTTAAAAGTCCTCTTCTAGAGTGATTATCTTTCTTATGAACTTTTAAATGTTCTGTTAATTCATTAATTCTTTCTGTTAGAAGAGCTATTTGAACTTCTGGAGAACCAGTATCTTTTTCATCTCTTCTATATGTTTTAATAATTTCTTGTTTTCTTTCTACTGTCATAATTACACCTCCTAATTTTTTATTATCCTTAAACTGAGTTAAAGTGGTGTGATATCCTAAAACTAAGTATAAGGTCCTTTAACGTATACTATTGTATCATATAATTATTGAAAAATCAAGGGTGATTTCTTGGTTTTCCCCACTTTTTTGTTACTATTTAAAGCTTCAAATGAATTTGAAGTTCTCATATGAAGCTTTACTTCAATTCCATAATTTTAGTATCTCTTTCTGAATATTGCTCTGGTTTTAGTCCGACCTTTTTTCTCATATTTTCAAGCATAAGAACTACAATTATTGCAAGTACGCATCCTAATATGGTAAATGTATTTGCTGTAGTAGTTACCCTTAATAAGTTTGATGCTGCAAATGTTATTAAAAATCTCAAAATATTTTCTAATAAATTAAATGATGACGATATTTTTGTACGTAAAGTAGCTGTTGTGAAATTGTTCAAGTATTGCTTTATTAAAGGGTAAAATGGTCCTCTTGCAATGTACTGTATCAAAAATACTATTAATACTACTCCTACATTAAATTCATACCCTATATTTACGCTACAGCACACCCCTAGAATAATGCATGAAAATACTAATGGAATTGCTAAACTTGCTAGTGTTTTATTTTTAAATTTCTTATGAAATCTATTTTCATTTTTAGCTGCAATTCCTGAAATAAGTCCCAGCACTGCGAAAATTATTCCAAAATATTGTGATGGTATTCCTATATCTTGCATAATACTGCTTCTAAGCATTGTTAATGATAATATAATTGCTGAAACTAATGCACCAAAAAATATTAGATTCTTAAGTCTTGGAGACTTTCCAAATAGCTTAAATGAATTAAATAAATCTTTGCATTCCTTAAATACTTCGTATTTATTAACTTTCTTTCTCTCGTCTATATCTTTAAATTTTGTAGAAAGATATAGAGAAGTAATTGTACATATTAAACATAAAATCATTGGAATATATCCGTTTATTGAAAATAAAAATCCTGCTATAACAGATGAAATCGCATCTATGTAATAATAATATGAGGTCCCTTGCCCCTCTATTTTTGCAAATCTTGCTCCTCTTTTTTCATTTTTCTCAAGTGAATCATATATCATATTTGACTCACATACACCTTTTATTATAAATCCTATTGCTGAAAGCAATTCCCCTATAACAATAAAAGCAAAATTTAAACCTATAATATACACAAGAATTGCCAAAAACACGAAAAAATTACCTATTATTAAGCTTTTTCTTTTTCCTAATGAATTAATTAAAATTGTTGCTGGCACAAGAAAAATTATTTTAAAAATTGGATAAAAAGATTCTGCTAAAAGTACATCTGCTGCACTAATCCCTTTAGTTTGTGTAAAAAACAAGAATATTATTGCATAATAAAATAATAAATCCCATGATAGCATTTTATATCTAGTATATAAATTTACATTTATCTGTTTAGCATTTGTGTTTTCCATATGTTACTCCTTTTAATAATAGTCTATTTCAGATAACTCAGGGAAGTCGAATTCCATTCCATTTGATGTAATATATCCATCTTCTGTATGTGTTTCAAAAAATGTTCTGCTTCCTTTTAAGAAATGCCTATATTGTAGCTCCTCTGTCAAATATCCATTTCCTATTATTATTGGATCATCCCATGTTACATCTATTGCATACCATTTTCCTTCTATTTGAACATAATTCCATGCATGCGATTCTGTTTCACCATCAGAGTTTGTTCCTATTCCACTGATTAATACACATGGTACTCCTAGTCCATCCATTATATACTTAAAACTTCTTGCATATCCTTCACAAACCGCTTCGCCTTCTGTTAAAGCCCCTATAATTGAATATGGTTCATCTGTTGATAAGTCTACGTCATATTCTACATTTTCTATTAGCCAATTATGTACTTGTCTTACTTTATCAATAGTGCTATAGTTTTGTAACTGCCTACATATTTCACTTCTCATAGCCTCTAAGCTTAATAATTGATTATTTATAATTGACTGTGAATTAAAATTATCATCTAAATAAGAAGCATTCTCCCCATTTGATAATTCTACTGTATATGTAGAAAAACTTCCAATAGAAGTTGTAGTTGTTGTTAACGTTAATTTTTCTACATCTATATAAAACACATCCATATTATCATATGTATAAGCATTCCATGCAGACTGAAATGCTGTATTCAATATTTGCTCTCCATTTTCTTCATGTAATAAATCATTAAACTGTCTTTCAAAATCAATTCTGTATGTCCCTGTTTTCATATTTTCTTTATTATTTTTTATTGCATCATAAATTATTTTTCCATATTGATCTAATTGATTATAGTAAAAACTATTAACTGATGTTTCTCCGATAGCTATTATTTGTATTGGCACCATATAAATTGCTATTTTGTAATTCCCCAATATTTTGTATACTATTGTTCTCGACTAATTGGTTTTCTGAAGAATATATGCTATTTGCAACACTATTTACACTAGCACTATCCACACTTATTGCACTTTTATCTGGAAAAATCCCCAAAATGTCTGCATTTATCATTTGGTATAGCAAAAAACCAGCAATTGCTAAAATTAATACTATCAAAATAAATGATATTATTGATATTCCTTTATTATTTTTCATTAATCTACCTCACGCATTTGTTTTATCATTAAATCTCCAAAAACACCATATCCCATTTGTGAATCATTTACAAGTACATGTGTCACTGCTCCAATTAATTTACCATTTTGAATTATCGGTGCTCCGCTCATTCCTTGTATTATACCACCTGTTTTTTCTATCAAATCTTCATCAGTTATTTTAATTAACATACTTTTATTATTTTCATTATTTTCCAAAAAAATTTTTTGTATTTCTATTTCATATGTTCCTATGTTACCATTCTCTAACTCGCATAGAATTTCTGCTTTTCCAGTTTTAATTTCACTTCTATTTGCGACTTCTATTTCTTTTGTTCTATCTATTTTCAAATTAAATGTATCTGAAATATCTCCATATACGCCATATCCAGTATTTTTTGAAATACTTCCTAATGCTCCGGTTTCTCCAAGACTTCCTCTTATTTCTCCTGGAGTTCCATTCTTTCCTTTTACTATTTCTACTATATTTGCATCAACTAATTCTCCATTTGCTATGTCAATTAATTCGTAAGTATCTACATCATTAATTCCATGTCCTAATGCTCCAAATTGCCCTGTAGACGGCTCATAAAATGTGAGTGTACCAACTCCTGCTGCTGCATCTCTAACCCATAGCCCCAATTTATATTCGTTATTCTCGGTTTTTACTGCAGACATATTTGCAGTTTCTTCTCCACTATCATTAACATATTTTATTTCCATCGTTTTGCCTTTAGAAGCATTTACGCAAGCTATTAAATCATTCGTGTTATTTATTTCTGTATTATCTATTTCAATTATCTTATCTCCAGCTTCAATTCCAGTATTTTCGTATGGTTTTTTTCCTTCTATTTCAGTCATTCCTACAATCAATACTCCATCCGTATATAATTTCATTCCTATTGCCTTACCTATTGGTATTACTGTAGTTTTAGGTATTACATTTACTGTTACATCTTTTACTGGGAACAGATTAAACAGGCTCAATTCTAGATTCATTTTTCCGGTTTCATTTACAATACTATTATTTAAGCTACTGGAAGCCTCCATGGTTTGCGTTCCTTTTACATTTATTCCGAAAAAGAGTATCTAAATTAAGTAAATCCCCCTGCATTAGAACAATATCATTTGGCATCATACTTATATTACAAATATAAATATATACTATTATTAAAAAAACTATTATTAATATCTTTTTATAAAATTTCATGGTTATCCTTCTTTCTATATTTATAGGATAACCATTGTTGAAATTTTTAAACTTAAATTTTATTTTTATTATATAGTTGAAAGCTAGTAATTGTTTTGTAATTGTTAAAGTACTTCATTAGTTGTTAATAACTATATTACCTTAGTCAGTAACTCTCATCTCTAAATCAAAGTTTGATTTGTATAAATCATATCTTTCCCTTGCTAAAGCTTTCAAGAAAGCCGTTCTTACTTCTCTTATATCATTTTCATTATATAAAATATTTGTTTCGTCTTCATAATGTTCTATTTTTCCATCTATAATATCATTAATGTCATAATCACCAGTTGCATCTACTATGCAGTTATAGCATCCTGTTAGTATATCTCCACCAGTTGCTTGATAATAAAAATATCTTTCATCATTTTCAGAAATTTTAACTGTTTGTCTTTGGAAACTTGCAATAGGATATGCTCCTATAATTGTTAGTTTTCCACTCTTTACTCCTTCAATTAAATCTTTGCAACCAGGTTGATGATATTCTTTATTATTGCTTCCATCTTCTTTTGCAATAATATAAATATTTTCAGGTTTAACTACTTCTTTATTTATATTGTTTGTTACTATCGCGTAATTATTGTATGGTCTAAATCCAATAGACATGCCTTGCATAAATGCAACTACTGAAACATTATTAAGTATTCTGTACCAGTCACTTTCTGTTAGTTCGGGCATTGCATAGTCGTAAAGTGTTGTTGTTTTATAATTTGAAATTACAATATTTAAACTAGTTTCTATTGTTTTTCGTATAATTGATAACCTATGATTATTAAATACTGAACCTGAAAGCATCGGATCATTATTTTCATCAGCATAGAACAATTTAGCATCTCCTGTATTTTCACTTAAATATGGAACTTCTTCTCCTGTTTGCTCATCTGTATACCATACATTATCACCTACTGGAGTTATACCATCTTCCACTCTTAAAGTATCTGCAAATTCAATATCTCCTAATTTATCTCTTGCCCATTCACTAAAATCCTTTGCCTCATAATAGTAGTCAAAAGCACTTGTACTCCTCATTCCACAATTTGTTGCATACTGTCTTATTGAAGCATCATTAACATATGTTTTTTGATAATTATTATACCAGAAGATTTTTAATGTACCATCATCATTACGTAGTGGATTACCTGCATCATCATGGTCTAAATATATTTTATCATTTTGATAAAATATGTAAACATAATCATCTGTTTTTGTTGTACCTCTTTCTTGATCTTCAATTGTAATTAATCTTTCTGTTAATGCCTCTGGGCCTATTTCCACACCATCATATTTTAAAGTTTTTGCATTCACATCTATATCTTTTACCAAATCAGGATTTATCAAATATCCAGATCTTGTTATATATCCTTCTCCATCTCCGAAATCTCCATATACAGTAATTTCATTATCTAAAGTATAATTTACAACTATAATATTGCCATTTTTTAATCTATACTTTGCAGAATAATATATATATGGTTTTACGCCATTTTGATAATTCTTTCCATTCAATTTAATATCTACTTTTTGATTTTCGCCTTCTCCTATTGTTGAATATACATTATCATAATTTGTACTAATATATAGTCCATCATATAATGTAAATAAAAGTGCTGGAATATAAAGTTTTACATCATCAACTGAATATGAATATTGTACCATAGCGGTATTTAAAGTATTATAAAAAGTATTTACTGCTGCTTCAATATCTCTTATTTTTGAATCACTAATACTTGAATATTTATTATTGGTAGTATTTATCTGAAATCCTTTAACAGCATCATATGTTGCATTAATCAAATTTCTATCAAAATCTGCTTGCATTTGTATAGCATCAATTTGATTTTGTATGTATGCTGACATTATTAAAGATATTGGTACAATAATTATAACAAAAATTATCGCTAAATATTGTATTTTCATACTCTAACCCTTTCTAATAAAATCAAATGGCAAATTTAAATTTGTCATTTAAATATTTACTAAAAATAGGAGTAGAATATATAATCCCACCCCTACATGTATTTTTTATTGTAGAGACAGATTAAAATATCTGTCCAACAATTATTATCTTTCGCTTGTACTTCCATTAACAGTAACTACACCCGTATGCTCTCCTTCTATTAAATATGAATCATTTCCTGATATCATATAGAAGAAATTTCTAAGCATTTGTGAAATTGTCTGATTTGTATTTTTTGCAGTAACAGTAATAATGTCTCCTTCTTTCAAATTTATTCTACCTGTTGAGTTAAGTTGTTGTTCAACCTGTGTAGTATAAATATTGTAATATAAATTTTCTCCTATTTTTGTAGCTTCGGCTTGAGTAGTTTTAACACCTGGGTTTTCATCTAATTGTTGTATAAGTATTTCAACATCGAATGTATTTCCAGTTGATGCAATATTACTTAAATATGCATCATATTCTTCTAATGTTATCTTACCGGTTGTTCTAGCAGTATCCACAAATTCAGTAGTTGCTGTTTGAACTGCAAGTGATGATATATCATCTGTACGCTCAGCAAGTGACATTAGTGGAAATATAAACATTAATATTGCTGCCAAAAATATCGCTACAACTGTTATTAAACTATCTCCCATTTTTTCTTCCTACCTTTCTTTATTTAGTTTTAAGTAATTAGTTTTATAATTTATCCCAATAAAAGATATAAATTATATCTCTCATAGCTACTTATATTATACAACATTTTTTTAATTGTTTCAACGCAATATATAATTTATTACGTATTTACACTAAATTTAACTTAATCTTACTATATAGAAAAAATTTTGCTACAATAATAGTATTAATCAATTAAAGTATACACTATTACTCTCTTTGTTTTTGATTGTACATTTGTAAGTCCTTCTCCCATCGAAGAGTTTACTTCATTATACTCGTATTCTCCAAGACTTTCTCTAAATTGATCATCTTTAAATTCATCAATAAAGCTTCCGCCTCCCCAGCCATTGGTCTTTAGGTCTGAATAATCATAATTCATACCATTACCGCTAGGTGATACAAAAGTACCTCCAGAAAGAAACATATCCAAATTTTGTTTATAATAATTTGTATTACCTGTCCATGGCTCATGACGTCTCGTTTCCTCATCTACATCAAATGAGCAAACTTTTAAATCTTTATTATTAGTATAATATTTATTTGTATAGCCCTCACTCCATAAATCAACATTCGTTTTTGTTGAATAAATTTCCATTGGAGTACCATCAGGGTTTAAAAATATTACAGTATAGTTCTCTTTATAGTATTTATAAAGAGTTGGAATAATAGTTTCAAGTCCAACAATTCTCTCATCACCGATCATTTGACTTGATTCTATATATTCCATGAACCTCGTAACATCTGAACTTGCTAGTACTTCATCGCTAGTGGCTTTTGCTTTATTAAACATAAATATCGAAAGTGATAGAGCCATAGTAAATACAAATATTGCAAATGCCATTTTTATGGCGTCTACTGCATTTTCCATAATTTAATTCCTTCTTTAGAATGGTTTATGCACCTGCTGCTTGAACTCCTACTTGTGTAAGTAAGCTAGAGTCTGCGTCATACCCAAAAGTTACAGTATATGTTCTTCCAGATAAAATAGTACCCTTTAATGTATTGATAGCACTATTTGCTGTTGTAGATGCATCCTCTGCTGTTGGTGCTGGTGTTGGGTCTGTTGCTTGTCCTTCTACTACATTTATTACTCTTGATGGGTCATCTTGTCCTTGTGTTCTATTGTGGGTTGATATTACATCAAGTAAACTTCTGACTTGTGAACCACTTTGACGTCCCTCATACATAGTAAACTCTTGGTTATATGTTCTAATTTGATCTGCAGACATATCTGCTCCATCTTTAATTGTCTCTTGAACATTTTGGAATACATACATTCCTACTCCTATAATTGCAATTGAAAGTAATATTGCACCTGCAATAATTAAAGCTTTTGATGCGTTCTCCATAAAAAATTCCTCCTTAAAATTATTTATCTATTTGTTTTTAATATTAAAATCTAATCTTATGTTTCTGTAAAAACAATAGCTTTTACATTACCTGTTTTTTCATGATAACTAATTTCTTCACCTTTAAAACTTGCTGTACCATACGTTTTTATAAAATTATCAGTACCATCTTGTAATATTTTTTCTATTTCTAAAGTAGTATAATCATCTTTATATTTAAGTTTTATATATACTTTTATAGAATTTGTATCATTTTCTATATACATTCCTTGTTCGTTTTTGTCAACATTATTTTTATTATTAATATCTTCAGTTTTATTAATTACACTAACAAGTTCTGTCCCAAGCATTTGCGCATTATAATAACTTTCAAAAATTCTATTTGTTTCTTGCGATGCTTTATATTGTACTCTATAGTTATATACAAAATAGGATGCTATTGCTAATATAACTAAAAAGACTATTAAAATTAATAAAATTTTATTTTTCATATGTCACACTTTCATTATAATATTTTTGTTTTTTTTATGCAATAGTTTTTTTTAAATTTCTACAAATTTCATATAATTTACTAATCTGGTATGTTCTGCATATCCAATTTCTTCGCACATAAAATATTGCGTATTTGCTTTTGTTTGGTCAGCCTCTTGCGTATAATATATTGAATTATTCTTTACCAGATTTATAAGCTCTTCTTGACTCATTGCCTCTATATGTTCAAAAACTTTATGACCTATTTTTAAGTCTATTTGAATATAATATGAATCATCTGAAATCTCTTCAACTTCTTCAAATCCGTACTGAGTATTTATTTTTTGTGCTAAGTTTGCCACACCAACTATCTCATGAATTGTACATTCAATTGGATGTGGATCTTCTCCTTGAATTGCTGTTGTTCCATAATATTGTAAAAATTGTTGATTAAACTGTGTTATTTGAGCATCTTCCATTCTGGAGGTGGTATTTGCACTGTATTCGCCCATTGTCATAATAAGATATACCGCAATACTAATAATTAAAACACCTACTAGTATTTCAGCTGCCATAATTAGAGCTTTACTTGCGTTTTCCATATACCCCTCCTTTATATTAAATGTTAAATTTCTTCATAAGTCATTGATACAATTCTGCCATTATAATCGTCATATTTTATATCAGTGCATTTAAATCGCTTACCCGTTCTAAAAGTATTATATATTGAATTATTTAATCGTGTATACTCATCTATCTCTCGGATCAAGTTTTTTGTATCAACATTCCCATATCCGCCTTCCAAATATTGCACTCTTATATCATAATCCGTCATGTTTGTTGGTGGATCCATATCGAAGTCTATTGCTATTTCTCTATATGTTTTTTGAGAATAATATTTAACACTTCTATTATTATACTCTTTTCTATTTTTTTCATAATTTGAAAGTTGGTTTTCTATAGTTTCTTGTTGACTTGCAAGTTGTTCTATTTGATAAGTTCCTGGTGTAAAATATGGAGAATTTGAAATTTCTTTTTTTATAATTACAGTAATAGATACAGACTGATAACCATCTTGATTTTCTCCTCCATATCTTCTTATTGCAGTGTTATAATCTTCTTGTAAATTGCCAAGTGATAGAAGTTCACTTCCATATAATGTTCTATTAAATTGTTCAAATCTTGCCATATATTCAGATAATTCTATATTATCCTGAGTATCCTGCTTTGTTTGTTCTAATGCTGATAAATTTGTATAACCATATACTAAAAGTGCAATTACTAATACCGATAATAGAATTGATCCTGCCATAATAAGCGCTTTTGATGCATTCTCCATATCTTATAACTCCCATAAATATTTTAATAATCTGCTGCTAATCCATTCATTGATGTTGTCATACTTGTCATTCCTATAAATACCAATGGAATAATTAAGTATCCAACAAATATTGTAACCATTGGTGCGAAACCAATTGCTCTTCCTATCATACCTTTTCTAGAAATTAATCTTTCGTTTGATTCTTTTCTACGTGCTTGATAGTAATCTCTTTCTGTATCTAATTCATCAAATGCATCTGCAATTGGAATTTTTTCTACTGCTGCTTGTAAACTTTCTACTATACGTATAAATTCTTGGTATGATACATCTTCTTTTAATTGTTCTAGTGCTTCCCAAGGTCCACTTTCATAATTGTTAACACACTTACTTATTGGCTCTTTGAATATATTTGCATATCTTTCAAGCCATTCTAATATAATTTCAACATTAACTCTTTCAATTCTCATAAGCATTAAGATAATTGTTTGGAATTGCATTACTTCGTCTTCCATCTCCAATTGTCTCATCTTTGCTTGGAATTTTAGCATCCAAATTGGTCCATTATATGCAATTACTGCAAAAACCATTGAGAGCAATACTTCAAACCATTGCATATTTTCACTATTTACTATTTGAAGTTTTCCTAAAACTCTCTCTGCTGCTACTGTTATTTCATCTGGCGAACTTTCTTCATAATCATCATTAATTCTTCCTCTTTCCATTTCTAAAGCAATATCATCGGCTGTAACTGTAGTATCACCTCTAAAATGAAGTATATAGTCATTGTCAGATTCTGTTATTTCCATTGCATTTTTTACATCACTATCCGACATTGCTCCAATAACATCATAATCTGCTGTCGGATCTGTATAAACATTTTGTATTACAATATGATGCAAATACATTATAACTAAAATTGATACAATAAAAGTTACAATACACAGCAATATTCTATTTATATAAATCCATTCCATTTTATCTTTTGTTGCAGCATCTTTCATGTCCTTTTGAAGTTTTCTATACTCTTTTGTTCCATCTTTTGGTATGAATAAATCGACAAATTTCTTTACAATTTTTATTTTATATAATTTTGCTTGCCATGGATTCTCTGTATTTTTTGTACTTAAATTTACTGAACCGTTATCTTTTAACTTTCTTGTAAGCAAATAACATACAAAAGTTAAAATTAATATTAATATTTGTATTATCATTCCAGCTTTGCCATTATAGAATGATGTTGTAAAGCTAAATGATGATATTGCCCAGTTTTTTATAGGTTCCATAAATAATATTGGAACTATTGATATTAATGATAAACTTTGGAAAACATAATCCAATTTATCTCTTTTTAATATTTCAAGTTGCATTTCTTGAGTAATATTATTAAGATTTTTTAAATATAATGAAGCTCCATCGACTTTTCTATCACCAAACTCTTTTGTTAAATATGAAACTCCTGCGAATTCTTTTAAATATGAGTTTGGAGCTACATCGTAGTACTTCTCCAATTCTCCTTCTGGATCATCAGATATTAGTACTTCGTATATTTTCTCTGCTTGCCTTGACATCTCAGGTTGCTCATCATCTTGTGCTACCTGATATATAGCTTCTTCTACCATGTTATATTCATGGTAGGCATGTCTAATTTCTGAAAAGAAATTAATTTGTTGTCTTAGTAATTTATTATCTATCTTGTCTACCATTCCGCCAATAATTGTATCTGCCAAGAATACTTCAAATACTAATAAGAATATCATTAGTAATAAGTTCTCATGCGTCATCATAATAATTATTATTGTTAATGGTATTATTATTAAAATAGAATTGGTTAATATTTTTGAAGCTTGATTTCTTGTTAAGTATTCATCGTCTATATTTATTATTTCAAGTCTTCTTCTTATTTTTAATAAATATCTTTTTATAAATGGTAATTTTCTATAAACTAAGTATAGTTTTTGGTATATTATTTCTTTTGTGAACTTTTTCTCTTCAGTTCCTGCTCTTAACTTTTGTATTTCTCTTACACCTGATGACTGTAATTTTTTTCTAATAATCAGGTAAGCTATAACAATAACGGCAAAGAGCACTCCTACACCAATTAACAAATACATTAATATATCATTAGACATTAGTAAAGTAGCACCTCCTTGCTATTATTTTACTGCTTTTGGTTTTCTTCCTCTTTTTGTTTCTTTCTTTCCTGTTGGAGCATTAAAGATATCTTCATCTTCTTCATCTCCGCCTTCATATTTTTCCATTTTTATTCCCCAATTTCTTTCAAGGAATGCGTCAAATGAATCTATGTCACTATCATCCATGTTATTTCTCATTTCACGAATGTTATGTTCTGAAATTGGATTTGTAAGTACATATGTACCATCATGATATTCAAGAATATTTACATATTTATACAATTCTTTATTTGTACTTTTAGAGAAATATATTGTAGCATTATCCATAAATTTATCCAATTTACCTTCAATTGTTTTCTCTTTTCTATGGTCATAAGTATACTCATTTTTTTCTTCTACTGGTATACATTCAGTTATTCTTTCAATATATCTTCTTCCTCTAAAGTCTTTTACTAAGTGAATATCAAAGTTTAATACCTGTACAACTTGTTCCTCTGCTGTTTTTTCATTTCTGAACACACCAGCTCTAAGCATTGAGTTACGAAGTGCTGTAACTAAGTCTGGGAATGTCTTAGCATGGTGAGTAAATAATGTAAATTTAGAAGCAACCTGTGCAGACTGAATCATCCAAGATGCTACGGGGTCTGTTGCAACCTCTCCGGATTATATTAACAGAACCATCAGTCTTTTTCTGAACGTCCAAACATTCCTGTCCAGAAACTGTTTCTGTTTCACGCATTGATAATATATTTCTTGTTGGATATATTTTTCTTAAGTGAAGCTCGAACGCTGTCTCTGTGATACGAAGGTTCATGGTTTCGTATATGTTTTCGATCATCGCCATAAGCATTGTTGTCTTTCCGGCATCCTTGCTCACCAGTTAGTGATATAATTCTTGCTCCTTTTACTAAGAATTTTAGTAATTCTATTGCTTCCTCTTTTCCAGGGAAACGTACTATTTGTTCTAGTGTTGCACGCTTTACGTCGAACTTTCTTACGAAGAAAGCCCATGTTTCAGACATACTAGGTCTAACAACAACAACACGAGAACCATCTTTCATTTCATTAATTTTATAACCATTTGTATCAGATAACTGACCTGGGTTATTGTATTTATATATGTTTTGACATACTCTTTTTAGTTCTGCTTCTGTACCAAATGAAAGGAAAGCTAATCTAATTGATTTACCAGCATACATAATCCATATACTGTCACATGCACGTGGTACTTTATGCTCAGCAATTTGGCTTAAATAGTCTCCATCAGTTTGTGCAACCTGGCTTAAGAATGATTCTGGAAGTCCAGATACACCACCTGAGATACCATCTATATTCATATCCCTTATTTCATCAATACTACTGTAGCCTTTATATTTTTGGTAAATTCTTTGAACTACTATATTAATTTTATCCTCTAATGCTAAAACAAAATTTTCTTTTTCATAAATGTCATTTACTTCATCTTCTGTAATAACATAACAAGGTTTAGCTTCACCCTCTATATATTTAAGTTGAGCCAAATCATATTTTTTTATAATCTCAGATAAAGCTTCATAACCAAACTCTTGCTTATACATATATAGTATAATTTCAAATTTGTCTTGTGCTGTCAACAATGATGGCACGTCAAAAGGTATAGCTTTTGAGACATTTGTCTCATTAACACCATATTCTTTATAAAGAAGGTCATATATAAGCTCTTTTACATATTTCTTATCGTTAACATCTCCATATGTACAACCTTTTAAAGCTTTTTTCAACTCGTATTTTTTATTTTTTCTTCTCTTTAGCTCTTCTTCTGAAAGACCAATATCATACAAGTTGATTTTTGTAATTTCGTCTAATCTTTTCTTAACAAATTCTATCATTTTATCCAATGTGTATGTTTTATCATCAACTTGTAAAACATCTTCTTTTTCTTCATTTTTTCTCTTCTTTATAAAATTAAATAGTAACGCTAATGCTATTAATACAACTATTGCTATTAATAATATGTTTAACATAGTTTTCTCCTTTCCAAGGATTAAATCTTCATTTGTAATTCTTGTAATTTAGCTAAAATAGTCTCATCCGCCCTGCTAGCTTCTGCTGCTATAAAATGATTTCTATCAGTTGGATCAACATTTTTTAATCGTAAGAAGAAATCAATAACTTTACCCTCGCAACAAGATTCAAAATATAAAGTATTGTATGGTATAGCAAGCATTTCTTTTTTTTCTTTCAAATATCTTGTAATATTCTTTACATTATATTTTGAATGTGAATCATATCTACCTATTAATGGTATTATATTTCTTCTTGTACGAAAGTCTTCTGTCTCTTTTAATTCTTGATAATCATTTACTGATTTTAATGTTTGACCTATATTTAAAACTAATACATCTGATTCATTTAAAATATCGTTTGCTTCTTTAGGTCTCATTTTTTTAGTTAAATCAACAAAAACCAAATCATAATATCTATTAGCCATTTTTAAAATTTCTGGATAATTACCACATGTTTGTAGATATTCTTCATAATCGTCTGTATTAGGAGATAATAAAATATCTAATCTGTCTCTTAAAACTGTTTTACAATAATTTCTAACAATTTCTGGACTAGTTTTATTACTTGCTAATACTCTAATTAATCCCTCTACTCCATTATCAATTCCTACTGCTGCTTGTCCTTGGATAATAGGTTTATTTAATCTATCTAACTCCCAAAAACAACTTTCTAATGATTGGTCTTCAAAATTGGTAGAAATAATTAATATTCTATGACTATGTTCTATAGCCATCTGTGTTGCTATTGCAACAAGTGATAAAGTTTGCCCTGTTTCTTTATTTTCGTTACTTTTAAAAGTGATTATTGCCATTACTAATATCCATCCTTTCTTAGTCACAAGTTTTTCTTAATTCGTTAAACTGCTTTTTCTAATTGTTTGAAAACTTTTTTCAAAGTTACATAATCATCCTCTGATAATATCTGTTGCACAATATATATTAGTGCTTCTTTATATTGTGTGCTAAGTTTTTTAAATTTTATTTTAGAAACTCTCTGGTTTTCAGCAATTACACTTTGATCTCCTACTTCTACTGGAAAATATATTATTTCTTCATTCCATACAATTTTATAGCCTAATGCTAAATAATTTAAATAGTCATCTTCTTCTTTAGAAGCAGCTTTTGAAAATAAAATTTTTGTTAGATTTAAAATATCTGTAAGCCCGCTCAATATCTCAAGTCCTCTTTTTAAAGTATACAAATCAAATCCTGTAACAAAATAATTTATATCTTCATTGGATACTCCAAAGTTCAAAACACTAGAATAAGTATCAATATCTAATAATGCAATGTCATAAGGTAGCTCTGCATGAATTGGCATTCCAAGATATTCTTTTATTTCATTAAAATCATTAAATCCTACTGCTACATCTATATTTTCAAATTCAGTAACATATGCTTTAGTAGGCTTGATTACTGGAACAATATATTTTGCTTTTTGATTAATAGTAGAATCCACTACTAAAACTTTTTTGTCCATTGCTACTAAAATTTTAGCTACATATAATATTAAATCTATCTTGTCATAACAACCAATTAAGCTAATTTTTCTCATTGTTTCCTCCTATTTTTACTTTATCTAGCATTTTTTATTAATAATCATAATTTAATGAAACTCAGGTGACAGATTTGAATCTGTCACCAGTGTTTCACTGGTTTTCGCAAAATCTATTTTACGAAATCTATGAAAATTTTAATACTTGTCTTATAGTTTTATCCACCTAGAGAATCAATATATGCTTCTCTTTCTTCTTGTAAACTTGTGATTTCATCTTCTGTTTTATCTATAACATTATCTGCAGCATCTTCATGTCCTACTGCACTATCTATTCCAGGTCTTACCCAGTCCTTAGTACTATCAATTAAGCTATTTAGAGCATTCTTAGCTTCTTCAACAATATTAGGATCTCTTTCAATTAATGCTTCTACTTGTGCACTTGGTACATATGTAGTAGTTGCTGCTTCTTGCATTCCAGCTTCAACATATACAGAAGTATAAAGTTTTGCTCCATTCATCATGTATGATTCAACTATAGCACTACTCATCATTAATGTTTCTTCTTCAGTTAATTCCAACCATATACAGTTTGTAGAATCAATACCAGCTAAATCTGGAATTGTAACTTCTTTATGAGAAACTACAATTAAGTCTCTTCCATCTGGAGTTCTTAATCTTACATCTATATAATCCCCTGTTTTTAATTGACTAGTTATAGTTAAAACATTATATTCTTGGCTTCTAACATCATTTCCAAGTGGTTCATCTTCATATGTAAGGTCTGTAGTTACAACAGTTCCTGGATTTAAATCAACTTTTGCTTTTAATCCTATAGGGAAATTTGCGCCAGTGGAATCTGCCACGGTATTTCCATCAGCATCTTTAGTATTTGATTTATATATAGTAGAAGAATCTGTAGGTATATTCATTTCTATTCCCATTACCTGTGCTGATGTAATTTCAGTTCCTGACTGTACTGGAGTAGTTACTACATATCCATATACTTTATCTGCTGCTGCTTCCTCCATTTCTTTATTCAAACTAGATACTTGATAAATCAAGAACGCAATTATTGCACCTGTAATTAATAGTGTTATTAAAATACCTAATAAAAATGAATTATTAGCCTTTCTTTGCATAGGGTTCATTGCCATAATAAATTCCTCCTTAAATTGACAAAATTATATTTCATACTTTATTTTACAACATATTAAAAAAAAATACAATAACATTAAGCATCTTGTAACAAAAACTTAATATTATTGTAATATATTTGTAATATTTCTGTAACATTTCTGTAACATTTCCATATTTTTCCTTTTTCAGCTACATTTTATTTCATATATAAACTTTTAATTACATCTATCATCTATCTTCTTCTACAACAATTACAGCAATTGCAATTATTTCTTCTTGATGTAGTATTGCTTGTATTTGTTAAATAAATTACTGGAGTCGATGGGTCGGAAACTTGATTTGCAATTCTTGCTGTATAAGTAGTAGGGCTTAAACAATTAGAATTGTTTGAATCATTTGAACAACATGAATTTGAATTCGTGCAATTGATTCTTCTGAAAAGTTGCATTATTAATCTTGTCAAAATAGCAGTAATATATGAAAGTATAGTATATATAATTGCAAAGATTAAGAAATCTGTTCCAAATACAGTATATGCT
This sequence comes from uncultured Clostridium sp., assembly GCA_946500265.1. GTDB lineage: Bacteria > Bacillota > Clostridia > TANB77 > CAG-508 > CALXVA01. The sequence continues at coordinate 18,872 of CAMMVE010000002.1, forward strand.
AATATTAAGTATATCGCAAAAAATATTGCAGCCACTAGTACTGGACATTTCAATATTTTTTGAAGCACAATTGAAAATATAATTGTAGCAAAAGGAAGCACAAAAAATAATAATATTATATTCATAAATTTTCTCCTTATAATAATTGTAGTTTATTTTTATAAACTTACTTTTTAATATATTTTATGAATACTTTTTATTTTTTGTGCCTATTTTAGTATTATTTGATTTAGATATTATATTCCACATGTAAAAGCATTAACCCATGTGGTGGTAATGTTTTACCTGCTTTTTGTCTATCTTTAGATTCAATAATTTCTGGTATGTCGGTAGCTTTTATTTTTCCTAATCCGACGTCAACTAATGTTCCTGCAATAATTCTAACCATATTATATAAGAATCCATTTCCAGTAAGATCAATTGCAATACTTGTGCCCTCTGTAATAATATTTGCACTATATATAGTTCTTACACTGCTCTTACTACTTGTTCCACTTGATTTAAAAGCTTTAAAATCATGTTCTCCCTCAAAATATTTGATTGCCTTCTTCATTTCTTCTACATCTAGTTTGATTGGCATATGATAAACTACATTTCTATAAATTGCTGACCCATATTTTGAGTTATCTATAGCATATCTATAAGTTTTTCTCTTACAATTAAATCTACTATGAAAGTTTTCATCTACTTCTTCTGCATTCTGTATTCTAATAGAATTTTTTACTTGAGAATTTATTGCAATAGGAAACTTTTCTATTGGGAAATTTGAATTTGTTTTAAAATTTGCCACTTGTCCAAGTGCATGAACTCCTGCATCAGTCCTTCCAGATGCAATAAGTTCCACCTTTTCTCCTGTTACATTTTCTATCGCTCTTTCTATCTCTCCCTGAATATTCAATTTGTTTGGTTGTTTTTGCCATCCATTAAAGTCCTTTCCATCATATTCAATCGTTAGTTTTATGTTTCTCATTTCTTACTCTCCGTTCACTTTCCAGTTTGTTTATTATATAATTTTATTTTATGATATTTTTTATGTTTCAGCCTTGTTTCAGCCTTGAGAACTTTTTTTGTTTTCCCAATTAAAAGCATCGTTTAATCCCATTCTATATATTTTGAATGTATAATTTTTTAATATCTTCATTATTATTTTATCACAAATATTAAGATTTTCCTCTATTTTATTTAGAATTATTTGTCTTTTTACATTCTTTCTCATAAATATCCCTCCTATGAATGATATTTAGAGATATCTCTTACTTTATATTTTACCATTTTATGTAAAATAAAATAACTATTCTAGGCATTAGGTATGTCAAGGTCTTTTACTAGGCTATCAATGTATTCCTCTTCTTTATTTTTCGACATTATCCTACAATTTTCGACATATTTTTCTCTTTCATCTATATATAATCTTAATCCATTATAATCTTTTCTTTCCATAAACCACTTTATTTTTCTAATCATTTCTTTACATATTTTTAACTCACTATCCATAATATCACCAAAAAAATTATATCAAAATTACCTTAATCGTGCAATAGTTATAGTTGCTGTATCTCAAAGACAATGGAGTTAAATTCTGCATATGTTCATAGTAAAATAGATATTGGAAAGGATGGTGAAAAAATGATACATATAAGGGTAAAAGAAATACTAAAAGAGAAAAAACGTAGTAAATATTGGTTTATTAAAAATATGGAACGGAGGATATCAAGCCCTTAGTCATTTAATGAACAATGAAACGAGTGGAATCCACTTTGATACTTTAGAAAAAATGTGTGAGATACTAGATTGTGAACCTGGAGATATTATAGTCAGAAAAAAGACTGTTAGAAAGAAGGTAAAAAAAGATGAGCAAATTACTGAAGCAATATGAAGAATTAAAAAAGAATGATGCATCTTCTATTTATCTGTTCAGAGTTGGGATTTTCTATAACATTTTAAATGAAGATGCAAAACTTATTAATGAAAAACTGGGTTTGAAAATAACTGATCTGGGGCCAAGTATTTTCAAATGTGGTTTTCCTGTTTCCCAGTTAGACAAATATATAATACTACTAAATAAGATGAAAATAAAGTATAAAGTTATAAATAATTTGCCCAATGATTCAAATATAAATGACTATTTAAAAAATGTAGAAATAAAAAAAATACTAAATAAAATTGCTGATATGGACTTAAATAATACTACATTTCAGCAAGCATTTAATACTTTATTAGATATTCAAAATAAATTAAAAAATATGAAATAGAGGAGATAAAAATCTCCTCTATAAAAAAACTATTTCAATTTTTGATTCACGATTTTTTGAATAGCATTATAATCATATCCTGCTGCAGTTAATTTATTTTTCCTATCTGTTCCATTTCCCCATAACCCTTTGATTACTTCGTTTGCAATAGTTTCGTTTGATTTTTTATTTGAACTGGTGGTTGATTTTCCAGATAATTTATTATTAACTGCAGATTGAATTTCACTATAATTATATCCTGCATTTTGTAATCTCGTTTTTCTATCTTCTCCGTTGCCCCATTTTCCAGCAATCACCTCATTTACAATAGTATCAATAGATTTTTTATTTGAGGTTGTACTATTTGAAGATTTACCAGTTAATTTTTGATTTACAATAGATTGAATCGCATTATAGTCATACCCTGCATTTTGTAAGGCTATTTTTCTAGTATCACCATTTCCCCATTTTCCGGCAATTACTTCATTTGCTATTTCCTCATTTGACTTTTTACTTGAAGTTGTGTTGTTATTTGATGTATTGCCATCTAATCTTGAATTTACAATACTAGCTAATTCATTTAATTTTCCTTTTAAATATGGTCCAGGGCAATTTGTATTAGAAAACATATCATGTGTAGTTAATGAGCCACTTGGAGTTCCATCATAAGATAATCTAAATCCATGTCTTCTACAAACATCTTCAGCTAAATTAATTAATGAATTCCAAGCAGCATCAGATATTTTCCATTGTCCTCCAACTTCGCAGTTAGAAACTTCAACAGTTATAGCTTGTCTATCATTAGATCTTGAACTTGATGTGTATGCTCTATCGTCTTCATAAACATTGCATACTATCTCTCCATCATTTCCTATACAATAGTTAGCACTTGCTTCTCTTCCTGGTTTTTGAAATATATTTACAGCACATTGTTTTCCAGTAAGAATTCCTGCCATATGATGTGGTGTAAATTTACAAATCCTTTGTCCTGCTCTTCCATGTTCATAATTTCCTTCAGCAGCAATATATGTGCCACTTGCTAATTTTGAAACAGTTCCCATTATTCTTCCCCCTCCTCTTTACCATTTGATAATTCTTCTTCCATTTCTGGAGTTAAAATAATTTCTTCTTTTTCTTCCATAACGAATTCCTCCTTATAAAAAATTAATACTGGAAGATTTTTTATTTTTCTTCCAGTATTGTATAAACACAAGAATTAATTTCTTGTATTAAACTATTTGTTTTTTGCATCATAAGCTACAACTGCTGTTCCTACACCGCCAACAGCAGTAATAACTGCTGTTATTACACCATTAACATCAAGATTTTCAATATGTATTAAGCAGCCTATTATAGATGCTATTGCTATAATTATAATATTTTGAATAGTAATAGGTATATCATAGTTCCATCCAAAATGTTTTGATACTTTACCAGCAACATAAGTAAAAATTGCTGTTATAGCATATACTAAAAATTCTACTGTCATACTAATTTCCTCCTTTCATTATTTTTTCATAACCATTTTTTCTAAATTTTCCTCTATGAAGAATTTTAATTTTAAAATCTCATTTCTTTCTTCTCGATTGAAATTAACAGAATTTATTTTGCAATATTGTAGTGCTAAGAAACCTATTGGTTCTCCATCTTTATTATTCAAGATAATATCAAAAAAAGATGCAACTTCCTGGTCTTTCTTTAATTCGTATGTTGCTGGCATAAGATCTTTAATATCCTCTAAGTTATTAACTACTAATTCTTTTCTATTCAATAGTGTTTCTACAAATCTTGGAATACAAGTTAATGGTATAGATTGAAGTTCCTTTTGATGTCCTTTTACGCCATTACGTACTACTTCAAATGAGCAAGATGTTTTGAGAGCACTACGCCCATTAGCATAGTGCCCTCCGATTATGGAAATCATATATTTGTACTCTATCTGCTTTTAAATATTCTTTTATTTCTTCTAGTCTATTTGTAATTTCTATATCTATTGAACATTGCTTTTGAATTTTCTTGGGCAATGTATTTTCTATTTCTTTTTTTGATTTTATTATGGCTACAATTAATGCAGTTATTGAAACTATAAGAGGAGTCAATTTAGTTATAAATGCAGTTATAATTTCCACCATTTTTTCTAATCCTCCTTTTTATCTTTTGTTGGCCATACTACATTATATGGAAATCCCTCCTGCTCAGGCAAATCTCTTAATTCTTGTCTGTACTCTAGTACTTTTGCTTTTTCTTCACTAGAAATAGGATAATCATCAATTATATATTTGTCAGTTGCATATAATAAGGCGTCTCTTTCTTTTCTAATATATGCTGCAGTTTCATTATAGTCTTTTTCTTTAGCTGATTTTAGCCAATTATTTAAATCATTCTCTATTACTTCAGCAAGATTTTCTCTATAAGGAATTTCTATACTATAAGTATCATAACTATATACTTTTTTATTTGATACCTCTTCATTTTCTAAATTAGATATATTCTGTTCTTCCTTAATATCATCAAAAAAAAGAACGGTACATTTTCCGTTCTCAACGTTTTCTATACTGAAATTTTTTTCTGGCTTTATATCGCTGTATGTTCTTTGTTTCATTTCTAACAACTCCTTTACATTTTTTTAGGCTAATATATGGCCTAAGATATTTTTCGTTAAACTTACTGGAATCACAATGTTTTATCCATCCATAATAACTTAATATTGCTGTAGCATCTGCATAATTTATGGTTCCTTTTTTATATACTTTTTTAATTCTTCTTTTTATTCTTAAAAAATTAGATCTTCGCAATGTAGTATGACCTCTGTAAAATCTATAACCGTATAAAATCTATTGGCCTACTATCAACTTTAAAGAGTTGCCAATTTTCTTTTAATTTCAAATGTTCTTTTTTCAAAAATTCTTCTATTGCAATTTTTATTTTTTTCAATTCCTTTTTATTTCTATGAAAAACGAGCATATCATCCATATATCTGACATAATAAGGAGCTTTCAGTTGTTCCTTTATATAATGATCTAAATTTTGCAAATAAAAATTAGCAAACCATTGTGAAGTATAATTTCCGGATAGGGACTCCATTCTTTGAACTATCTACAATCAAATCTAGCAAATCTAATACATCTCTATCCTTAATAATTCTCATAAATTTTCGTTTTAATATTTCTTTATCCATACTAGGATAGAATTTTTTTACATCTAATTTTAGGCAATATTTTGTATTCTTTCTATCTCTTACTAATATCTTCTTTATATGTTTAGATGCGTAATGAATTCCTCTGTCTTTCACAGATGCACAACAAAATTCATACATACCTTTTTTAAATAAAGGCTCTATTTGTTGCATTAACGCCCAATGAATACATTGGTCTGGATAAAACATAGGTTTATATATAATTCTTTCTTTTTTTCTAGTTCCATCTTGAATTTTCATTTCATGATAAGGACTAGGTTTATATGTTTTATTTTTTAACATATTATGAATTTCTAAAGTGTAATATTCTATATTACAAAGTATTTTATCTACACTTTTTCTATCTTTTTTGCCTTTTGAAGCATTTAGAATAGCTTTTTTTATATTATCAATTTCAATAATTTTTTCATATATATTACTTTTTCTTTTCATATTTTCTCCTGGTAATTTTCTTATTTAGTCTATCGGCTTTTCGCTCAAAAGGAGCTACTAGGTCAATCCAGTTGCGACTTATTTTTGCCAAGGGGCAAGGAAAATAATGTGTAATATAATTATTTTTATAAATAAGTAGGCGGGCACCGTAGTTCCAATTCGTGTTGCTGGAAGGATTGTTACAATTCCACGCAAAGAAACCGGCTTTGGTCCAATTGTTGTTGAAGTTACCACCAACGTACGCTAAAAACCAAACGCAGAAACTCGGCACCGCACACATTAAATCCCCTACAAAGTAGTATATATGCTTTTATAAAAAATTTTAACTATTCTTTGATTGAGTTATTTTATGTGGGAGGCTGGCCGCCCCCACACCCCCGCTTTATCTGGTCATAAGAAGGCGGGCACCGTAGCTCCAACCCGTGCCGCTGGAAGGACTGCCACAAGCCCACGCAAAGAAACCGGCTGCGGCCCAATTGCGGCTGAAGTTACCACCAACGTACGCCATTCTGTTGCCTTCTGAGCACCAGTAATTATCACACGCTCCTGTACTAGAACTTCCTGCAACTTCTACTGGAAGAGCCACTTCTGGATATTTTTCATCAAGTCCTAATTTCTTTATATAACTGTCGGTAGTATTTGCATTTACATATCCGATTTTTTCATAAGGAGCATCAAATTTATCATTAGTATAATTATCAGGATCTTTACAAATATATGCCACATAATCTTTTATATTTAATCCATCAATATGTTGCCACATATGACCAAATATATCTTCGATACCTCTATAATTTACTGGATGATAACTATTATTATTTAAGCTACCAGATGCATTTCCTAAAGCATCATTACCTCCAGTTTTTTGTGCTGAGCCCCAAATAACGTTATCTACAGCAATATTTACTGGATCCCCACTAAAATGAATTGCTTTACCTGTGATTGAACCATCGCTGTAATCTTCTATTGATGTAATTTCCCTATCTGCTGCAACACTGCTATTCCAAGCATCAGTAGCACCAATACAGATTGTTTTTCCAATCCAAAATCCTGTACCTGCAGATGTAACTATTATTCTATTTGTATTATTTTCTGCTAATAATGCTTTTGCTGTACTCATTGCTACAATACCATTACCAAGCATACTTTGAGAATTATAATGTGCATATTCTACTAGATACAACATTTGTAATAGAAAATAATGATAATCCATTAATTGCCATCCAGTTCCTAAAGCCTTAGCATATGTCCTAAAGTTAGCTTTTGTAGTACTATATCTTGGCACTACACCACTTCTTGAATGTGCTACTATTGTGCTTTCTTCCGTTTCTTCTGTACTTAGCAAATAAGCACCAACAAAGAATTCCTCTGATTTTATATAACCAGCTCTTGCATAGTCAGCAATATATATGTATTCATATACATTTCCAAACTCATCTGGTAGCCTTTCTCTTTTCCACCAAAATTCTGGTATTTTTACCATTACTTCTCCATTAGTTCCATCTGCTTTATAACCTGTTTCTCCATAGTAAGCTAATACTTGTCCTGTTGCAGCATCTACATTACATCTACGCATATGTGACCAAGGATATAGATTATCAAAGTCATTTGCAACTTCTGTTCCGTTTTTGGTTGCACTTGCTGTTAATCCTTCCGCATCAGCAATTCTAGTCCAATTTGGTAATGTATTATCTGTTATCAACCTTTTTATTCCATAATTCTTTCCAGAATATAATTTTGCATTTTGTAAAGCATTTTGTAGATCCTGCTCTGTAACATAAATTTCACTTGCATCAAGTGTTATTGTCACATTACTTGCATTATCTACTATTACATTTATGGTAATGTGTTTTTCTATCTTTTCTGCAATAGAATTATTTATATATTCTGCAGTTGTTCCTGCATTTGCATATGCATATAGAACTTTTGCTTTTGTATCTGGATCTATTGCAAATAATCCAATTTCTCTAAAATAGAACGCATTATTTGCGTCAGTATTTTTAAATATAAAAGATACTTTTGCTTGTGTTTCTTCTGTTATTTCTACTTTTTGAATTGGACATTCTAAAACTTTTGTAGTTAGTGCTGTTTTATCTACAGCATTTCCACTTAAGTTTCCGCTACCTACTTCAGCATGGTCAAATTCTATTTTCTTGCCTTGTAATGTTTTTGCTGCAAGTAGAGCACCTTGTTTTGTTATATATACTTTTTCAAAACCCATTATTTTTGAACCTCCTCAATTTTAATATAATCTTTCTTTATAACACTTAAACCAATATTATTATTTTGATTTATTGTCATATTCTCTTGTTTTTCCTCTGTTGATACATTAATATTAATATAATCTTGTCTTGAAACTTTTGCTCCTGCTTCCGTATTCAAGTCAAAACTTTCATTTTTTATGATTGCATCTGTATTTGGATATAATTCTACATATTCTTTATCACTTGCAAACAAACCTGTATTATTATTTTGATTTAATAAAATATTATCTATTTCTTCAAATGCTTCTGCATTTAGGGTAATATAATCATATCTTGATATCACTGCCCCTATATATTCATTTAGTGTAGTTTCTAATTCATAATTTAATTGTATGTTTGCTGGAATTTGTTTTATTAGATTTGATTTTAACATTTCTGCTGCTTCTGTATATGCTAAATTTATTGTTATATATAATTCATAATCTACTGCTACTAATTTATAATTATTTTCTCCAATAGCTTCGTTTAATGTGTTAATTAACCATTTTAATGTGTAAGGCACCCTATTGTTTATCTTAAATAAAATATTCATTCTTCGTGCTTCTATTGTTTCTGCTTTATTTGTTATTCCATAAATTTTTTCATATCTATCTAATCCATAAGAAGTTGCTGTTTTTACTATTACTTCTTTTAAAATTTTATCTATTAAATACCTCATATTTTCTATTTCGATATCTTCAGCATCAAATATCTTAATAAATTCAAGTACATTTTTTAAATAAGGTGGCATATATTCAATCAATTTCATATAAGTGTCACCTCTTTCAATACAGGTATTTCAAATTTTTTTAGTTCAATGTTTGAAGGCTGATTATTTATTGCAGTATTTGAAACATCTATAACCCCATCTGCATTTAATATTATCGTATCAATTTGTGATTTTCTTATGATTGTTGTCTCTGAATTTTCCCACTCTTGTTTTAACTGTAAAAAATACTCATTAATAAGTTGGGTTACTTGTGTTTTTACATTTTCCATTGATGCTGTTTCTGATATCGTCACATTTGAAACTATGGAAATATCTACTTCCGATACCGTATCAACAGTAACAATGTGTCCAATAGGTGCTAATCCTAATCCTTCATCTGATAAATCTGGACATATTTCATTTTGGACATTTTCAATTAATACATTAGATGCTTTATCATAATTACTATCTAATATTGTTAATTTTACTGTTCCTGGGCCATTCCATATTGGGGTTACTTTTACAGCTCCAACCCCCGCAATTCCTTTTGTTTTATTTTGATAATCAACTACATTTCCTCCAAAACCTTGCTCACTTGTAGTTTCGTAATATCTTGCTCTTAATGAATCATCATCTTCTTCATCTTCTCCAGGAATTAATATATCTGTTAGTTCTGCTCTTGCAAGGTTTTCAATATAATTTACAGGTATTAATGTACCAACACAATTATTCCCTATTGTTCCTAATGATTCACATTCCATTTTATAAATTCCTGTTTCTATTTTTTCTATTGCTTTATATACTAAATCCTCTATTGTGAATCTTTCTCCAATACTAATGTCCATTGGATTATCATTTTCATCATAAAAAGAGCCTTTCTTTATTGCGTATGTTGCTTCATTTCTTGTAAGTCCAACTTGATTTGCTAATCTATCCAAATATTCTTCTACTGCAGTATCTGCAAAAACTAAATCAATATTATTCTTTAATAAGATGTACATTTGTGCTAGTTCTGCTGCTGCTGGAGCTAACGCATTATATATAATACTTCCCTCTCTTTTATCAATCTGAATTGGTACTCTATCTAACATTCTCTGTAAAATAGTATCATAATCAAAATACTCATCTAAATTTTCAATTTCATTTATGTCATCTACTTCCATTTAAATACTCACCACCTTCTCTGTTTCAATTTCTCCAACAGTAGTAATTACAGTAAATTTTGCAGTTATAGTATTTTCTTTAACTTCAAATTTGAAGTTGTTTACTTCTGATATTCTAGTATCTTGCATCAATGCTTCCGTTATTACTCTTGCAAGTTCTGGAATAGCAAATGTTGTATTTTCTCCTATTAGATGTTTTAATTCTATACCATAATTCCAACTGTAAATAAGGTGTTCAAATCTCTCCGTATTTAAGATGCAATATATTGCTTGTTTCATTGCCTCAATACCATCACAAAAATTTGAAATCGTGTTTTTTTCTATATTTAGATAATACGTTTTACTAGTTTGTTCTTGCACTTCTTCTAAATTATTTAACAATATATCATCTGTTTCAGGTGTCATTCTTTTACCACCTTTCTTCTAAAATTTATCTAATACAACAAAGTTATTACCTCCTTGCTGTTGCAATAAAATAACATTATCATTTAGTTTCAATCCATTATGTATGGTAATCTGTTTTGTACCAGAAATAGAATGATTGTGTGATAAATTTATATTTTTTTGTTCTACAGTCAAGCTATTATTAACTTCATTGTTTATAGAAACTGCAATGTTGTCTGGGTTTGGATCCACCTGTGCAGTTGATGTTATTGACACATTACCACTCAAAGTATGATTATGATTAGCGTTCAATGTTTTATTTTCTGTTGTCCAGTCCAAACTAACATCTACAGTATAATCTTTTACATTTTTAGTAAGCACTAAAAATTCTTTTGTTAATTTTAATTTTTGTTCTACCGTTATTTCAAGTGGATTTACACTTGTAACAGTTCCAAATAAAACAGAAGTAGGAGCATTTGCATCATTTGCCCCTACTGCCATTTTTTTTATTATTTCTCCTAATGAGCTTCCCATTTCACTTTACCTCCTACCCAGATATAAAGTTTTGTCCTACTAATGTTAAATCCATAAAATGTTCATTATTTTTAAATGTATGTTTTGCTTTTTCTACTAGCATAAAATTTTTTAGTTTAACATCACCTAAATCTAAATTTACAATAATAAGAGAACCACCCCTAACACGAACATCTCCAAGTGCATTTTTTATCTGAAGACTTCTTGTTTTTTGATTATACAAATCTAATAATGCTCTTGCTTTTACTGCTCCATTTGTTTTTTCATCTATGGTATCAAAATATTGTAATACACCCCATTTTTCTATATTACTTGAATCCTTTGCCATATATATTTCTCTTTTTCCCGTTTCTGAATTGTCATATGTTAACTTTATTTGATTATATGTATCTGAATCTATTGAACTTTCGTAATCATAGTTTTCTCCTGTTTCTTCATCAATTACTAATCCTACTTTCATTCTTTCTAAATTTTTTAAACATAGTTTTCCATAATCATCGTATAACACATACATTTCTTTTCTATTTCTTATTGTTTCATCTAATGCATTCAATATCATATCAAATAAAGATTGATTACTTTCTGCTTTTTTAGCTATTGCATAACCAGTATTTTCTAATGTTCCTACATTTAACTGATACTCGTTTGCAATCATTTTTACTAATTCATCTGCTCTTTTATTTACATATGTTTTTGTATCTTTATTTTTCAGATATCTTAATTGGTCATATGCTGTTGTTGTTATAATTTTTTCTTTATCCCTTTTTTTCTTAAAAACAAAACCATAAAATAAATTTGTATTATCAACTCTAAATGCAACTGGATTACCTTCTTCAAAATTTATAATATTGTCCTTTACAACTTTAAATTCAAGTTTTCCAGCTGCGCCTTTTCTTTCAGTTGTCCATGTAACTTCATCTTGAATTACTGGTTCATATACAGTGTTTCCATTTTGAATTAATAATTGTTGACTCATCTTTTTCTCCTATGCTGGTATCCATAACACTTGATTAGGATATATTAAGTTAGGGTTTTTTATTTTATCTCTATTCGCATTGTAAATCTTAGTATATTGGCTTCCGTTTCCATAAAATTTCTTTGCTATATTCCATAAACAATCTCCACTTCTTACTGTGTAATTTTGACCACTAGGTTTTGATGCTGCAGCTGTATTATTAGTAGTTACCGTTCTTGTTACCACTGGTGGTTTATATTGTTTTATTGTTACTTTAACAGTTTTTGTAGAATACTCTCTATATTGCTTTAATTTGATTTTTACTGTAGTATCAAAACCTTCATCAGTTGAGTCTGTTATTGTGTAATCTTCTAATGATACTTTAATATTTGTGTCAAATATACCTGTACCATTAGGAAATTTCCTAATAACTATGAATTGAAATGCAGATTTATTTACTTTTAAATTTTCTAGTATTCCTAAAAAATATTTAGCATTTTGAAAATTGTTTTTATAGGTAGCAAATGGATACTTTACATTTGGAAGTAATATATCAAATTCTATACTTGTTAATCCTGGACTTTTTAAAACATTTATTTCTGAGTAGTTCATCAAATCATAAGTTTTATTTTGATTACTAATTTTTAATTCTAATTTTTTAGGAGGAATGGGAAGAAGCACATTTCCTAAATAAAAATAATATGCCATAGATTCTTTCCTCCTTATTCATGTACTCCATCAGAAACATATTCTAGTTCTTCTTCTAATCGAGTAGTTAATTTATTAGTTACTTGATCTACAATTCCGTCTATATCTTGTTCGCCATTTATACTGTTGTTATTTGTTAAATTAATTGTTAATGGTACAGTTGTGAATCTATTAATTGTATCTCTTTCAGCTAAATCGATTAAATATTTCAAATCTTCTTCTGATATTTCAGCAGTATTATTTGCAATATCTTTGGTATTTCCAGCAATATCTCCAAGAGTACCTGCATTATCCGTTCCAAAGCCTGATGTATCTAAAGAAAAATTACTTAGTGCATTTTTTACTGCATCTCCAGCACCTTTAGCCCAATCATTTCTACTATCAACTCTATCTTGTCTAGTAGAATTTAATTCTATTGCTTTATTTTGAATATTAGTAGCAGAAGCACTAAGGTCTGTTCCCATTTTTCCCTTAATAGTATTTATTTGGTCCATAGTCCCATCCATTTGGCTAGCCATTTCTTGCAATTTTGAATTTCTGTCAATAATATTATTTGCCATTTTATCTGCAAAATCATCTGCAAAATGTGCTGCCTCGACTGTGTCTATTTCAACTCCTGGTATTTTATTTAATACTGTTATGATTGCATTAACAATAGATACTATTCCGTTATATAAGCCTTGAAATATTGTTAATACTCCAAGACAAACAGCTTCAACTCCAGTTTGGAAACCATACCAGGCTGTCATTAAACCTAATACAACAGTTTGAATTCCAAGCCATAAAAATAATGCAGCTAATTGTAATGCATACCAAACTGCTTGTATTCCTAATCCTGCCGCCATAATTCCTAATTGTAAAGCATCCCATAAATATAAAATACCATACGCAACTTGATCGTTGGTAAACCATAGGTATGCTAAAACTGCTATCAATGCAATAATTAATATTACAATCCATGTAATTGGACAAGCAAGTAATGCAGTATTCAATCCCCATTGTGCAGCAGTAGCTGATAATGTTGCTCCAGCTTGCATCATACTAGCAGCAGCTTGTATTCCTTGTACTAAACTCATAATTGCCAATACTCCACTTACAATTCCAGAAATAATATTAAATGCTACATATGCAGCGACTATTCCAAGAATTACTGGTGCAACTGGTTCTAATACACTTACTAACCATGATATACCTTCAATTAATGCTAATATTGCTTGTGCCGCTAAACTTGCTCCATTTATAAACATATTAAACATTTCTTGAACTTGTTGATTATTTGCCAATTCATTTATTTTTACTAATACTGGATCCAATGCTTTAATAGCCACATTTTTAATTCTAGTCCAAATTTGTGCCCATGTCATAGGCATTTTATTATATCTTGCATTTATTTGGTCTGCAGAAGCAAACATGGCATTTTTTATGATATCTGCTGTAATTAATCCTTCAGAGGATAATTCTTTTAACTCTCCTTTAGATTTTCCTGTATATTCAGCAATTGCCTCAGCTAAAAGTGGTGCATTTTCCATAATAGAACGGAACTCGTCTCCTTGTAATTTGCCGTGCTGCCATTGCTTGAGTCAATTGATACATCGCTGCTGTCTGCTCTTGAATACTTGCTCCAGAAATAGCAAAGTTTTTATTCATAAGCTCTGTAAAAGCAACTATTTCATCAGTACTTTCAAAACTTTCTCCTGCTAATATTCCTAATTTAGATACTACACTTGTTGTTGCAAGAAAATCTGATCTTGTTCTATTAGACATAGCAAAAATTTTATTTTCTAAATCAGCGACACTACCATTGTCATCTACAATTAATTCCAATCTAGCCCTATTACTTGTTGTTGCATCAGACAGATCAACTACACCTTTTACTGCAGTAATTCCACCAAGAGTAAGAGCAATATTCTTTATCGTACTTAAAAGGGTATTACTACTAGTATTTGCAGTATTTATACTATTGTTAAATTGCTCTTGATTATCATGTCCATTTTTTATACTTTTTGCAACGTTATCATAATTCCCTTTTAAACTTTGTACTAAACTTCTTTGCTCTCTTACACTCGCTATAATGTCTTGTGCTCTTGCTGTCTGAGTACCTTCAGCAGCTATTATTTTTCTTGCTTCAGCTTCTACTTGTCTTAATACTTGCAATTCTGCTTGATAAGTTAATTCTGTTTGTAAAGCTGATTGATTTAATTTTTCGGCATTGTTTATAGCTTTTGTAGGTGCAACTGACATTTCATTATTTAAATTTTTAAAACCTCTAGTTGTTCTATTTAGATTTGAATTTATCCTAGCGAAAACAGAGGAAGCCATATCTTGAACCACTATTGAACTTCTTATAGTAGCCATATTTTCCTCCTTTTAGAAAAAATAAGATATTTTTACTTTTTCTTTATTTTAGCTGCCTCTCTCTTCTCATCTTCTACTCTTAATTGTATTGATGCAATGACAAAGGCTTTTTCTTTAAAATCTAAATTTAAAAATTCATGCGGAAATCTATGAAGTTTTTGAAGGCAAAAGTGAGCATATACAGCTTCACTATCACCTTCTTGAATTAGTTTTTTGCTTCTTCAACCGCATCCTCTAAACTATAACCATTTATTCTTTGAATTTCAGACATAAGATCATCATATTCTCCTGGATTTAATAAATGTTTTTTTAGTAATTTAATTGAATCCATTTCTCCATAAAAGTTTTGTAAATCTACATTGTGTAGATCTGGATAAACAATACATTTATCTGCTAATAATTCTAAATATTTTACAGTATCAAATTCTTGTTTCATTCTTTTTCCAGCTTGAACTTGTTTATAACATTGTTTCCTTATATTATCATTCTCATCTGCAGTAATAGTTTTTAATTTCCATTTTTCAATGTTTCCTTCTTTATCTTTAAATCTACTTGAAGCAATATATTCTACTTCTTTTACTTCATCTTTCAACATAAAACTTTCTAAACTCATATCTTATCTTTCCTTTCTAGTTTTAATTTTTTTGCTTATTATTGCATACCTGCTAGTTGTGTAAATTTAGTTGGATTTGCAAAGTCTTCAAATGTGAAGTTTATTTCTTGTTCTAAGAAATCTCCATCAACATCAAATGCTGCTAAAACTCCACCATCAACATTACATCCTTTGAATACCATTGTACAAATTCCTGCTGCAGATGTAGGATCATCATTTGTTACCTGGATATCAAAATACACATCTTCTCCTGTGTTTTTATATCTTTCCATTAATTCATCAAATATTGATGTGTTTTTATATATAGTAATTTTACCTGTTCCTTTCCAACCTGTTGATTTGTTACCAGAACCAGTTTTACCTAATATATTAATTTCCTTTTTTGTTTTCTCAAATTTTGCCTCAAAATCTTTACCTTGCATTAACAAATATCTTCTATTTTCAATTGTAACAAAGCATTCAGCTAGTTTTGCACTAATGGCATCCTTTGCATTCATTGTTATATTAGCCATTTCTTAATTCCTCCTTATAAAAAAATTAAGAGAACAATTACTTGTCCCCTTTTATTCTACAACTACTGTCATATATAATTTTTCCATTGCATTAATTACCTGTACACTTGTATTAATAGTTACTGACTTTTTATCATTTCCTATTTCAACACTTATATCATCATCTTCAAAATTTTCAATTGCTTGAAGAGTTTGATAATCTTTAAACAATGTAACAATATCGCTCCAAAGTGAAGTTCTTCCAGCTTCATTGTTTGCTATTTTTCCGAGATATTTAGAATTAAATACACTAGCAACGTCTGAAGCAATTTGATCTAATACTCTTATTGTTTGATTAGATTTGAATACCTCTCCTTTTTCACTTGTTGTATCTACTAAGCTATTAATGTCTACTAACACTCTAATTTCGTCTCCAACTTTATGAAGTACAAATTCCCCATTATCAATTGAGGTTTCTAATTGAGCTTGTGTGTAATCAGCATTTATAGTATATTCTCCATCATATGTCTTGTTTGTATTTGATTTATTTATTTCGCAACCAGCAATTACTCCGGTTACCCAATAAACAAGTGCTGATTCATCCTCAACAGTAGAATTTTTAACATTCACAACACCTTCATAATTTGCAGCATTATTATATAATACTACTTGGAACTTTATACCTTGTTCATCTCTTAATCTTTTAACATATTGAACATACAAATTAGATGTAGACTGATCTTTTGCAGTACAACCTACTGCATTTACTTGATATGACTCTAATTTATCTAGGAAATTCTGATGAGCTTCTCCACTTACATCTCCATTTGTTCCTCCAGTTAAAGCTTTACCTGCAGTAACTTCAAGAGTTTCCATAGTAAATGTTACATAATCATTATCTACTAATTCACTAACTTGTTTTATGGTTTGTTTATCAACCTCTTTTGTTCCTAAATATGTACTAACATCATATTTAGTATCATTATCTATATTTTTTGCAACTACTATTCTCAAATCATTTCCTCGTGTACCACTACATTTTGCAGTAGCAATATCCGTTGTTGCTTTATTTCCAGAATTTAATCTATAAAAATATGCTTTTTTAATATTTTTAAATAGATCTCTTAATCCTTTTAATTTTTCATTCGAATAATCATATCCAAATATTTTTAAAGAATCTTTTGCAAAACTTTCAGATGTGACTTCAATTATTTCTCCATCTTTTCCCCAGTCCATTTCAATTGCCATTGCAGCTACTCCTCTTTCTCCAATTGATGATGAGGCACTTTGTGCAGATGCAAAATTAATATATGTACCAGGTAATTTTTTATTTTGGCTTATAAAAGTTCCTCCGCCTAATGACATATTAGTTCACCTTTCCTTTCTTATAATTTTCAATTATTTTATTAATTTCTTTTTTACTATAGCTTTTATCTTCTAACACAGCATTTAATAAATCTCTGTTATTAATAAAAGTTTTAGAATTAACAATTTGCTCTTTTGAAAATTTATCTTCAGTTACTTTTTTTATTTCCTTTTTAGATGTTCTCATCTTTTTTTACCTCCCCAGTCAAATCATAATTATCCATTTTAATTGTTGTAGTTTCATCTTTCTTAATAAATATTTCATAGTCTATAAAGAAATGTAAAATCCCATCTTCAACTTCTGGGTGTAATTTATAAGCTCGTAATAGAGTCTTATCAGTAAGTTCTATATATTCTAGTTCATATAAATTATCTATCATATCGTATAGAATATCAGAATTTCCATCTTCTGTATAACCTATAATTACAAAATTTAATTTATCTTTATAAAATCTATCTTGTAATCCTATTTCTCTATTTTCTTCGCCTTTTAAATATTTAATAAAAAAACAAGGTTTATCAACCCCTTGTTGCTCTCCATCAGTATAAATAGGATATTTATTCTCATATATTTTATTAATTTTTGTAGCTATACCGATTACTACTTCTTTTACAACACTATCAACCATTATTAAAACACTCCTCTATATATTTTTTCATTTTTCTTTCAATCAATGCGGGAATTTCAGATTCTAGTTCTTTTTCAGATATAGTCAACATATATTTTCCTTCAACCCAAGATGCTTTTAATCTTTTACCTATTGCTGGCACATATCTTCCTGGTTCTTGACGATGGCCATATTCGACATAAGAAGCATATTTAACAGGGTTTTCTACAATTATTATATAATTGTTTCCCATTCTAGCAATTCTTAAAGATTTTGCATATGTTGTTGCATCTGGTACTGCTCCTCCCTCAGCTTCTGCTTCAGTATTAGCAGTCCATCCTCTTCTTAGTGTTCCTCCACTTTTTATTGTGTACCTTTTTCCACCTTTAACCTCAAAACTTCCTTGACCTACTGGTGTTCTTGGAATTACTTTAGAGAGTAATCTTGCAGCAAGTTCTTTTGCTACCTCTTGACAAAATCTGTCTATATCTATTTTAGATAATCTTTCAAATTGCTTTTGCAATTTTTCTATCTCACTAAAATCACACTCTCCCCATTTAGCCATATTAAGCCCAACCTTTCCATAGCTCGAGCATTATTTCTTGATGTGTGTTATAAATAGCTGGTTCTCCACTATTTTTATATGTCGTGGTTCTACCTCTTCCGGTAACAACAATTTTGCTTCCAGGTTTAATTACTAATTCTGGTGCTATAAATAATTTGATTTTCTGATTTTTTTTAGATTCGGTATCTGTTTCTGTATTTACGTATATATCTTCAAAAGAAATTCTACAAGGCTTTTGTGACTCGACAGTAACTTCGTTTTTATTTTTTGTAATATTATTTTCTACTACTGATTGTTGCTCTATAATATCACAAACAGAATCATAATTACTTTCTATTTCTTTTCTAGCTATAGCAATATAATCCATAGTTACCACCTCATCTTTCTATGCCTATATAAATCTTTTTTATACTTTTCTATTAGTCCATCCTCAGAATATTCAACGGTACCTGTACTATATGTAATACCGTTTATTTCTACTTGTGAATTTGTATCTGCAAAAGTTGTTGTTGTATCACCAATCTGTAAACTTTTAACCTTTACATTCGATTTAGAATTTCCTTCTTCTTCTGATGTATCGTTAAATAATTTATCATAACCATTTAAATACCAATAATCTTTTGTCATTCTTAACCATGTCGTATATAATCCATCTGGTATTTTTTCTTGATGAATAGTATCTAAAATTATAACTAATGTATCTAATAATGAATATTCTACTTGAGCAGTAGTATCTGCATTATCTTCTTTTAGTTTTAATTCCTTTATTAACCTTTTCTTTAATGATTCGACATCTATATTGTTTGTCCTTTTTTTTATTTTTTCTAAAACTGACATAATATCACCTACTCTCCTTCTGGATTTTGGTTTTCTCCTGATTCAGGTTCTTTTTCTTCAATCTTTTTTATGATTGTTTCTTTTTTCATATTATGAGTTACAGTAATTCCTAATTCTTTTGCTCTTTCTTTTAATGCTTCTAATTCTTCGTCTTCGCCTTCATTATCTTCTCCATTTTCTCCTGTATCTTCTTGAGTATTCTCGCCAATATTATCTTCTGACTCTTCCTTGGGCTGTTCTTCACTAATTTCTTTTTCTGTTTCATTGGCACCGACATTTATGTCGCTACCATCAACACTTTTGTTTTCTTCCTTTAATTTTGTATTTGGATTTTCTTCTATTTCTTCAATAACTTCTACATATTCTTTGTTCTCTTCATACTGTGCTTCATCTATTACTGCTACTTCATTAATATAACACCATATATTATTTAGCTTAACTCCTGGACCTTTTACTCTTACTTTTCTTTTCATTTTTTTCTCCTTTCAAAATAAGATAAAGGCTTATTCGCCTTTATCTTATGATAATTTCATAGTAGCTTGGAATACCTCATCTGAGTATGGGAATGTTGGAAGTGCAGTAGCCACAGCCTTTTCCCATGTTGATACAGGATCCTTATCCTCTTCATATACCATAGCTAATATTTTTCCTACTTGTCTAATATCTATTGATGGATCTCTTTGAAGTCTAATTTCTTCTGCAGTTGGACCATATAATGTTTCTCCTAATTTTCCTTCTGGGAACATTACAAATGAATCCTCTGGGAAGTATCTTTTTATTTCTTCTGTTCCATCCTCTTTTACCTTTCTATATACCTCATCATAAGTATATATTTTTGGTAATTTTAAACTTTCTAAGTAAGTGTTTAATTCTCCAATACTAGCTATTCTTGTTGTATCTTTACCAAATAAAGCATTAACAACGTTTTGATTTGAAAGAATTTTTGCTAATACAGTATTAGAAGTTAAAGCTCTCTTTGGTTTAACAGTCATTTTATTGTACCAAGAAATCATATCATTGATAGGATTTGCTGTTGCTATACTCCAATCAACATTTGCAACTTTATGTGCTGCTGGAATACCATAATCAATAACCGCATCTAAACCATTTTCATCTAAAGTTACTGTTCCTTTTGCAAGAATTTCCATTCTCATTACTTCTACTCTAGCTCTAACACCTTGAACTAATGCATCTATATCATCATATACTTCTTGCATTAATTCTTCTTTTTCTGCTTCGTTTCTAGGTGATTCTAAAGCAATTATATCTTCCTCTGTTAAAGGTAATTTTCTTTTGATTAATGCTAATTCAATAGCTTTCTTTTGTGCTTTTCTTTGACCGATTTCAGATTCTGTATCAAACCCATGCACACTTGCAATAACTGGTGTTTTACTTTTATTTACAATCATATCAAATTTTAATGATCTTTTCTTTACTTCTGGGAATAATTCCTCTCCCATTAATGCAGGATATTTTCTATCCTTTTGATAATTTAAAACTTCTTTTTGACTAAATAATTCTAATACACTTTTTCCCATTATAATTTCCTCCTATTTTTTTATTTTATCCTTGTAATTCTGTTTGTTCAGAGTCAGCTTCTGCTGGTTCTTGTTCTTCATATTCGTCTTTAAAATGAATACCTGTCATTGTTGCTTTATCTTCTGCAGATATTGTTTCTGGTAATCTTGCTGCTAGTACCCAGCCTTCATACATAACTGCACCTGGTTGTTTACCTTCTGTTACATCAACATCATTAAATACTAAACCAATAGCAACCCCATTTGAATTTCTATAAACAGTACCTGCCTTTATGATTTTTCTACCTTTTGCATTTGCTGTTACACCATCTGGACTAAATTGTCTTGTAAAATTACGGTATTTAGCAGATGCTAAAAAATTAACTTCATTTACTTCTTCACTTTTAACATACATAATAGTTACCTCCTAAATTTTTTTAATCAAAGAACTGGCTTTTTTCTGCTTTATCTTCAGCATTATTTCTTTTAGCAAAATTAGAAGCCATACTAACTTCGCCATCGCCATCACCTTTGTCTCCTTCTGGATCTACTGGCGAATATCCAGAGGCTTTTTTCTCAAAGAAATGAGGTGCTTGCTTTTTATAGTTTTCAATTAGTTCTTTTAATCCAACTATTGATTTCTTATCATCAGAAATTTTAGTTTTATCTTTATCTTTGTTTATTAATGAAATTATTGCTGTTCTTGTAAATTCGTCTTTTAGCACTTTGGCATCATCAAGACCTTTATTTAATAAATCATTATAAACATATTCTTCATTTTCTTTTTTTGCATTTTCCTCGATTTCTTTAACTTTTTTGTCATATTCTTCTTTTGAAATACTATTTTTTTGTAATTCTGCAATTGCTTTTTCTTTATCTTCTTTTTCTTTTGTAATGACTTTTTTGTCATTTTCTAGTTGTGCTTTTTCAGATTTTAAGGTTGTAATCTGAGTATTAAGTGCAGCAACCTCTGCACCATTTTTTGCCATAACAGATTCTACTTGTTCATCTGTTAATCCCATAGCTTTTAGTTCTTCTCTTTTCATGGTTTCTCCCTTCTAATACAGGTATTCGAGTTTTTATACGGAGCAACGCCTCCGACCTGGTGTTGTTGTCGAACAACATACAAAATCGTAATATATAAAAAATAAGTATGTAAACATACATACCTACTTTTATAACTTTGTTATGGTTGTTTTAGAATCCATTTAATCTGCCACTATATCGCAGACACCAAAAAAGACATATAAAACTATATGCCTTTATAATAAAATCGCCTTATATTCGAACCTCGTTCGAACGTGTTTAGACTTTTTATAATATTTCAATATTTTTTACTTCATTCTCAAATAATGAGTATGTTTTATTATCTTTTGCGTTTTGAATGCTTATTTCTTCAATTTCTGGTTCGTTATCTTGTGCTGGTACATATCCTACAACTGTTCCTTCATATTCATTACCATTAAATGTAGTTAATTTGATTTTTTTATTTAATAATTCCTCTAAATTTTTCCCTTTCATTTTAGTTGCCACCTTTCCTGTAAGGAACTATATGTGTTCCAGTTTTGCTATAATGTATTTTGAAACTATTAGTTTCTATTTCTTCATTTTTATTTTTTACTATTCCTATTGGATTATCTACTGTTATTATTTCTTTTTTATTCCATTTGCCACTGTCACTAAATTCTAATGTTCCTTTTCCAGCATATTGGTTAATTAACTCTTGTGCTTTTTCTTTGGATATTGTCAAATAGCTTCTTCCTTTTGTATAATTATTACTTCCTTTTATATGCTTATCTTGTTTTCCCTGATTTATTAGTTTATTGACATTACTAATATATGTTTTTGCTCTTTCTTCTGTTGTAATACCTAAGGCATCAGAATATTGTGCTTTTAGATTTTTCCATTCGTCTATATTATTATACTTCATTTCTTGAAATTTATCAAATGTTTTAGGCACTTCATCTCCTAATGTTTCTTTATATCTATTATATTGTGCATAGTCAGAAGATTTATTTTTGTTCATCTTTATATCCGTTTCAAATGCTTTTTTTGTTGTTGGATCTGAATACACATATTTTTCTAACCACTCATTATATGTAATATTTCTTGGTATATAATAAGTTTTGCCATCTGTGTTTCTTGCTGCACGTTCGCCAAATTCGAATTCATCTTCAAAATATGGAGCTGTTGTTGTTCTACATCTAATATGATATGGTGGAGCCGTAACCCCTATTTTATAATCTTTCATATCAAATATAGTTCCGTCTATTTCTCTACATTCTTCGGATGTCTTTGAATCTAATGTTGCTATATTTATATATTTTTGTACCCATAGTTCTTCAAAACATCTTTTTCTTGAATCACTTGCAAAAAAGGCTGATTCTGTCATTACTAATCTTCCTACTTTACCTTTGGCCACATCAAAATCTTTTGAAATTTTATCTATTACTTCATCTGCATCTCCTCTTAATGCTTTTTCTAAATCTTTCTGTAAAGTATCTATTAATGCTTTCTTATTTTTCCAAATTCTATCTGAGAATGTCTGTTCATCACTTGTCCATGGTTTTGATATTATTTTTTGAATTGTATCAATATTCAGTGCTGCAAATTTAAAAGCTACATTTGAACCTTTTTGTAACTCATATGCTGTTTTATAATAAGTTTCTCTATACGACTCAATGATAAAATCATTTGTAGTTTGTTGTTCATTGTAATATAGTTTTTCAATTTGTTGTTGTATTTGTATTTCTAGTGCTTCTAACCTTGAAATATGGACCCTTGCGCTTGCATTTTCTAATTGTTTTTTCCAAATTAAGTCTATGCCATTTTCTTGGCCATATTTTATATATTCTTCTATACTCCACTTTAATTCTTTTAGTTCTTGAGTATTCAACCACTTTTTAGCTTCATTGATACTAATTTGATTATTTACAGCAAATCTCACTAACCAATTATTTATTTCTTTCTTTACTTCACTTAGTGTTTTCTCATAAACTTCTTGTAATTCTGTAATATATTTAGATTCATTCAGTATTTGTGCTTTTTCAAGTTCTTCAAATCTTTTTATCCAATACTCTGCATTATTACTCATTACTTATCACCAACTTTTGCACCATCTTTATTAGTAGAATTATCAGTATTAGTGTTTTTTAGTTCTTTTATCATCTTATCGTATTCACTCTCTTGTTGTTCCATCTCTTTTTTTTGCTCTTTTTCCATTTTTTCCATTTCATCCTCTGAATCAGAAACCCAAGGATGATGTTCAGTAATTGACTGATTACTTATCATTCCAATTGAATTTTTACAATTTTCTATTAATTCTTTTTCATTTACTGTCATTGTTTTATTAAATATAAATTCAACTTCCTTTTCTGTATAATCTTTTCCTTGTGTCATCTCAATCCAATTATCATAAAAAAACATAAAATACTCTAAACTGCTTTTAAATTCTGTTTCTATATTACTGCAATCTAAATCTAAATCTGCATACAATTGTTTAAGTGCCACACCAGATTCTTGTGTTCCAAATTTTTCACTTTGTGTATCTACACCAGAACCACCTTCATAGATATCTTTTCTTAATTGTTCAATAAAACTTTTGAAAGCCTCTATATTTAATTCTATATTTTTTCTATCATACTCCCCATCTTCATCAAGAAATACTGTATTATATGTTGCAAGGTTTCTTTGGAAAGTACCCGCTTCTTCTTGATAATTCTTTACTGTATTGACACCGTCTGGTGCATCATATATTGTATCTGCTGTTTTTGAACATAATTCATCATAGCAATCTACTAATGTTTTTAATAAATGTATCAATGGCATTTCATCACCATTATATTTGAAATATATAAAAGGTATCTTTTTCCATATATGAAGTGTATTTCCTATTTTAAAATGTGCTAAAATACTTGTTCCTTCAGTATCTTTTTTGATAACTAAATCACTCTTCTTTTCAACTTCTTCCACATCTTCAATTAAATTAGAACCATCATAAATATAATATCTTACTCCATCTAAATCCCAGTACTCTACTTTCGTCCTTTTTTCTTTTTCAGTTGCACTTGTATATACTTCAACTTCATAAGTCATTATTATTGCATCTAATATTTCATGTTCTTCATCTTGCCAAAGAGGTATAATTCTAGTCGCATATCTCAGTCTCACTTTTAAGTCTCCATCTTCATCAATATATAGTTGCCACCACCCAATTCCTCTTTTTACTGCTTCTATTAGTGTATATTTAAGTCTTTTATGCATTTTATTATTAAATATTCCTTTTAGTATTTCTTTATAATCTGGATCTTCAGATTCGTCTTTACCTATTACTTGTTTTATAGTTGGTTTTTTTCTTAATAGATACCCAGCTTTTTGATTTATCATCTTATAAATAATTGGATGTTTTAATTGATAATTTTTTAAATGTGGGGCTACTTCTTCTTGTCCTTTTTCATTTATAAATATTCTTTTTTTCTTTTTTATATCTCCATCATTCTTAAAATATTTACTACCCTCTATCATTTCTTTAAAGCTATCTGATTGCTTGAATTCATTTATTTGTGTATCAATAAATTTTGATAAAGCTAATCCTTTTTTTGCGCCTTCAGCTATTATCATTTTTACTCTGTCCATTTCTGTTATCATTCTAATTCTCTCCTTTATTTTACAAAATATGCTCCCCTCTTCTTGTTAGGGAATAGTGTTTGTAATAAGTATCTTAAAGCATCAAGAGCATGGTCATTTTGTTTAATAGGCTTGTCCTCACCTTTTTCTTGTGCTTTTTCATCCCAAATGTATGAATTGAATTCTCTGATGATATTTTTGCATCTTGATTCTACAATATGTATCCTCTCTTCATCTAGCCAATTCAATACTAAGTTAATTCCATCAATTACTGCATTATCCGCTTCTTTTACAGCAATTTTATTTTGCTTAAATAGATTGATTAAGGATGTGGCTGATGGGTCTATAATTACTTTTCTAACTTCAATATCTTTTACCATCTTTTTATAGTCTTTAAGAAACATATCATCAGTTTTAGTAATTTTTTCTTCTTGGCCGTTTTTATTTTTCTTCGTCCCTTTATTGTAATATTCGTCTAATATCCATACATGAGGTTTTCCATTTATATACTTTATTCCGGCATAATAAAAACACCTGTGGATTTGTTATTCCATAATCAGATGTTACATAAAAATAATCAAATTTTTTAGGGATATCTGTTTTCTTTACACAATGTTTTAATCTATCAAAATTAGGATATATAATACCTTCAGCAAGTACCCATAAACCTAATATAAACCTTTGATAGAAAACACCTATAAACATTTGCTTATATCTTTCTTTTACTTCTTCAGATAAACTCAAGTTATCATCCATTGTAAAATGTAAGTATATAATTCCTTTTTCTTTTGCTTTATCTATCCAGTTTATCTTGAACCAGTGATTTGGCCCTTCTGGATTGCAGTTAAACCAATATTTGCTACCTTTTACAGAACATCTTGCTAATGCTTGATTTACAAATGACTCTGGCATCAATGCAACCTCATCTAAAAACACGCCCGCAGCAGTTATTCCGTTGTACTAAATCTTGGCTTCGTTCATCCTTACCGCCAAAAATATAGAAATAATTAATTCTTTCTCCGTTTTGATATTTCTACTAAATTGTCTGATCTTCTATCTTTTATTTGGTAGCCTTGAACTCTTAACATCAGTTTAAGCCAAAAAAGAACATTTCTTCTAAATGCTCCTACTGTTTTTCCTGCCATAATAAAGTTTTGACCTTTAAATTTTGTCATAGCCCATAATACAAATGATAATGACATAGACAATGTTTTTCCAGCTCTGATACTACCATCAGCAATTATTCCATTTTTATCTTTTACTGGACTTTTGTCATTCCACCAGGTTAATACTTTCTTTTGCTTTTTACTAAACTTTTTAAACTTGAATACAGTACCATTTCTTATTTTCTTTCTCAAAGTTATTGCATTTTGCATAACTTGTTTTTTTAGATTAGAAATTCTCTCATCAAGAGTTAAATTATTCTTGTTTTGACTCTTCTTCATCATAATCATCCCATGTACTATCAACACTATCGTCAAGTGCTTTTATGAAACTATCATCCTTCATATTTTCTGGATCATTAGTTCCTTCTTTTGCAATTTCTCTTTCTAATCTAATCAATTCTAATTCAAGTTTTCTGTCATCATTTTCTATCTTATGGTAGCTGTCTAAATATCTTCTTTTGGCTTCTTGTACTCTGGTAAGCGACTCTTCAAATTCTTTTATGATTTTGGTTGTACTTTCTGCTTCTGTAGTTGTTAATGTTCCATTATTTCTATAAGATACATTGTTAGATGAACTCTTGGACATTTTTACAATACTCATTTCTTTGCCATTTCGCAAATCCTCTATTTTTTTTAATATTCGTATTTCTCTAATTGATAATATTTTTATTTCAGACATTATTTGATATTTTTTATCATATAATTCTGTCTGTTGCATAATCTGTTTTTCTTCATCTGTTAGTAAATCATCATATATTGTTTCATATTCTCCCGTTTTGAGTGCTCGTTTATTTCTTTTTTCTGCTCCAGGTCCGCCTTTATTTCCTTTTGCGTTTTGATTTCCTTTTTTTACTTTGCTTAAATTACTTTCCCTTGTCCATTTCATCTTTTTTACTAAATAAATAACTTCATTGTAAGTGACACCATGTTTTTCAGCAATTTGATTGTAGGTTTTTCCTGCTTTATAGTCTCTTTTTATTTTGGAAATTTTGTTACTATCTTTTATCACATCATATCACCCACCTACCTTTGTTCTAAAATTGCCTCTTTATTTGTTAGTGTTTCCCAGCGTTTTACAATAACATCACAGTATTTTGGATCCAGTTCCATCGTATAGCAATTTCTATTTAATTGTTCTGCGGAAATAATAGTGCTGCCACTACCTCCAAATAAATCCAATATGATGTCACCTTCTTTACTCGAATTTTTCATTAATTTAGCAATAAGGTCTATAGGCTTCATTGTAGGGTGTAATGTGCTTTGCTTTGGTCTGTCAAATTCTAATATTGTGCTTTGTGTTCTATCATTCACAAAATAATGAGCTTTTCCTTCTTTCCAACCATACAATATAGGTTCGTGTTGCCATTGGTAGTCTTGTCTTCCCATTACAAAACAATCCTTTTTCCAAATTAAACATTCCGCTAATTTAAAACCTGCATCTTTGAAAGCTTTTCTAAAATTAATTCCTTCAGTATCTGCATGAAATACATAAATTGCTGCTCCTTCTTTTGTAACAACATACATATTTTCAAATACTTTTCGTAAAAATTCATAAAACTTATTGTCATCCATATTATCATTTTTTATTTTTAATGCTTCAGGTGTCTTTCCTACATAATCCACATTATAAGGTGGATCTGTAAGAAGCATGTCTGCGTCTTGATTATTCATAAGACGCATAACATCGTCTTTCTGCGTGCTATCTCCACACATTAATCTATGATTACCTAACAACCATATATCTCCCGGTTTTGTAATTGGTTCTTCTATTTCTTCATATGCAGAATCAATATCAAAATTATCTTCTTTAGTTCCATTAATATCACTTAATATCTCATCAACTTCGTCAAAATCAAAACCAGTTAAATTTAAATCAAATTCTTCTAATTTTAATTCTTGTAATAATGCTTCCAGTTTGTCTTCATCCCAGTCACCTTGTATTTTATTTAAAGCAATATTCAATGCTTTTTCATTATTCTTATCTAAATCTACTACAATACATTCTACTTCCGTTATTCCTAAATCTTTTAAAACTTTTAATCTTTGATGACCACCGATTACAGTCATATCTTTGTTTATTACTAATGGACTCACGAACCCAAACTTAACTATACTATTTTTTATTTTTATATATTCTGCATCATCTGTTTTCAAATCTTTTCTTGGATTATAAGTAGCTGGTATTAATTTATTAATATCTATTATTTGTATGTTCATCTTTATCACCTCTTTGCATTCTATCTAATAATTGTATTTGAATTTGTTGTGCGATTTTTTTCATCATAATTGGTGGTACACTCATCCCACACACATATTGCACGTTCATTCCCATAAAATCATAGTCTTGTGGAAATGTTTGTATTGTTATTATGTCTTTATCACTTGCATATCCAGGTACATCATATCGTAATGGTGGACTTCCTCCTGCTGCTATTGTTGCTGGTGTTCTATCATCTTTTAAATATTGTGTATTAAAACAACTTATTTTTCCTTTTTCTGTTCTTTTTATTGTGTCACTAAGTTTTACATCTCTTGCTATTCTTTTTTTCCATCTTTCATAGGTTAATGTGTCTTTTTTTAATGGTTTATAATTGATATCTTTTATTTCTTCATATTTTATTGGTTTTTCATTGAAATCTAGTTTTATCTTTGAAATATTAATATTTTTGTTAATTGCAATAAAAAATAATCTTTCTCTCCTTTGAGGTACTCCCATTCTTGCTGCATTTAATAAAAACAATTGTGTGTTGTATCCAATTTCATTTAATTTTTTAATTATCAAATTCACATATCCTTTTGCATTACCTTGCATTAATCCTTTTACATTTTCTGCAACAATTATCTTTGGTTTTAATATTTTTGCTAAATCTATAAATTCAAAAAACAAGTCATCTAATACTTGACTTGTTTGGCCTTCTCTAAATTTTTTATTTTTACCCCAGTTTTTTTCTCTTTCTCCACATAATGAAAATGTACTACAAGGAGGACTTCCATCTAAAATATCTAAATTATATAATTCTTTTGGAAACTCTTTTAACTTATTCATTTCTTGAATTCCCATACAATAATTATATTTTGGATGATTATTTTTAACATAAATTTCGTTAATCTTTTTATCAATTTCACAATTTCCAATAACTTCATACCCTGCTAGTTTATATCCCATTGTTGAACCGCCACCACAAGAAAAACATGAAAAAACTTTATAATTATTCTTTGGTATATTATTTATATCTTTTAAATACCAATTATACTCTTTCATATCATTTCACTTCCTGTTTGCTCATTCATATCAAATACAAAACCACATTTTGGACATTTACATTGGAATTTTTCATCATTGAAATTATCTAAATCTATTTCTGTATTTTCATTCATTATTTCTTCTGTTTCTTTTATTAGCTTATTAATTTCTTTTTCATCAAAACCTGTAATTAATAAATCAATATTATTTTCATCTAACTCATTAAATATGCTTTCTAATTTTTGATAATCCCATTCTCCAGATATTTTATTAAGTGCTATATTTAATAATTTTTCTTTGTTTTTATCAAAGTTAACTACTATACAATCTATTTCTTCATATCCTAAGTCTTTTAGAACTTTAATCCTTTGATGTCCGCTTATTACTGTTTTGTCTGCATTAATAATAATTGGTGCAACATATCCAAATTCAATAATGCTATTTTTTATTTTTTGATATTCTTTGTCTTTTTCGTTTAGTTCTTTTCTGGGATTGTATGTTGCTATTTTCAAATCCCCTATTTTTTGTTTTTTTAATTCCATTTTTCTTTCCTTCTTTCTCAAAACATTTTGATTGCTTAAAGCAATTTTTACATTCTCTCTTCATACATATATCATATTTCATATATACTACCTTCTTCTTTTGCATCAAAAAAGAACCTGTAAAACACTAATTTCACAAGTTCTTTTTTACTAATCTATTTCAAAAAATAAAAGGGGACTTAATTTTTTAACATATTTTTTGATGTTATTATTATAAAACATTGACTATGACGTGTCAAGGACATCTTTCGGACATGGAATTTTACATTTTTCTTATACCATCTATTCCAAACATGAGAACTGCAATCTCTTCAATTGCAGCATTTTTATCTCTATTGACTTGCCTCTCACTTATATGATATTTTTTTGCAATTTCGGACACACGAGGTTGCTTTTTTCCTTTTATGTATAAGTCTTCTAAAATATGTGCTCGTCTGCATTTTTCGTCATTTTTACTGCTCTCTGCATCGAAAATATAAAAATTTTTTATTTTTTCTATATGTGTCATTATTATTTCAGTTCTTTTCTTTGATGCTAAAATTGATTGTACTACTGTTACTTCATCATACGCAGTGCAATATAATTTATCTAATATTTCATCTACTGAGGCTGTTTCTAATTCTTTTTCACTTACAGTTGCTTGTTTGCAAAAACTTACAAATCTCCTATAATTTTTTAACAATAATCTAGTATTTTTTAGTTTTATATCATAAGTTATTTTTTCTTTTAATCTCTGTTCATTTTTAGCTTGCTCAATCCCCTGTTTAATTCCTCGTGCTACACCTGCAGCAACCATTTCTTCCATAAATTCTAGCATTTTGCTATCTTTTTCAGTTATTTCCATATAACCCTCCTTTTAAACTAGGAAATTGCAACTTTATACTTTTGTATATTATAATTCTATATTTACATTTTATAATACAATTTTTCCTATTTATTTTTGATACCATTTCAATTCCCTTACTAATGTATCTATCGCTTCAATATATCCATAACTATCTGTATTATCTTTTCTCACTTGAATATATTGTTTATTTTTCATTTTCTGCTTCAGTTCGTTGGCCTTTTTTATTGCTTCCTTTATTTCCATTTTTCATTTGGTCCTCCTGTTCTTTTGGAATATTTGTATATAATTGTTTTTCAATAAAATTCTCCCAGTATGGACTATCTGTAAAAGTTACTTCAAAGAATATTTGATTATTTTGGTTTCCTAATATTGATTGATATCCATTCAATACTCTCCACTTTTTCTTTTGTTCATCCCATAAAGGTTTACCCAATAATAATAATATTTGTACCCAACCTAATTTTTGAGTATTTACTTTTTGCTTTTCATTACTGTCAATTTTTTTATGAATTTTGTTTGATTTTGTCTCATCTTCTTTTTTCTTTGGCATTTAAATACCTCCAATCATCTATTTTCTTAAAATAATCCCCATTCTGCAAATTTTTCAAATCCACCTATAACATTTATATATTTTTTTGCAATTTCAACTATTTCTGAGTATGGTTTTCCATCAATCTCTGTATCTCCTATCGCACAGCATAAATTTACTTCTTTTCTTGTTTCTTGTGCTTTTAAAAAAGCATATATATTTACAGAAACATCAGCCTTACTTAAATCCTTTCCGTGAAGTCCTCCACCTGTTACACTATCAGCCATATCACTTCCAATTTTTCTGTTAGTAGCCCCTGTGTCCACATTTATTCCACCAGTCCAATCCCCTAATGGATTTACTGTAAATTTATAATCAAATTTTTTTAAATATTTTAATAATTCTTCTGTTTTTGCATTACTTTGACATATTATAAAATGATCTTTATTTAATATGTATTTTCCATCACTTTTATATTTACTATATAAATCTCTGGCAATATTTGATATTTCACATTGCTCTTTTGTTAATGGTACACCTTTAAATATCCCATTATCGCCACAACGAATCTCATTTTCTTGATTTTTTGCTAAGTGCTCATCTTGTTTTGCCATTATTATTTCTATTTTTACATTATTTGTTTCAGCAATTCTATATACTATGTCAAATATATCAGTTTCATTAAATATGACCGAACTTTCTATAATTATTTTACAGTTTCCATGCCCTATTAACACTTCAACCGCTATTTTAGGATTTTCCTGTATTTTATATCCTAAATCTACTATTGCTCCTGCTATTCTATCAGCTACTTTATCTGGATGCTTTGGATTTACTTTTTCTATCATTTTCTACCTCCTAATATCAAATCTAGTTTTTTGTCTATATTTCTTATTGTATTAAAAAAGCTCTCTTGTGCATTATATGAATGCACAGTCATTGTTACTATTGTCTCCTTTAGTCCTTCTATTTGTTCTTTATATTGGTTTCGTAATGCTTTTATAGCAAATTCGTGTTGCTGCTTTAATTCTTTATTTTCTTTTCTTAATTTACAGAATTCATCAAATCTTATTTCATTTAATTTATTTATGTTTATTTCCTCAAGTAATCCCGCTTCATCTAAATCATAAATAAATCTGCCTTTTTTCTCTATATATCCTATCCATTCTTGATCTGCTGCATCTTGATATAATCTAGTTTTTACGATTCTATCTTCTTTGTTAATTTCAATAGTCTCAAAATATGTCCAGCCTTTATTTGTGTCTTTCATTACTTTTTTTGAGTAATTTCCTTTTGCATCTTGTTTATATCCAAATTGTTCTAACTCCTTTAAATCCCTTTCAATTTTAATTCTATACATTTTTCTTTTCCTCCCTTTTTGATAAAATTAATTTCAATATATCTAATAATTCAAGCCATTCTTTTTTGTCGCAATCCCAACCATAATCATTGCATTGTTCAATATCTCTAATCATTACTTTTAAATCCTTTGTTGTAAGTAAATGTGTATTTCCACCTATAACTTCACAGGTCCATTGAACTATATATGTCTGTCTTCCTAATGCATATCTTTCTGCACTTAATAGAATCATACTTATATCTTCTATTTTTCCATTGAAATTTATGTCCATAATTTTTTTATTATCTTCTTTCTCAGGATTATCCAGTAAGTTTATAAATTCTTCTGATAATACTTCTTTATAAGATAGTCCTGATGTTTTAGATTTTTTCTTTGCATTTTCAACGATTTCTTTTGCTTTTTCTGGTTTTGCTATGGAATATATCTTGGCAATATACACATTAACTTCAGTCATTTCATTTTCTTCTCGCATAATTTTTTCCTTTCAATTTTTATATTTTCTTTCATTACATCAAGTTCTTTTATTTTTGGATTAACATATAAGCATATGTCATAAGAATCGTTTTCTTTGTCACATTGTAAATTAAAACAAATATTCCTTTTATCCTTATACTTTTCATAAAACTTTCTAATTTTTTTATGTATTTTTTTACAATCTCTTTCAATACTCATATTACAACAACCTTCCTAAATATTTATCTTCATATTCTTGTTTTAGTTGAGTAGCTGTTTTTTCTAATGATTCATTCACATTAATATTTAATCGACTATTTATGTGTTTTGCAATTTCATCCAAATTTATTGGCACTTTTGTATCTTTATCTATTCTTATTTCTGCTATATTTTCTTCTATTGTAGCAGCTACTGGCAATGAAAGTGTAGTCCTATATGCTACAGCTAGTCCAACAAATTTAATATTTTTAACTTTTGCCCATTCTAGATTTTTTTTAGAAATTTCAAATGTTTTTAGTGTATAAATATTGCAATCTCGCATTCCTCGTATTATACTATATATTTCCTTATTGCTTTTACAAGGATTTTCTGCTGTTCCTAATTTTTTCATTTCTGCACCACCTCAAAACTATTTTCTTCAAATTGTTCGTGTGTTAATATTCTTAATAATTTAACTTCTCTATTCCTTATACTTTCTTTTATATCAGAATAACTAAATGTAGTTGTATCTTTCTTAATACCTATATAAAAAATATCGCCATCTTCTTCAATTTCTAACACATCTCCTGGTTCTATTAAATCAAGAATATCTTTACTATGTTTTTTTATTTCTTCTAAATATGCACTAGCCATTGTAGTATCACATACAAAATATGTTGATTCCATTTTTTCATCTGGTAATAGTATTTTTATTACAATTCCTATATATCCATCTTCATTTCTAATATAATCATTTATTTCGATGCAATTCTCATTTGGACATCCATACTTTCCGTTTATTTGCTTAACTATACTACATAAATCTTTATCATTGGATTTATTTAAACATTTATTACAGTTAAGTTTCACAAAATTTATATCATTCATCTGCAGTACCTCCTTCATATTTAAATTTATAGTAATCACAACTGCAATTCATTTTATATCTGTAATTTATGTATTTATCACACCAAATAACATCATCTAATACTTTTCCATTTTCTTTTTTATTTCCTATGTTATATTTGCAACTATCACAAGTATAATCAAATTTAACTTCTTTTCCAGTAAAAAAATCAATTATCATTACCTATTACCTCACTACATCCCTTTGCATACTTCTTAACATAGATGATAATATTACTTCTTTATCTGCTTTTAATTCTTGCTTTCTTGCAGGTTTGATGCAATATAACTCCTTTAATCCATCTACTGGCTCTGCCCACTGCTTTGTCCATTTGTTACCAAATACATCTATTGTTTCTTCTTTCTTCTTTTCCATTTTTTCTATTGCTACATATACTCCTATCTCTCTGGGTATTTCATCTTTTACTTTTTCATATAACTCATATGGCATTACAAAATAATTTTTATTTCCAAAAAAACTTAATTTATTCTTACTATGAAAATCTTGTACACTTTGTTTTATTTCATAACAATATACTTGTCTATCACAGTTATACATTACACAATCTACAATTTCAGAGCCATACCAGCCTAAAGTACACTCAAATACATAAAATTCATTTCTATTGTTAAAATGATTTTTTAGTAATTCTTCTAGTCTCTTTGTTTTTTCAGTTTTCATTTTACTCACCTACTTTTCGACACATATTTTTTTCCTTATCCTAAGCTGCACAATTTTCTTTATAGCATTCTTGGAATCCCTGTGTTTCAATTAAAATATGATATTCTCCTTTAACCGTATTATCTATATCTAATATTGGTTTTCTTATATTTTGCTGTATAACTTTATATCTTTCAGGACATTTCATTTTGAGTTTACTCCCTTATCTTTTCTATTTCTTGATCTAATGCTTTTATTCTGCTTTCTATACTTTTTTTAATCATTTCTAATTCATCTAATGCAAATTGCATTCCTTCTCTTTGACCAATTAACTGTTGTTTTAATTCTTTCACTATATATCCCCCTCCTTTTACTTTATAACTGGTATTCCACAAGCATTGCTATCTTTTTTCTTTAAGATTCTTCTATCTAACTTGAAATAACTCATATTTTCTTCAAGAGGTCTTGGTTCTGGTAGATTTATATCATCTTGCCAATTTATATGTTTTGCCATTCCTCCACATTTACATCTTATTATAAATGGACATGGCATTATTTTGTATTTTCCTTCAACTCCTATTTCAAGCCACATTTTCCAGGTCTTCCCACATTTTTCACATTCATAGGTCATTGCACCATGTACTAAAGTAATCCCCATTTCTTCTTCCACTTTTATTAAAGTTTTTATTTTTTCTTCGTTTTCTAATATTTCTTTTTGCAAATTTTCTTCTCTCTGTCTTTCTAATTTTTCTATATTAATACTCTCTGCTCTATTTCTTCTTCGTTCTTTTGCTCTTTTATTTCTTGCATAACTCATATTATCCCTCCTACTCTATCTCAAATAACACTTCAGCAAAAACAATTTCATTTGTCCTTTTATCATAATATTCTCTAACTATCATAAATAATGGAATTTGATTCTTGCTTTTAAAAGATATTGATATTCTCGTTTTTTCAAATTTCGATTTTTTATTCTTCTTTCTGTATATATGTATTTTCATTCTTCATCATCCTTTGCAATTTGTAATATACACATCAGACTAACACCTACTAATCCACCAATAATTAAACCTACTATAAATCCAAATATAAAGTTAATCATTTGTAACACCTACTTTCCATATATGTTATACATATATATCGTTTCTCTTAACGAATCTAATTCTACATATTGTTCATTAATTTTATTTTCTTTTTCTTCTATCAATTCATTTAGCTCATTGATTTTAGCTTGTGCTTCCATATTCATAGTAAAACATCCTACTATAAAACCTATTAAAAATGGTATTATAATTACTATTGCTGCTTTTATTTTCTCGTTTCTATTGTATATTTCTTTATCATAAAATTTCATTTGTATTTCACTACCTTTCTATAAATTTTTTTCCCTTACACCACATATAGTTATCTGTTGGGCAAAATTCATCATATACATTTGCAAATCTTTCATGTTCATTGCAGTACATATCTCCATGTTCTATATATGTACAATTTATACAGTTTTCACAAGTTCTTACTACTTTGTTTTTACTTCTATTTCTTTGTACTGGTTTGTCCATAAATTCTCCCTTCATATATTTTTATTATCCAAGCTGTTCAATTTATTGAACAGCTTTTTTGATCTTAATATAGTTCAATATCACTAATACCAATAAAATCTAAAACTTTCACATAGCAGTCTTTACATAGTCTTGTAAGTTTTTTGTTAGTGTATATATCCGCTTTTTTTAACAATATCATGTGTCTTTGAGGTAATTTCTTTCCGGCACATTGGACATATATCATAATATCTATCTTCACTTTTCCAACTATTATAATTTCCCATTTTACTCCTCTATATCGCTTACTCCTAAATAATCCAGCATATCAATATAGCAATCTTTACACATATTACATAGTTTTCTTGGAGAATTTCCATTTTTAGCAACAGAAATAGTAATTCTATCTAATGTAAAATTTCCACATCTCACACAAAACTTTTGATTGCTACTTTGAATTCTGAACATAAATTGTTCAAATTCTTGCTTTGACATGTTTTTTATATCTTCAAAATTTACCGGATTCATAGATTTTATTTTCTCCCTTCTACTTAATATTTTCCTGTATCATTACCAAAGTTTTCTTCTGTTTTCTTTATCCATTCTTTCATTGCTTTTACAATATCTTGTCTATTAGCATTAGAAACATACATCATTTCGTTATCTTTTCCTTCTCCAAAATTAAATGCTAATACTACGAACCCGTAACCATTTGGTAGTTCCTCATCTACTTTTTTCGCAATTTTTTGCATTTTACTTTTTACAAATTCATTCATTGGATTCATTTCCTATTCCTCCTTTATTTTTAAATTATATTTATCTTCAAATATTTTCTTCTTTGCTATATATTCCTTCGTTTTAAATCCTTTAGTATCAATTATTTCTGATGTATCGTCATTGTTAAATACTATAAAATCAGCTTTATATTTTAGCCCTGGTGCTAGTATAAATACAGGCTGCAAACAAAAACCTTTGATGTCTCCGCTCTGCAGCCTCAATTTTAATTCACAGTAATAATCCGCTTCTTTTTTGCTATCAAATGTTTGTCCATCTACGGATGTTTTTACTGCACCATATTTACTTTTTTTATTTCCTTTTTTCTGATATTCTCTATATTCTTCAATACTCCAATGTTC
Organism: uncultured Clostridium sp.; assembly: GCA_946500265.1. Lineage (GTDB taxonomy): Bacteria > Bacillota > Clostridia > TANB77 > CAG-508 > CALXVA01. The sequence continues at coordinate 56,984 of CAMMVE010000002.1, forward strand.
TTGCATAACTATTCTCCTAAAAGTTCTTTATAAATATTTTTGAATTGGTCTTTAGTATATTTTTGTCCACCTGCTAAAATTAATGCTATGTCTTCTTGTTCAGATATTCCTTTACCCGTTCCAATATAAAATTTTATTTCTTCTGTAACGACATCTTGTGCTTTTATTATTCCAAGTATATTAACTCCAAAGTTACCTACCCATAATACTTTTAAAACTTTCATAGAATATTCCCCCAGCTTTCAACTTTCTTATATGCTGTTTTCATTCCTCCATGTTCATCTAGCATTGGAATGATCTTTTGTATTTCTGGAAATTCTCTTTTTAATTGTTCCGCAACATCAATTAATGTTTTTGCCATTTGTGCCATTTCAATTGGTCCACCATGTCCTTGCACAATAGATATTGGTGCTTTTTTAAAGTCTTTTGTTATTACAACTTCGCAAGTCAAACAATCATTTTCTGCTTTTATTCTATTTATTCTTTGCGTTTCTTGAATTTCTCTAAAATCCATATTATTTATTCCTCCTTCTTTTTCTTAGCACATTTTAAGTCCTTTATTATTCTTGGTGTATATTGTCTATTTTCTTGATTACTTTTTAATGTTTCAATATTTTTTATTGTTGTATCTGTTTCTGCACAAATACCTTTTGTTATAAATTTACTTGCATAAGGTTTTATTGTATTAATTAAATCTATTTTATCCTTTATACATCTTCTTTCTTTTAATACTGTTTCTAATTTCGAGTAAGTTTGCATTCTTTCTATTGCATTTAATTTACTCAATTCTATTTCATGTAAAAGGTCATCTCTTTCTCCTTCTTTGCTGTATAAATCTGTATTTAACTTTTTTTCTGTTTCGTCTATATTGTAGAAAAATTCCTTTATATTTTTTAATAAATCTATCGTTTCCTGCATGTTTTCTATTACCATAATTTTACCGCCTTTCCTTTGTATCTTTTTTATAGGTTGTGTTTGTTTCTAATAATTCATATTTTCACAGTTTATTTATATTTTATGTTTACTAATTACATACTAATATGCATTCCTGTTCTTTCTTTATAATGCTGACAAGTTTCAAATAATCCCATTTGTTTTCCAGTCAGTAAACAATGTGGAAATTCGCAACTAAGTGTCGGAACGCACCATTCACAGTTTTCACAAATTTTTAGTTTCCTTGATATAAGTTCATCCTCTCTTATTCCTGCCATTTTATTCTCCTTCATTATTTGATATTTGATCCATTATTGTTTCTGTATCGTATTGTGTACTTAACTCGGTTTGATCTAAAGCTGATAAAATGCATTTTTTAAAATATGATTTCGGTATTTGTATTCGTGATTTAGTATTAGCAATAGCAAAATTCTTTAAAGCATAGCAAAGTTTTTTAGAATTTATTTCTTGTACTCTTTCTTTTGTATCTGGATTCATATACATTTCCTTTAATATCTCGGTCATTTCAATAGCTAATTCTGGAGAAAAAATGTGCATTTCGCAATTATTTATGAGTCTCTCAAATTCCATCTTATCTGTCTTATCCATCATTTCATCAAGTTTTTTGTTTTCTTGTTGTTTATGATTAGATGGATAGATAGATTTTATTTCTTTTAATTTAATTTTATATTTAGATTTGATTTTAGATTTTATTTTGCTATTTTTTGCTATACTTTTGCCATAACTTTTATAGCATTTGCCATTAAGTGTTATAGCATTTGCTATGCGTTTGTTATTTTTTGCTATTTTTTTTGAATTATTTACTTCTATTTTTCCCCATCTACCTTGAGCTCCTCTTTGTCCCGCTTTTTTTCTTTTTGCACTCACTTCTTCCATTTTTGTCATGCGTTTTAATAAACTTTCTGACCAAAAATATTTGCCATCAGTATTAAACAATCCATTTCCATCTTCTGTTTCTTTATATTCATTAATACAATCTCTTATAAATTCTTCAATATTTATACTTGTATTTGATTGTATCTTTATAGATCTATATGTGTTTTTTTCAAGAGGTAATTTATAGGATTCTGTGGTTCTTAATATTTCAATAATTATCCAAAACAATCCATATCCGTTCTACACCATAATCACATCTCATTGCTGCAATTTTAATATCTGTAAAGGCATTCGCATCATGACTAAAATATACCGTATTTTTTCCCATATCATTACCTCGCTCCTCTCTTTTGTAGTAAAGTATCCATTGATAATTGTTGATTTTTATATACATTTTCTAAATATTTTTTTTCACATACAGGTCCAAATCCTTTTTGAATGCTTCTCCAGGTTTTTAATTCTTTTCCACAAAGTCTACAATTAAATGATTTATCTTGTATGTCAGGGCATTTTTTTAATGCTTTTATGGCCAAGCTAATTGCTTTTATATCCTTTAAATAAATTTCATCCGATTCATCGTTTTGGATAAAACTAAGCCTGTCCCTTTTTAATTCTTCTAATTGTGCTATTGCTTTTATACTATTCATATAAACCTCCATCAAAATGGATATAATTTTAATTCTAGATTGAGTCCAGGTTTTGCTATTGTTGTTTTTATTTTTGTTGCTTCATATACTTCATTTTGCATTATATCTTGATTAGAATTTGTATCAGATAAATGACATAGTACAATATTTTTCGCATAACTTAAGTCATTAGATTTTAAGAATTTTATTACATTTTCTAAACTAAAATGGCTTTCCAATAATCTTGAATATCTAGTTTTATTTATTACTCCATTTTTTGCATTTTCTTTTGCAATTCTTTTATTGTAATTACATTCTAATAATAAGTAATTTAGTTTATTAAATTTATATTTGATATAATATGTATCTGTCGCATATATAAGTTTTTCGCCAGTCAGTTTATATTGAATTAAAAATCCCAATGGTTCGGCAGCATCATGTTGTGTATCAAATGGAAGTATAATAAAATTTCCAACTTCAAATTGCTGAAGCGCTTTTATAATTTTAAATCTATGCCCTACTAAATTTTGCTTTTTAAAGGTTCCTGCAGATGCATATATATTTATTCCATATAAAGCAAAATTAGAGGCATATTTTAAATGATCCATATGTTCATGTGTTACCAAAACTCCTTCAATACCATTAAAATTAAAATTCAATTCTTTTTGGACAATTTTAAAATTAACACCTGCATCTAATATTAATTTTTCATTGTTTACTTCTATTAGATAGCAGTTGCCACTTGAACTGCTACCTAATACTTTTAAATTCACTAGAATGCTGGTCCTTCTGATTTATTATTTGTTTGAATATCTATTGGCTCTGCAGTATTCTCTGCATCATCTGCAGAGGCAGGTAATTTTTCTGTAGAGTCTGTAATATCAATCATTTCCTTATTTGCATTTTCTTCTATTTCTTGAGTTATTTTATCCTCTTGATTTTCAACATAATATGTATCGTTTTGATCTAATACATAAATGTAACTTTGATTTACTTTTTTAGGATCTACTGTTACTTTTTTACAAGTTGCTCTTACCATAGTTTTATAAAGCATTTCATCTGTCCAACCTTCAACTTTCTCATTTTCTTTCGTTGTATAATTATACTTTGTTCCACCCCAAAATTCTGCAGATGCTGTAGATGGTCTTCTTTTTAATAATTCATCTACTGTCATTACAACTAATTTATTGTGTATTTCGTTTTCATATCTGATATATCCAAATCCACCAATTACATTACCTCTATTAAATGGATTTGTTATTTTAAACTCATAACCTTCAATATTATTTTTATATACTGGTTGGAAGGTATCATTTTCTCTTACTAACTCTACTTTTATATCTACAATTTTATATAAAGAAAACTGTGTTGCTATATATTTAAGCCCCTCATATCCTGCCATTAAATTCAAGTCGTATTTACCTGTTTTTGAGTTTTTATATGGTACTACATGAAGATGGTTTGCTATTGACATGTCAAGCCCTAATTTTGCATTTTGGACAACATCTGTAGCCAATTTATTCATATTAACATTATTCCAAGTTACTGTTGGATCGTCTTTTTTCTTTGTGCTTAATTGTCTGCTTGTTTCAGCATTTCTTAATGCATTATCTACTCCAATAAAGTAATTTCTTATCAATTGTCTTTGGTAATCATTCAAATTAAGTTCTCCTACATTTCCTTCAAATTCTTTCATTACCATTCCTGTAAATCTTTCACTTGCTGTCAATTCTTTTTTTTGCAATTCTGTCTGCTCTTTTTTTACTATTTCAGTACTCATACTAATCAACCCCCAATTCCTTCATCATCTTTATAAATTTTTCTGCTTTTTCTCCCTCTATTTTTCCAACTGCAACTTCCATTTCTTTTTTATCTTCTGTTTCTTTTCTTTCTTCAATACCATTAATATTTATGTTATGGTTTATTTCTATTGCTTCATCTCCTAACAAAGTGGTCATTTCTTTTACCCCTTCATAAAATCCTTTATAGTAGTTCAAATCTGCTTCCATTTTTCGAACATTAACTCTTCCATTTTCATCCACATATTGTTTTGTATTCATGTTTACTGTTCCTCCTTAATAATAAATTTCATTCCTGTTTTTTCCTCATTTTCTACAATTACCGTACAAAAAGCAGGTATGCATGATAAATCTACTCCTATTGCAGCCACGAATGACCTAGCAATTGCTATTGCTTTTGTTGCTTGGTTTACTGCTCCTGCTCCTATTGCTTGTAATTCTACTTTTTTATTTTCTTGTAATCCTCCCACTATTGCTCCTGCAACACTATTTGGATTTGATTTAGTTGATACTTTTAAAACTATTTTATTTTCCATTTTAATTTTCCTCTCTTTCTTAATCCTCTGATACAGAGATAAATTTCTTATCTCCTCTATATCCAAAACATAGATTTCCACCATCGCATATTAGTGCTAACTCATCAATACTTATTTCATTTGGACACTTATAAATTTTGTATTCTCCATGCCCATAGCAAGCTTTCCTTGAATAAACTATGTCATTATTGTTTAATTCATTTTCAGTAGGTAATTTATGGTCAATATCACTAACTTTTAATATTTTGTATTTTTCTTCTAATTCTTTAAGTATATCCATATTTATTTTCATTTTTTCTGTTTCGTTTTCTGTAAAAGCATAAGATGAATATATTTTCTTTTCCATTATTCTTCTTTCCTTTCTTTTTTATCTTGAATTAAATCATCAAAACTTTTTCCATAACCTACATTTTTGACTCTTTCGTCAATATCAATTTGATTGATTATTCCTTTTTCATAATAATCTAATATTTTTATAACTTTTGAAATATCTCTATTACAACAATCATTCCAAAGCATATATAATTTATCTTCGTAAAGTTCCATTTTATCTAATGTAATCAAATATATAGCCGTTCTATCTTGTACTGCCTTTTGTAGTTCAAAAAGTGTTGTAATTGCTCCAGGATTTTCTCCTGCAAAATTTATAAAGTTTTGCGTTGTTGTTTCAAATATTTTTAATCTACCCATTATTTCACCTCAATCCTTAATTTAGAATCCGTAGTTACTATTAAACTAATTATTTGCGTATTTATTGGGTAAATTTCATTTATTGATTCTCTATTATCTATAAATATTGGTGCAGAAGTATTGTAAAATTTTATAAGTGTATTTATAATATCTAATCCTGCAAGTATTTTATGTGCGTTGTTTACATCAGAATATGGAACACCATTTACTAATGTATCGCAACATTCTATAAGCCCTCCATTAATTTGAGTATCAAACAATCTAAATTTTACTATCTCAAATTTACTGTTTATTGCATTTTCTAATAATTCTACTTTCGTTTTTGTAAATTCTTCTAATGCATATTGTTCGCCCTCTAACTCCTGTATTTTTATTGAAATATTTTCTTCTTCATTTTGTAATTCTTCTATACGTAGTTTTGTTTTTTCTTGTATATCTCTTTCGTTTAATATTTTATTTAATTTATTTATTTCTTCAGTAATTTCCTCTTTTTTATTTTGCAAATATGATATATCTCCATTTGCTAAGTTATTTACTTTTTCCTCTAATTCTTCAATTTCTTTAATCTTGTTGTTGTACTCTGGAAGTGAAGTTACATCAAATGAGTTATCATTTTCTTTTGCTTTTTCTATTTCTGTAATTTTATTACTGATTTCAGTTAATTTACTATTTAATTCTTGAATTTCTTGTTGTAGAATTTCTCTAGCTTTTGTATTTTCATCAAGCCTTATATTAATTGCCTGGCCTTCTTTATTTATTGCATCTTGTTCACTTTTTATATGTAAAGCAAAATTATTTTCAAATTGTTTTTGCATTTCTTCAATCTTTTCAGTTTCATATTCTCGTTTACAAGTTGGACAAATAAATGAATCCGGGTCAAATGTTAATCTTTTATTGCTAACTTCATCCCATTTTTTATATAATTCTTGTTTTCTATTTTGATCTTGTTTAATTTTAAATAATCTTTCATTATCTTCGTCTTGTTTATTTCTAATTTTACTTTCTAGTATTCTTTTCTCATTTTGCAAATTAATTAACTCTGAAGAATATTTTTGCGAGTATTCAGTTTCTTTTTTCAATTTATAGTCTGATAATTCTTTTTTTGCTGCAGTTAACTGGTCTGCAATTTTCATGTTTTCTTTTGCTCTTGCTTGAACATCTGTCATCTCTAATTCTGTAGTTTTTAATTGACTGTTAAGTTCTTCTTTTTCTTTCTCAATTTTTTCATAGTCAATATTATGTTCTGTAATTAGTGTATTTGTAAGCTCATCAATTCTGACAGGTATTGATTCCTTTTGTTTATTTAATTCTTTTATTTTAGCTTGTACTACTTTTTTATAATCATCAATACTTCTACCTTCTATATTTTTTCTTATTGAACTGAATTCTTCTTTTGAATCAAGTATTTCTTCATCTGATATATTTGCTCCAGAAATGTTTATTAATAATTCTCTTCTTTCTGTCCATTTTAATTGGTTATTGAAGTATAATGGATCTGTAATCAATTTAAATAGACTTTCCGGTATTAAACTATTTATTTTTTCTTCATAATCTTTTTTCTTTACTGGTACTTCATCTATCCAATAATTAGTTTCATGTCCAGAAAATTCTTGTTCACTTTGTCCTCTCTTTTTAACCCATTTTTCTTGAAATATTTTCTTGAATGTCATATCTTGACCATCTATTAATAGAGTGGCTTCTACTTCATGTTCTAAAAAATGAATTGGTTTATTGTTTTGATCTAAAGTTTTTATATTGAAGTCTTTTTTATCATTGCTATCCTTATCAAAAAACAGCCATTTAAATGCATCAAATATTGTTGTCTTTCCTGTTGCATTTTTTCCATATATATTTGTATTTTGTCCGTTAAAAACAACTTCTAATTCTTTTATTCCCTTGAAGTTTTTTAATTTTAAATTAAATATTTTAATTTCCATTAATATTTTTCTCCTTTCATGATTATATGGTCTTGCATTCTTCTTGGTACTACTATTGTTGCATTACACTTATCACAGCATCTTCCATCATTTACTGGTTGTGCATTATTTCCATAACCTTCATAATTTTGTCCACAAATACTACATTTTTGCATTCTTTTATCTCCTTTCTACTCTTGTTTTTTAAACTTTCTTATGTTAGAATAAAAATAGAGCATTTATTTAAGTGTTTTATAGAACTATTTTGTACTTTGGTCGGTATTTGGTAGTTCTATTATTTTTCCTTTTTGTTGTTGCTTTTCTTTTTTATAGAAACTGTCTATTTCGTCAATAAGAAGTTCATATCTAGTATCAGTACATAATTCTGATATTTTTCTTCTTTTTATACTTGGATCAGAATAATTATTTGACTCATTTATAGTTCTTATTTGTAGTAAAATATCTGCCACACTAAACTTAATATCTTTGATTTCCTGGTCCTTTAATGCAATTGTTTCTTCTAATTGCTTTATTTTTAAGCTTTGTTCACTATGTTTTCCCATCATATTTATCTCACCCCTTTCAAATTTCTTAATTTATATTTCATTTTTGCTAATGTTATAATGTGCCATATGTAACAATTATGTAATTTATCTTGCTTTGGCATATCTTCTTTTTCTCCTTTCTTCTTTTGCTTCGTCAATTTCCATTTTTATAATTGAAATAAATAAAATTGGAATTGATATATATACTACTGTCATTATCTGTTCCATTGTAATTATTTGTGATAACTTTTCAGCAATTATAGAACCTACAATTGGAATCCATATAATTGATGTTCCTAATAAAAATTCAATAATTTTTCTAATAACTTTCATTTGTTATTCCCCTTTCATTCTTTTCTTTCTGTACCATTCTCGTATTGCACTTCCTAAAGCAACTTTTTCTTTTCCAAAACTTTCACTAGGAAAGTCTTTCTCATTAAATATTTCTTGTGCTGTTGGTATGCTACATCCTCTTAATTCTGCAAATGTTGTAGGACTATAAAATGTATCATCGTTTAACTCTCTCATAATATTCCTCCTTTATAATGTGTGGCTTCCGCATTTCTTATTTTTTTTCATGTTATCTCCTTTTTATGAATTTAATTCATATTTTTTAGTAAAAAAATATGTAACTGATTCTTCAATAGCTATACCCAATAGATTGCAGATTTCTACTATTTCTATTTGATTAAATGGTGATTTACAATTTATTTTATTTGAAAAACTACCTGCACTCATTTCTACTCCATTCTTTTGAAGTTCCTTTACAAAATTTGCTTCACTTCCAAAATATGTTCTAATTCTTCCTCTTAAAAGAGAATAATCTAAAGAATTTAGCATCATATCACTTCCTTTCTTTTTTATGAATTTAATTCATATTTGTCATTATAATATATCACACTAAAAATATTGTCAATACTTTTTATGAATTTTTTTCATTTTTTTGTATTATTTTTCAAAACTATTGATTTTATTTCATTTTTTTGGTATGATATTCTATATCAAAGGAGGAAAGTTATGAATAATGAAAGAACCGATAGCTTTGCTAATCGTTTAGCAATTGCAATGCAATTAAATAATATAAATCAAATCGAATTATCAGAAAAAACAAAAGCATTTTCAAAAACAATATCACAATCACTTATAAATAAATATTTAAAAGGTAAAGCACTTGCTAGGCAAGATAATATATATATATTATGCAAGATTTTAAATGTTGATGAAGCTTGGATGATGGGATTTGACGTTCCAATAGAAAGAACTCCAGATGAATTAAGAACTACTAATGATATTTTTCAATATACAGCTATTGATTCAGCTATGTTTCCTTTACTTGATGTTGGAGATATTGCCTTTATTCAAAAAACATCTAATTACGAAAGTGGTCAAACAATTTTGTTTAGATTAGATAATAGAGAATATATTAGAAAGGTTATAGATAATAATAATATACTTGAATTTCAAGCTATGAATGTATATTATCCTACTATAAAATTAACAAAAGATGAAATTAAAAAGAAGAACTTTAAAGTAATTGGCAAGGTAATAAAAGCAGAAAATAAGAGTGCTTTTAAATAAAATACTTGAAAGGAGGTTTTATTATGGATCCAGTTATTATATTTTTTCTTATATTTATATTATTCTGTTTATTTATGATTTATTATACTTCACACCAAAAATCTAAAATAAAAAAGAATATCTTAAATTTAAAGAATGAAAAAAATGCAACGATATTTATGACATTGTCACATTTTTATGGATTACCTATTGCAGAAAATACAATTACCCAAATTTTATCTTGTCCCAATGAGTATGAATTTTTAGCCAATAATAATTCATTTAAATTATCTAAAGAGAAAGTCACAGATATATCTATAACTAACGATGTAGATATACAGAAAAATAATGTTTCAAGCATAGGTAGCGCTATTCGGTGGTGCCATGTTATTTGGACCAATTGGAGCAATGATTGGTGGTAGAACAAAAGAAAAAACTTCTAGAACAATACATTCATATTTAATATTTACATATACAAATAACAATGAAATAAAATATATTGCTTTTGATTGTACTGGTAATAAGAATGTTCATAATTTAATAAAAGAATTTAATTCAAATAAGCCAAAGATAAAAACAACTATAAATTTATAAAAAAGGATAATGTGTATCTTTTTGCGGAAGCCACACATTATCCAGAGCGTAAACACTTCGAAAAGTGAATACTTTTATATTATATATAAAAGTCCTTCATTTTTCAAGTGGTATTTAGAGAAATTTGGAGGTTTTTTATTGTGGGAACATCAAAGAAAAGAGGAAATGGAGAAGGAACCATATTTAAACGAGAAATAAAAGGCAAAACATATTGGATTGCCGAATATACTATTGAAATGTATGACAAAAATGGTAAGAGAAAAAGAAAAACAATTTCAGGAAAAACAAGACAAGAAGTAAAATTAAAATTAGAAAAAGTTATTACAGAATTAAATACAAATACTTATGTTGATAAATCTAAAATTACTTTTTATCAAATTGCAAAAGAATTTATAGATACTGGATATGAAATGAATAAATTAAAGCCTTCTTCTTATAAAAGAAAATTACATACATTACAGGAAATATCAACTCATTATATTGCTGGTATGGAGTTACAAAAAATAACAGAAAATGATTTAAGAGATTTTTTCACTTATATAACTAAATATTCTAATTCTACTATTGCTAAAATATATGGAATTGTTAATCATACTTTCAAAATTGCAGTTAGAAGAAATATATTAAGATTTAATTTTTTAGATGACCAAATAGAATTTTCAATTCCGTTTTCTGATATTAAAGACAGGAAAGTTTCTGCTCTTACTATTGAAGAACAACAGCAATTTGTAAAAGCAATGAAAGAAACTAGCTGCAGATATAAATATCAATTTTTAATTAGTTTATTTACAGGAATGAGAATGGGCGAAATAAATGCACTTGATATTGATGATATAGATTTTAATAATAAACTTATTCATATAAGAAGAACTATTACTCGTGGATTAAATGAAAGAGCAATGATTGGATCTTATACAAAAACTATAAATGGAACTAGAGATATAATAATGGATAGACATGTAGAATCTATTTTAAAAGATTATTTATCATCATCTTATTATCACGAAAATGATTTGCATTTGCTATTTTGCAATTCAAGAAAACAATGTATAAGTACAGATACAACTAATATGATGTTCAAATATATATGTGAACAATATAATATTGGAAAAGGCTCTAAATTACACCAACACATGTTAAGGCACACCTTTGCAACTAGATGTATTGAAGCAGGAATGCCTGCATCTGTTTTAGCAAAAATAATGGGACACGCAAATGTGTCCACTACACTAAATGTATATTGTGATGTATTTGATAGATTTAAACAAACTCATATTGATCTATCATATAATTATTTAAAAGAAAATGGCTTGACAATGGATTTTTAATTTTCCAAGTTTCAGCCACCGTTTCAGCCTTGCGAAATAATTTTAAATTATTTCATATTTATTTGAAAATATGTTGAAAATGTAAAAGTCTTTATTATATAGGGTTTGAAGTATTTTGAAATAAACTCAAAATATGTTCAAACCCTACTATTATGCCTGTTTTTGCCACCCGTTAAAATCTTTTCCATCATATTCTATAGTTAGTTTGACGTTTCTCATTTTATTTAATCCTCATATAATATAAAATTAAATATAATATAATATAATATAGTATAATTTAATATAATTTAATTTAATTTTTCTGATTTTTATTGATTAGATTCACTATTTTTCAACATTTTTATCTGCCTCTTCTTTACTCTTTTTTGCAGATTTATTCTTTTTAAACAATTTTGGCGTGTGTCTTTTGCTTTCATTTCCGATTTTTTTAGTAATAAGATTTTTTATTAATATATTTTTTAAAGCCTCTTCTTTTAAATCAACTATTAAATTTCCATCTTTTGCAATAGAAATTTTTCCAGTTTCTTCGGAAATAACTACAGCAATTGCATCAGTTTCTCTAGAAATACCAATTGCTGCTCTATGCCTTGTTCCTAAGCCTTTACTAATTTGCCTATCGTCTGACAATGGTAAAATACAAGCTGCTGAAGCAATTTTATTTTTACTTATAATTATTGCACCATCATGTAATGGCGTTTTTGGAACAAAAAGATTCACAATTAATTGAGGAGATACATCAGCATCTATTTTTACTCCGCTATCCATTATATCATTTAATTGAATATCTCTTTCAAATACAATTAATCCGCCAACTTTTGAATTAGATAATTCTTTAGCAGCAATTACTACCTTATAAATATCTTCTTTAGTTTTTGTTTCAAAATCTTTTTCCAAACCAATACCAAAGAATTTTGTAAATTTATTTGTTCCTAACTGCTCTAGCATTCTTCTTAATTCAGGTTGGAATATTACAATTAGTGCAATTACTCCATATGTCATAAAAATAGTTAATAGCCAGTTAAGAATTCTAAATTCAAAAATTCCACTTAATATTGTAATTATTACAATTAATACAATACCTTTTAATAATTGCCACACTCTTGAATTACGTGCAGACTTAATAAATTTATATACAACATATCCAACAATTAATATATCTAGTATAAAAATAATAAGTCTAAACGGATTACTTGATATATCATTAATATAACCTTGTATGCTAGTCCAAAATCCATTAAAATTTAATGAAAATACATCCATATATTTTTCCTCTTTACTATTTTTATTTTTACATTTGTTTTATACTACTAAGCTTTTTCAATAATTTATTAAATATTTGCATATTAATAAGTTACTAATAATTTAATAATATATTCACTATATTGTTAAATTGTTAATTTTATAATAAATTATCTAGCATTAATTAGATGTAGAAAACTAAAGTTGCAGCTACTGCAAGAACCATTAGAACTGCAAGTATTGCAGCAATAATTCTAATTGCAATTCTGCCTATGTCTCTTTTATTTTTATGTTTGTTTTCTTGTCCATTATTTTTCATTTTTTACACTTCCTATCTATAATATAAAGACTCTTCTAATAATTCATTCCTGAAAGTAATAAACTTGTATCAAATACTGTTGAAACTACTGGCGCATCATATTCTACTCCATATGTTTCTACTGTTATACTTTTTATTACCGGCTCCTCTTTTGGAGTATCTGATGCTATTTCATTTCCTTCATCATCTTTTGGTGTTTCAAAATCAGAGTCTACTTCTGTACTTCTATAATAAACCTCTAAATTAGAAATTTCCTCTACAATATCCATTCCTTCTATAACTTTACCAAAAGCTGCATATAATCCATCTAGTCCAGAATTAGCTTCAGTTGTAATAAAGAATTGACATCCAGCAGAATTATATCCTTGTTCTGTATATCCCCAGTTACTATAATCACTTCTTGCCATAGATATAACACCAGCTTCATGTTTCAAATTATTATCTTCATATCCATTTGCAACAAATTCACCAGTAATATTATATTCAATATTTAAGAAATTATCTAATTTACTTTTTCCTTCTTCTGAGCTCATCAAGTTTTCAAATTCGTCATATGTTGTAATTGTAGTGTTATCATCAATTTCATATTCTCCATTATAGAACACAGCTAAAATAGCTTCAAATAAATCTTTATTAGCTAGAACTTCATCTAAATTATATACATCACTTAATAAAGGAGAAGCTGCTGTATCACCTTCACGAGCACCCCCTTGGATTACAAAATCAGGTACTGTTCTATGAAAAGTTGTACCATTATAAAATCCTCTGTTTGCAAGCCTTATAAAATTTTCTACAGTATTTGGAGCTTTATCAGGATAAAGCTCTACTTTTATAGTACCATAATCTTCAACTTCAATTGTTGCAACCGGATTTGGTATATCTAAAGTAAGTTTCTTATAAATTCCATATCCTACATAAATTATTCCTGCTAAAACCAAAATTATTCCTAATATTAGTAAAATTCTTAACCAAGTTTTTTTCATTTTTATTAACATTCCTTTCTATTCCTACATAATCAAATTGTCAAAAACAAACTGTTCTTGCATTCTCTTTAGTGACTGTTTAATTGTCCTAGCTCTTATTTCACCAATTCCATCAACTTCATCAAGTCTTTGTATATCTGCTATTAAAATATGCTGGAATGACTTAAAAGACTTAACTAGATTTTCAACTATTGTATTAGGCATTCTAGGTATTTTACTTAAAATTCTATACCCCCTTGGATATACAGCTACTTCATCATAATTATCAAAGTCTTCATACCCAAGTAAATCTGCTATTTTACTAGATTTTATTAAATCTTCATAAACAATCTTCTTTAGCTCTTCTACAATTTTATCAGCAGTTCTCTTCTTCCCTGGTGCAATATAATCCTTAATTAGAAGCAATTCTTCTTTTTCTAAATCTCCAACTGTTTCGTCAAGTTGCATTTCAAGAAGTCTTCCTTCTTCTCCTAATTCATCAATAGCTTTAACAACTTCATCTGCAATTCTCACAACCATTTCAGCTCTTTGTATTGCAGTAAGCACATTTTCGAGAGTGACAATATCATTAAATTCATATTCATTAAGCATATTAATTTTACTATCAAAAACTTTTTTATACTTCTCTACAATTTGTAACGCTTGATTAGCCTTTGAAATTACCTCAGCCGAATCCTTAAGAACATACCTATCATTACCTCTAAATAAAGTAATTATACCTCTTCTCTGAGAAATACTAATAACTAATGCACCGGTCTGTTTTGCTGTACGCTCAGCCGTTCTATGCCTTGTTCCAGTTTCATTAGTAAATATATCAGGTGATGGAATAAGTTGAGTGTTAGCATACAATATTTTCTTAAAATCCGGGCTTAAAATAATAGCCCCATCCATTTTTGCCAACTCATATAATTTAGCAGGACTAAAATCAACATCCAATTTAAAACCACCATCAACCAAATTCATAACTTGGTCACTATCAGCTACTGCAATTAACGCACCAGTTTTAGCATTTAAAATGTTCTCTAAACCATTTCGAATTGGAGTACCAGGCGCAATTAATCTCAAAACTTCTTCAATTCCTTCAGCCACTTTACAATTCACTCCTTTTGTCGCTTCGGGGACAGGTCTCCCGCCGACATTTTGTCGCTTTGGGGACAGATATCTCATCAGCACGCTTATCGTTCTCGAGAAATATATTCCCCACCAAATTATCTTTGATTTTATCTATTGTATTTTTACTGCTATTTTAATTGTAGTCCTTTTATTGCTTCATTAATATTTCTGACACCTATTATATCTAATTTGAACTCGTCTTTCAATAGTTTTTTATTACTTTCTGGTATAATACATTTTTTAAATCCTAATTTTTCAGCTTCTTTAATTCTTTTTTCTATCATATTTACAGCTCTAACTTCGCCTGTAAGGCCTACTTCTCCTATTGCCACAACATTTTGAGGTATACTTATATTTTTAAAACTTGAGACACATGAAAGAATTATTCCCAAATCAATTGCTGGTTCTGAAATTCTTATACCACTAACTACATTCAAGTATACATCATGAGTCCCCAATGGAATTCCTGCTCTTTTTTCTATAACTGCAATTAGTACAGCAAGCCTGTTATAATCAATACCGTTTGCCGTTCTTTTTGGAATTCCATATACACTTGGAGTAGTCAAGGCCTGAAGTTCCACTAAAAGAGGTCGTGTTCCTTCCATACTTGCCACAATTACTGACCCAGCAGGATTATCCTCTCTATCTGATATAAGTATAGATGAAGGATTTGTAATTTCCACCATTCCTTCATTCTTCATCTCAAACATTCCTACTTCATTTGTTGAGCCAAATCTATTTTTTACACTTCTTAAAATTCTGTATGAAAAATAGCGCTCTCCTTCTATATAAAGTACTGTATCAACCATATGTTCCAAGACTCTAGGCCCTGCTATATTTCCATCCTTAGTAACATGTCCAATGATAATAGTAGTAATTCCATTATCTTTACACATTCTCATAATTCTAGAAGTAATCTCTCTAACCTGGCTCACTGTACCAGCTGCAGAAGAAATTTCTTCCGAATACATTGTTTGAATAGAATCTATAATCACTAACTTAGGATTAATCGAAACAATAGCCTCTTGAATGCTATCTATATTTGTCTCTCCTAAAAACATCAAATCATCATTATTAATATTCAACCTATCTGCTCTAATCTTAACCTGTTCTGCAGACTCCTCACCTGAAACATAAAGGACTTTTCCTTCACCTTTAACCTTGTCACAAAGTTGTAAAATTAAAGTAGATTTACCAATTCCAGGCTCACCGCCAACTAAAACAAGTGACCCTTTAACTAAACCTCCGCCTAAGACTCTATCCAATTCTCCAATTCCAGTACTCGTCCTAGCCGTTTCAATACCTTCAACTTCTTTAAGCTTCCTAGGTGCTACTTTTACCCTGTTTTGGCTTCCAGATGCACTAACACTACTTGTTGCCACAACTTTTTCTTCATAAAAAGTATTCCATTCATTACAAGCAGGGCACTTTCCTAGCCATTTTGCAGATTCATATCCACAACTGCTGCACACAAAAATTGTTTTATTCTTAGGCATATGACCTCCTTTTGTCGCTTTAGGGACAGGTCTCCCGCCGACATTTTGTCGCAATGGGGACAAGTCTAATTCCAATGAAAATATATTACGAATTTATTATTTATTTAATGCTATTATCTCTTTTATATTTATTTATTATTCTTTGAACAGTACGCTCACTAATTTTCATCATTTTACCTATTTGATTAGAAGCTATCCCTTTAATTTGCGATATTTCATAAATATATTTATTTCTATTTTCATCACTTTTTCTTTGTATGTCTATAATATTTTTAACATTCAATATTCGCTTTATGCACTCTTCTGCCTCTTCATCACTAAGTCTAGTTTCAAATTCAAATTCCGCATCAGAATATACTCTATCTATTTCATTATTAAACTTTATAAAATTGTTAATAGCTTCTCTTTTGGTTTTTCCAAATAATTTTAGAACCAAATCAACATCTGTAATTATTCCACAACTATTTATAAATTCACGATAACTGCTCCATTTATATGCTTCTTTTCTACATATACATGCTTTTTCCGGATTTTTATGTATATATCTTATCACATTAAATAAGTAATTCTCATTTTCTATTCCTATGCTTTTATATCTGTTTTGAAAGACATGACCTACTCTATCATATTTCTTGTTGAAATACATTGCATATTTACTACATATAAAATGCATAACATCTGGCAATTTATTATTTTTATCAAAAATGGCAATATGCACATGGTTTTTCATTAAAGCGAACGCATAAATCTTAAATTCAAACTCTTTTTTAGCAATCATTAACTCCTTTAGGAATTTTGCTCTATCTTGATTATCTAAAAAAATATCCTGCTTATTAATTCCTCTCAATAAAACATGATAAGAATTTGTATTAGCTTTTAAATTTTCTCTATTACTACGGGGCATAGAATTAACATCTTCCTTTCTTTATTAAATTAATTCATTCTTTTTACCCCTAAATAATATTATTACAACGATTAAAAGTATAACATATTTTCTATTAATATGCTATACTTTCATTTTATTTTCACAAAAATATTAAAATTTTAGTTTAAATTCTAATTTTTATGTATATGTTTTCATTTTTTATGAACGCTTTGATGTATTGTATAGAAAGCCAATATACTATCTCCTATGTTACCAAAGCGACCAAAAATGTCGGCAAGAGACCTGTCCCCAAAGCGACAAGATGTCGGCGGGAGACCTGTCCCTAAAGCGACAAAATAAACATTGCGTGGGCCCAGGTTAAGCCTATTACCCAGTTTGGCTGTATTGTGTTATTGTCGATTTGTTCTCCTATAAAGCCGTGTTTATTTGCACTATTTACTATATAATCTATGCATTCTTGTGCTTTGTTTTTTTGTCCTATTTCTTTATAATACATTGCCATCCATAGTGTTGATATTGACCATGGACTCTTTCCTTCTCTATAGTGATCTCCTTCGAAGCGTAAATATCCCCCTGTGTATGTTCTTAATGTCATATTTATTTTTTCTATTGTGTTTACTACTCTTTTTTCTTTTGGTCCATACATTTTAAATGGCACTACTGTTCCTACTACACTTATATCTGTTATCTCGTCGTTTGTGTTTCTTTTTATTGTTTTTGTATTTTCGTTATACATTTTTTCATTTATGTATTTTTCCATTTCTTTTTTATACATGTCTATCTTTTTTTCTATTTTGTTTATGCTTTCTAATTTTAGTCTATTTTTTTCTTCATATTCTGGTTTTACTACTTTATACATTTCCATTATTGAACTAAATGCTGCATATATACTTGCTAGCGAATATATATGTACTCCTTCATTCATTTCCCATAAGTCATAGCTCACTGGCAATTTGTTTCTATCTTCTGTATGATATGTTTTTTCTATTTCATTTTTTACTATATCACTGTCATCATGTAAGCCTAATATATTGTCTAAATATATAAATAGAAATTTTACTGCATTTTCGCACATTTTTAATACATCTTTTAAGAATTTTTTATCTCCTGTTGCTTTATAATGCTCGCAAGCACCATATACTACTCCTGCAGTTTCGTCTATTTGATATCCCCAACATGGTGCTAATCTTCCATCTGTATAAAATCTTTGCTCCCACATTCCATTTTTGCTTTGTGTATTTTTACAAAATACTTTATAGAATTTTTCTGCCTCTTTGTTCATTTTTATTTTGTCAAATGCTCTTGTTACAAATACAGCATCACGTGGCCAGCAATATCCATATCTTCCACATTGTGTTAAGTTTTCATCTACTTCTACTGCTGCTGCTACTCCACCTGTCTCTTTATTTGTAAGCAATGGAAATAATAATATACTTCTTTTATATATCTTATTAAATTTTTTGTTATATTCTGTATTTTCTTCTTTTAATTCAATATTTATATGTTCTTTTACATACTTTTTCCAATATCTTTGAACGGCGTTTTGCTCATTTGCTACATCTTGTTTTCTGATATTTTCTATGTTTTTCCACATTTCTTCTGGTTGTACTTTTTCATTATCTATTATATATAAATATATGTCTAATTCTTTCGTTTCTCCTGGCTTTATAACTCCTATTTCATAATTAATGCTAGAATCAGCACTCATTCCTATATAATCTTTGTCATGTATTATTCCGCTTCCAATATTTTCACTACTATCATTCAACTGATGTGCATTTATGTTTTTCTTTGAAAACATACACATTGTATTGTTGTGACTATATTGTAATAGCACATTATCTTCTATTTTCGAGCCAACCATATTATTTGGATTTGATAACAGTTTTGAATGTACTAAG
Source organism: uncultured Clostridium sp. (assembly GCA_946500265.1). Lineage (GTDB taxonomy): Bacteria > Bacillota > Clostridia > TANB77 > CAG-508 > CALXVA01. The sequence continues at coordinate 76,342 of CAMMVE010000002.1, forward strand.
AAATTAACATTAAGGTCTATTACATTATCATTTTTAAAAATATATCTCTTTATTAAAACACTGTTTTTCATGGACACGAAATCAACTTGTTTTGCTTTTAAATTGAAATATGTATTTTCTATTTCAGTATTAAGCACATTTGTATCTTCTTCATAATACTGGTTATACCTATTGTTTTGATCTTCGTGTAAGTATATTATGCAGGAGTCATTCACTTTAACTCCTGTATGAAAAAAATCTAGAAATTGTCTAAAGTCAGGTGTATTATACATTAGTCTAAGAAGTTCTCCATTTTTAGTATAACTTGCTGTTATATCTTTTCCTCCAATTATTGCATCATTATAATATTTATTTATCATAAGTTTATCTCTCCTTAACTCTCCTTGTTTTCTACTATTTTTACAATTTGATTTTCTAATTCTTTTAATCTTTCCTTAATTCTTATAACATCACTATCTGCTGCATTTTTATCTAAATACTCTTCTTTAACAATAGTAGACATGTCTTCTAATTCTTCTTTTAATGTATTCATTCTTTCCAATACTTCTAATCTTAAGAATTTGTCTCTAGCTGTATCTTTTACTTTTCCTATCATTTCTAATTTTTCATTTAATTCATAACTTTCCCCAAAGTCTGGTATAGTAACTGGTATCTGTGCTTCTTGTTCTATCTTCTTTCCTAGTACTACTTGTCCTTCTGGCTCTCCATGTACTAAAAATATGTGTTTTGGTTTTGATATAAATGAATATACAAAATTCATTAACCATTCTTGATCTGCATGTCCTGAATAGCCTTCTATGTATTCAATTCTTGCATTTACTGCAATTTCTTCTCCAAATATTTTTACCTTTTTCTCTCCATCTACAAGCCTTCTTCCAAGTGTTCCTGGTGCTTGATAACCTACAAATAATATTGTACTATTTGGTTCCCATAAATGATGTTTTAAATGATGCTTAATTCTTCCAACTTCGCACATACCACTAGCAGAAATTATAATTGAAGACTCTTGACTTTCATTAAGTGCCTTAGACTCGTCTGCTGTTTTTGTAAATTTCAAACCAGAAAACTCTAAAGGATTATCTCCTGCATTTATTATTTCTTGTGTTTCCTCATTGAACAAATTCATATTATCTTTAAAAACTTCTGTTGCAGAAATTGCAAGTGGACTATCTACATATACTGGTACACTCATAAGTCTTTTATATTTTTTATAAAATTCTTCGTCGTGTTTTTCTTCTTTAATTCTATTTAGTTCATAAAGTATTTCTTGAGTTCTACCTACTGCAAATGAAGGAATTACAACAGTTCCGCCTTTTTCTAAAGTCTCATATACTACATCAAGGAATATCTTTGCTTTATCATCATTCCTTAAATGAAGTCTGTTTCCATATGTTGATTCCATTACAAGGTAATCTGCTGATTCTATCATTGTTGGAGGTGAAAGCAATGGTATATCATTGTTTCCTAAATCTCCTGTAAATACTATTTTTTCTGTTTTACCATTTTCTGTTACCCAAATTTCTATAATGCTAGAGCCAAGCATATGCCCTGCATCATTAAATCTTGCTTGTATATTTGGAGTTATTTCAATAATTTCATCATATTGAACTGGTTTAAATATTTCTAAAGATTTCCCTGCATCTTCTGCTGTATATAAAGGTGGAAGTGGATCTTGCCCTTTTCTAACTCTTTTTCGGTTTTTCCACTCAACTTCCATTTCTTGTATATGTCCACTATCTGGAAGCATAATTGAACATAAATCACATGTTGCTTTTGTTGCATATATTGGATTTCTATACCCTTCATTGTATAATTTTGGTATTCTTCCAGAGTGATCTATATGCGCATGAGTTAGTAGCATAAAATCAATATCATCTACATTAAATGAAAATGGCTGTTCATTTTCAAACTCATCCTCTGCTGCTCCTTGGTACATTCCACAGTCTACTAAGAATTTTTTTCCTGCGCCTTCTATTAAAAAGTTGGAACCTGTTACAGTTTTTGTAGCTCCTAAAAAAGTTACTTTCATATACCCTCCATCTTAAACTAAATAGTTCTATATAAATTTTAACTAAATAATTTAAACTTTTTCTTTATTTTTACATTGTCAATTTCTATTTTTAATGTATTCTCTATTACTGTATCATCATAAATCTCAACATATAAAACCTTATCTTCGTATTTACATTGAAACACAATATTTTGTAAGTAAATAATTTTAATATCAAAAATTTCTTTTAAAATTTTATATGTAAGTTCTTGATTTTCAGTAAAATTATCCCATACTTTAAATTCTTGAGATTTCTTTATAATTAGTTTTATTATTTTTTCAAATCTAGGATTTAATTCCTCTAAATCTTTAATTTTTCGTTCAGAATTAATTGGAATAAATCTAAAATATCTTATTTTATATATCCATTCTATTAGTTTATTTGTTTCTTCTATACTTAATTTATTTATAATATCGCCTACAGCATCTAAGAATTCCTCGAAAATTTCAAGCAAATCTTCTTTCTGCAAACCTTTTAAAGCAGAATCTAAAAACTCATTTTCTTTTTGCAATTTTGCTTTAAATTCAATAAATTCTTTAGGCATTATAACCCTATTGCACTCATCTATTTTGCTCAGAAATTCTTCTCTTTCTTCATGTAAAATTCCTACTAAATAACTTGCACTAAATATCTTCTGTTTATTTGGAAGTTTCTCATTTCTAGCATAATATTCTTTTTTCAATAATTCTTTATTATTTAAAATTCTATCTATTTTCTCAATTGCAGCCGAATATTCTTTTTTCTCCTCAGTTATTTTATCTAAAAATTTTTTCTTGTCTTCAAATAATTCTAATCTTTGCTTCTTTTCTTTTTTTATCTCTTTTATTTTCTTCAAATAATCTTTATCTGCAAGCATCTTTTTCACGGCTATCTTGCATACATTTGAAAATATCTTTTTATTCTTTCTACTATATATATAATTCTGTCCATTTAAAAGTAGCATTACTTGATAAACACAATTATAATCAATATCTTGTATATCTCTAGTTACTGTGTCCCAAGACCAGCCATTAAAATCTCTTATAACTTCTACATCAGAGTCAATTTTTCCACTATTCATCAAAACATTTAATGGTTCTTCTGCATATTCATATGCTAACTCAAATTTCACATCAACTTCATCTAGCTTAAATAGTGCAGTTAACATTACAAGTTCATTTTGGAAACAAACAATTTCCCCATTTGCTTTATCTACTGTATATTTTAAGTTGTTTTTTTCTAACTCTTCTCCTTCTGGTGTACCACTTTTTACTAGTATTATTTTTATGCATTTTTCCTTAATAATTCTTAAAACATTTTCAATAAAGTCTCGTTTGGATGGGACTTCTAATTTTACAGTTTCATAATCCCTATATGCATTTTCAATTTTATACAACATACTAAGTAATAAGTTTTTTACATCATAAGAAAATAATTTGTTTTCCAAAATTTTTTCTAGTTCATTGTTATAGTCTTTAATATCAATATTTAATTTAGATAAAATTTTTCTTTTTTCCATATTACTCCTCTTTAGTAATTTTTTATTATTCTCATGGAAATTTTACTCTTCATCTGCTGAGTCTTGTGTCATTTTAAGTTCTTCCCATCTTTCTTTAGACATAAGCACTTCACGTGGCTTACTTCCTTGGAATCCTGAAATAATTCCCCTTTCTTCCATTTGGTCTATTATTCTACCTGCTCTTGCATACCCTACTTTAAAACGTCTTTGTATAAATGATGTTGATGCTTGTCCTGTTTCTACAACAACATCTATTGCATCCATTAATAATGGGTCTGTGTTGTCATCTTCATCTTGACTATCTATTTCTTTGTCTGTGCTATTAGCATTTTCTATTTGTCTTAATATTTCATCATTATATGTAGCTTCACCATTGTTTTTCACAAAGTCTACTATCTTTTCTACTTCTTTGTCTGATACAAATGCTCCCTGAATTCTAGTTGGTTTTGGTGCTCCGGCTGGATAAAATAACATATCTCCTTTTCCTAATAACTTTTCTGCACCTGCCATATCCAAAATAGTTCTTGAGTCCACTTGTGAAGATACTGAAAATGCAATTCTAGATGGTATATTAGCTTTAATTATACCAGTAATAACATCTACAGAAGGTCTTTGAGTTGCTATTACAAGGTGCATTCCTGCAGCTCTTGCCATTTGAGCTAGTCTACATATAGAATCTTCAACATCTTTTGGAGATACCATCATCAAATCTGAAAGCTCATCTATAATAATTACTATTTGAGGAAGTTTGTGACCTTCTCCCTCTCCTTCTAATGCTGCATTATATCCTTTTATATCTCTAACATTTTTGCTTGCAAATAAACTATATCTGTTAACCATTTCCTGTACAGCCCATGCTAACGCTCCTGCAGCCTTTTTAGGGTCTGTAACTACAGGAATAAGCAAATGAGGAATACCGTTATACACAGAAAGTTCAACAACTTTAGGGTCAACCATAACTAATTTTACTTCACTTGGTTTTGATTTATAAATAATACTTGAAATCAAAGTATTAATACATACAGATTTACCTGAACCAGTTGCACCAGCAATTAATACATGTGGCATTTTAGCAATATCAGTTACAACCACATTGCCAGCAACATCTTTTCCAAGTGCAAAAGCAAGTTTTGATTTATGATTTTTAAACTCATCGCTATCAATAATTTCCCTTAAAGATACAATTTCATTTTCTTTATTAGGAATTTCTATACCTACTGCCTGCTTTCCAGGAATAGGAGCTTCGATTCTTATAGTTTCAGCAGCTAGATTAAGTGCAATATCATCTGCAAGATTTGCTATCTTACTAACTCTAACACCCTCAGCAGGTTTTAGCTCATATCTAGTTATAGCAGGTCCAACCGATACATTTTCAACTTTAGCTGAAACGCCAAAACTGTACAAAGTTTTTTGCAATCTCGTTGCAGTATCCGCAACAGCCTTTTTGCCACCTTTTACGCCTTTTTTCTCTCCCTCTGATAAAAGCTGTATAGGTGGGAATTCGTAATGTTCATCTTCAACTGTAATTGTATGTTCAAGTTGTAATACTTGTTTAACCTTTTCTTCTTTTGTCTCTTGTTCAACTTTAAATAGATTTGCTTCTAATTCATCTGGATTCGACTTTTTCTCTTCTTCTATTTCTTTATGCTTGCTACCAATAAAAGGAATTAAATCTTCTCCCTTATGGTCATATTTTTTAAGCTTCTTACTCTTTTTTTCTTCATCAGCATTATCGTTCAAATTGATAGTAAGTTGCTCTGCAAGCTCTTCTGCCTGTCTCATCTGTTCTTCTTTTTCTCTTAATCTACGTTCTTTCTTTGTTTCTCTTCTCTCTTTTCTGTTATCTATTTCTTCTCTATCATCAACTTCGGCTACTCTACTTCTCCTTGTAGCTCTCATTTCTTGTCTTTCGGCTCGTCTTTCTTCTTTTTCCTCTCTTCTATTTTCAATAAAATCTGCTATCATTTCAGCTGGTTTAATTCCAAACATGAACACTAATAAAATTGCTGCAACACCTACACACAAAATTGCTGTTCCAGCTTCTCCAAGTAAATCAATAAGAACTGATGCAATGGCAGTACCAATAGCTCCACCACCATTATCAAGTTCACCTAATTCATAACCTTTTTGGACAGCAGCTTGAAATTCTAAATCTGAACTTATATTGCCATTACCAAACTGAAATACACTAAGGATAGTAGCAATACACACTAAGAAAATTGCATATTGAATTAATTTAGAAAATAAATAATCTTTATCTTCAGTGGTCATATATATAGCTATTAAAAATGTACCAATAGGAATAATGTATTTAATAGCTCCCATAATTCCACCAAGTATAGGACTTAAATGTTCTCCTATATATCCCGATTTTGTATATATTAAAATAGCAAGCAGTATACTAATTAAAAACATAAAAACTACTGCTACATTTACATCTACTTTATTTTTTTTAGCTCTTCTTCCCCTTTTTGCCAAAGTGCCTTCCTCCTTACTATCTTTTGTCTTGATTTTCCAATAAGTATTATATCACAAGGTTTTAGAAAAGCAAACATATTTTTTAAAATGTGTAGATTTTTTTGTATAGAGTAGATAATGAAATGGAACTCGGGGACAGATTTAAAATCTGTCCCCAATGTTGCACTGTTTTATTTATGTTATTTTTATATATAACTATATGGTATTATTTTATTTTTTTCGTCTATGTTCATTTTATATATTTCATCTTAATTCGCCTTCTTTCGACTATTTTAATATTCAATATTATTATAGTCAAGTTTCTTGTCTTTGTCAGCTTGTATTTTTAGCAATACATTTTCTTCAAAAAAATATTATTAAAAAATTTAAATATTATGTATAAGATTCTGATACTTACACATAATACTAGTGTTCTTCTCCTTATTTATATAAATAGGCAGGCTAATTATTAAACAAAAGAAGTTTTTCATTTTTTTACTCCCTTCATATAAAAGCCTGCCTAATGTATTTTTACTTTATTTTAATTCTTTTCTATTATTTTTTATAACTTTTAAAGCATCCTCTAATGCTACCTCTATACCAGCTAAAACACTATCAGCATACTCTTCTGTTCCACTTTTTATTTCTCTAGACATTTCATTTGCTGTTTCGATTATTTCAACTTTCTTCTCATATGCCTTTTTCGTAATCTCGTGCTCATCTATCATAGATATAATTCTATTTTCTGCTTCTTTTATAATATCATCTGCTTCATTTTGAGCCTCAACTAATATTCTTTGTCTTTCTTCTTTAATCCACTTTGCTTGCTTTAACTCATCAGGAAGTTTAATTCTTATTTCCTTTATTATATCTAAAATATCCTCTTTATTCACAATACATTTACTTGAAAAAGGTATTCCTCTGCTCTTATCTAACATATCCTCTAAAGTTTCCAATAAAGTAAATATTTCCATAATCTTACTCCTTTCGATTTAAGAATATTAAATTGGCTCTACCATATTTTCTTAAATCATATACTTCTACTTGTAATTCTTCTAATTCTGATAAATCTCTTTCTAGTTCATCTGTTTCTATAATCATTATCCCATTTGGTTCTATTAAATCTAGTGAAATAATTTGCTTAATAGCATGGGCAGCAATATTTGCTTTGTATGGTGGATCAATGTATATTACATTAAACTTTTCCTTTCTTTCTGTAAGTTCTAATAAGCATTTTTTGTAATCCATTTCAAATACTTCTGCTTGATTCTCAAACTTTGTTTTAGTGAGATTTTGATATATCATTTTAGCTGCATTATGATTTTTTTCACAAAAGTAAGCTTTTTTAGCTCCTCTACTTATAAATTCTATACCAATTGCTCCACTTCCTGCAAACAAATCCAAAATCGTAGCATCTACTATTTTATTTTGTATTATATTAAACAACGATTCTTTCACTCTGTCGAGCGTCGGTCTTGTATCTAAACTTTCAATAGAATTTAGTTTTGTCCCTCTTGCTTTTCCACTTATTACTCTCATTTATACCTCTAATATGATATATTATATATTTTATACGATTTTTTCAATATGTCAACTATTGTTACAATATTGTAATAATAATTTAATATTTCTGTAACATTGTTATATTTTTGTAATATTGTTACATTTTTGTAACATTCCCGTACATTATACAACAAAATTACCTGAATGTAAATGTTTCAAAAACAAAAAGTGAAATGGAAGAAGGACGGATTTATATCCGTCCCCTTCTTTTCACTCAAAATCAGTGAAACAGTGCTAAAATATATATTCTTTTATATGATTCTAGTCTTTATTTACCTCTTTTAATAACTCTAATTGAGATATTAACAAAGATTCCATTTTTGCTTTATATACATCAAATTGTTTTTTCATTTCTTCTAATTCTTTTGTTTTAATTGTAATTTGCTGTTCAAGTTCCATTAATTGTGCTCTAGCTGCACTTTGTGCATCTCTGATAATTTGATCTGCTTGTTGTTGAGCTGTTTTTTTCACTTCATCAGCAGTGCTCTGAGCCATTACTAAAGTATTTTGAAGAGTCGATTCTAAGCTTCTATATTTTGCAATACTAGCTTCTAATTCTGATATTTTGTTTTCACTTTCATTAGACTGCTTATATAGTTTTTCATAGTCTAGTGTTAACTCATCTAGAAAATTATCCACTTCTTCTACACTATAGCCATTCATCATTTGTTTTGCAAATTTCTTATTTTCTATATCCAATGGTGTATACATATCTGTTCCTCCTAAACTCCTTATATAACTATATCTAATTATTTGAATTATTTCTCATCCAAGACACTGAAAGTTTATTTTTTATTTCTTCTCTTGCCATTTCATTTGTAATATCATAATTGTATGGTGCTACTAAGAATATTGAATTAGATACTTTTTGTAAGTTTCCATCTAATGCATGAACTGCACCACTAACAACATCAACTATTCTTCTTGCTATGTCTTTATTAACATACTCAAGATTTACAATAATTGATTTCTTTTCTTTTAATAAATCACAAATTGCTTCTGATTGTTCAAAAGTAGTAGGTTGACATATAACCATTTTTACTTGTTGAGTTTGTGGCATATTAACAACTTTACTCTTTCTTCCCCATATTCTTCTATCGTCTTCCTCTTCTTCTTGGTTCTCTATATCTTCATTTCTTTCAATATCTACCTCTTCTGTTTCTTCTTCGTCTTTTTCTGGTAATCCTAGCATTCCCCATACTTTTTCCATAATAGCTCCTGACATTTAAATAACCTCCTTAAATATTCGTCATTCGTTTTAAATTTTCTAATATAGTATCTTACATTTTTTTCAAATTGTCAATACTTTTTTTAGTTTTGTAATATAAATTTAATATAATTGTAATATTTTTGTAACATAATTGTAATATTTGTTTACTAGTCTATTAATATTTCATCATAAATTGCAATATTTGGCATATTTAAAATTTCTGATGATGTATATCCAAGTTCAGTTAATTCTTCACTAGTATATTTCGTTACAATTGCATATCTTTCATTCTGCTTAAGAATTTTTACAATTACTTTATCTTGATAACCTATTCTTGTTCTTGTAACATATGAAATTTCATTTCCATTCTTTTCTTCTGTATGTATAGCAGAGTTTGGTACTTTTAGACCATTTTCACTCCACCAAATAATTCCAAAAGAAATTTTTCTATAGCTTATAAGCTCAGTCACATCAGTTTCTAGCTTAAAAGTAATTACACAATCATCTCCATCTACAGTTTTATATTCAATACTTGCTTCCGCTTCTTTTCCACTTGGAAGTCTTAGCTTTAATTTATCTCCAACTTCTGCATCTCTTGCATAATTAGAGTCTAACACGCAAACAATGTAGCAACAATAATTGTCTATAATTTTTCCACTTTCACTACTTGTAGGAACTATTTGTCCAGTTTTCAAATTTAAATCTTCTAAAAAGTTCTTAGTATATTTTCCGAAATCATCAGTTGTAAGTATATCTTCATATCCATCTACTCTATATGATACTACTCCACTTTTACTTGCTGTTAATGATTCTGCACCATCATTTAATTCCTTTTCATATTTGCTTCTTTCTTTAATAAGTTTGTTTAAGTATGAACCTGCAGGACTTAATTCTCCAGTAAGTTTTGCTTTTTTTGTCATATTATTAATTATTTCTTCTTTATTATTTTGAATTAATTCTAAATTGCTTTCTCTATATAATTGGTCAATTTTAGTATCAATTTGTTCCTCTAAAACTTTTGTATTGTCTGAAGACAATATTGTATCTTCTTTTGCTAAAGCTTCATCGATTTTTGCATCTAAGTCTTTTATTTTTTCAACTAAGTTTTTCTCATTATTTGAATAATATCTGAAAATTGCTTCTCCTTTAGCAACCTTTTCGCCCTCTGTTTTAATCTGCTCTATACCATTTTTATAGTTCTGCCCTTTTAATACTTCTTCATCTCTTACTATATATCCAACTGCAGATTCTTCCTCTTCAATTTGCCCCATTTCCACATAAACTGTATCTGTTGGCTTTTTTATAAGTTGAACAACCATATATATAACATAAACAATTAAGCATAGTAAAACAAGCATAAGGATTTTTTTCTTATGCACTTTTAATAATTTAATTAATTTATTTTCTTTTTTTGTTTTACTCTTATTATCATTATTTTCTACTTTAGTTGTTCTTTTCACTATATTCCTCCAAAATAATTTTTATATTATTTTGTACATCGTCTAATCCATTAATCCATATCAAATTTTTGTATTTTCTAAACCATGTAAGTTGCCTTTTTGCGTATCTTCTAGTTTCCATTTTTATTTTGTCTATCATTTCATCTTTTGTAATTAAGCCGTTTAAATATTCCACAACTTCTTTATATCCTAAGCCTTGCATTGCTGTTGGAAAGTTATTATATTTCTCCAAAAGATTTTTAACTTCATCAATCAAGCCTTGATTTATCATTATATCAACACGTAAATTAATTCTCTCATAAAGTTTTTCCCTATCCATTGTGATTCCAAATAATTTATAATTATATTTAGGCTCATTTTTTCTAGACTCTTCCTCTAATTCTGTTTTAGTTTTTCCTGTAAGATGATAAATTTCCAATACTCTACAAATTCTTTTTTTATCATTAGGACTAATCTTCTCCATAGCTTTAGAATCTATCTTGCTTGCCATTTCATATAATTTGCTAAGTCCCTGCTCTCTTTCAATTTCATATAATTTGTTTCTGTATTCCATATCTTCTTCTATATTTTGATATTCAATATTATATATTAATGCTTCTAAATACAAACCTGTTCCACCAACAACAATAGGTACTTTCCCTTCAGATATAATTTTTTCAATAGTATTTTCTGCATCTTTTTTGTATTCTGCTACACTATACCTCTGGTCTGGAGAAACAAAGTCAAGTAAATAATGTTTAATACCATCCATTTCTTCCTTAGTAGGTTTGGCCGTTCCAATTGTCATATCTTTATATATTTGCATTGAATCACAAGAAACTATTTCTCCATTTATTTGTTTTGCAAGTTCTATGGATAAGCTTGTTTTTCCAGAAGCTGTTGGTCCACATATAACTATTACTTTTGGTTTATCCATAACATTTCCTTCCTACTCTATTGGACTGAATTTGTAACTATATTACTTTCCTCTTGATTATTTATATCATTTACATTTACTACATTTTCATCATCAACTGAATTAGTAGAATCAATAGCATTTTCGCCTGTCGCCAAAGTATTTGCCGCAACACTATTTAAATAAGTTTGTTGTTGTTCTACAGTTTGTCTCTCTTCTTCTGTAATCATGTTTACAACTTGTTGTTGAATGTTTTTAAAATAAATACATTCAAATATTAGTATAATTGCTAGCAATATTATAAGTAGCACTCCTCTGTTACGCAATATTTTACCATCTATCCTACCATCTCTAAATTTAGAAAATGATTTAGCAAATAGAGGTAATGTTAATATTGCATTTATTGGTACAAATAAGAAGATTATTAAATCTTTTCCCCTTTCTGATACCTCTGTCATTTGTATATCTTTTGTGCTTATCCAGTATATAATTGATGTAAGAATATACATTAGGGCTGTTCCCATTACAACAAAAATTAGTTTCTCCTTTTTACTTTCTATGCCTAAGCATTTATACATAAGTAATATTGATACCACATTTAATATTAAAATAAATAATACAATTACTAACATATTCTTCTCCTTGATTTAGATTTATGCCTTGAAAAATCTATAAATAATTTATCTTCTAGAAAATTTTCTTTCGATATCTTCCCTTGTCATTCTAATTGCAGTAGGTCTTCCATGTGGACAAGTAAATGGATTAGGCAAAACTAGAAGTTGTCTCATAAGACTATCTACTTCTTCTCTAGTTAAAGCCATGTTTGCTTTAACAGCTGCCTTACATGCTACAGTTGCAATAAATTTTTCTTCAATTTCTTGTTTAGCAGTTCTCGCAACAGTATTAATTTCATCTAATGTCTCTAAGAATAATTCTTTTGTATCTAAGTCTAAGCAAACTGTAGGCACACCACTTAACTTAATTGTATTTTCTCCGAATTCCTCTAGAACGAAACCAGCTTTTTCAAAAATTTCCATGTTGTCTTTTGCAATTTGCATATCTTTATGGCTTAAATTTATAATATCTGGCAAAAGCATTAGCTGAGAATCTTTATTGCTGTCACTATAATAGTTTGCTTTAATTTTTTCGTACATTATTCTTTCATGTGCAGCATGTTGGTCTATTATATATAGCTCCTTGTCCATTTCAATTATAATATATGTTGAAAATGCAATCCCAATAAATTTATAATCAGGAATATCGTTTTTTGGCATTTTTTCAAATATAGATACATTTTCTGCTGTTTTTAAATCTGCTGTATCCACTTTATAAGTTGAATTATCCTCTTCTACTTTTGGCTGTTCCTTTCTTGTCGTTCCAAAAGTAAGAGCATACATTTCATCAAAATTCTTATAATCAGGTTCAATTTTTAATGCATCAAGTTCTTTTATTTTCTCACTTATGTTGCTTTCATCCATTGTCTTAGTTTCTTCATGCTTATTTAACAAATCACCTATTTTACTATTTATATCAGTATTCAAGTTAGCATTATTTTCGTTATCTACAGTATAAATTTTTGTTTCGTCTGTAACACTATTTTGCATGCTACTAATTTGGTCTTCGTCTGAGCTTTCACTTGTACCATTATGATTTTTATAAATCTGAGCTATAAAATTTTGTGTGTCATCTATATTGTCTTCAAAATTTTCCTCTTTTTTTCTATGTGAAAATAATCCAAATAAACCACCGTGTTTTTCTTTCTCTGGAACGTTATTTTCATTGGTTTCATCTACTACATTTAAATTATTTATTCCCAAATCCTCATTATTAGAGTCTTGATTTGCTTCCTCTCGTTTTTCGTTATCATTCACTAAATTATTTTCACTATTTTGAATACTTGTTTCTTCGTCACTATTTGCCTTGTCCTCATTGTTGGCTTGATTTTTCTCTGGCTCATCACTATTGCTGGTAACAAAAGTTTGCCATTTCATATTACTCCAAGTATTCTGTTGTGCTTTTTTGTCAAGTTCTATTTTAGTCTTGTCAGGGATTAAGTCCTCTTTTAATAAGCTCTCTTTAATAGCATGATATATTGCCTTAAATATTTTATTTTCATCTTCAAATCTAACTTCAAGCTTAGCTGGATGCACATTAACATCAACTTTTTGAGGATTCATTTCAATGTTTAGAACTAAGAATCCATATTTTCCTACAGTAAGTAGTCCTTTGTATCCTTGCTCTGCTGCACTCGTTAAAACTTTATCTTTAATATATCTCTTGTTAACAAAAAATAACTGATTAGCTCTATTAGAGCGTGCTACAACAGGCTTTCCAATAACACCAGTAATCTTTATATCTTCATAATTATAATCAACATCAATTATATTTTCTGCAACATTTTTCCCATAAACGCTGTATATAACTGACTTCATGTCATTATTTCCAGATGTTTGAATTATTACTTTGCCAGAATTTATTAATTTAATGGCTATTTCTGGATGTACAAGTGCAATTCTTGTAATTACATCCTCAATATATCCTGCTTCTGTAAAGTCTTTTTTCAAAAATTTATATCTAACAGGTGTGTTATAGAACAGATCTGTTACAGTAATAGTACTTCCTTGTGGACAACCTGTATCTTCAATATTTATAACATTTCCACCTTTTACTTCTATCTTTTTTCCAATTTCATTATCAACAGTTTTAGAAACAAGTTCTACATGACTTATAGCTGCAATACTAGCTAATGCCTCACCTCTAAACCCCATAGAAGTAACTGTCTCTAAATCAGCTGCTTCTCTTATTTTACTCGTAGCATGTCTCTCAAAAGCAATTTCCATATCGTCAGGCATGAAGCCTTTACCATTATCCGTAATTCTAATATAAGAAATTCCTCCATTTTTTATTTCAACTGTAATTTTATTTGCTCCTGCATCTATAGAATTTTCAACAAGTTCCTTAACTACTGAAGCAGGTCTTTCAATAACTTCACCAGCAGCAATTTTATTTATCGTAAGTTCATCTAATAAAACAATATTTCCCATTTAATTCCTCCGAATATTACTCTTTTGATTATCACATAGCATTATATCACTAAAACTAGCCTTTTGTATAGAGTTTTATAAAAGTTTTTGATTTTTTATACCCTAAATTTGGACAGACCTCTTTTGGTAAAATATTTGTTCCAAGAATTTTTGTAACCAATTTTTCTGTTTTGAATAATATATACCATACGAAAGAACTTAAACATTTCGAAAGTCTTATAAGGAGGTAAAAAGATGGGAAATTGTTGTTGTAATAATAGCGAACTACTTTGGTTTATAATCCTATTCTTACTACTTTTCTGTTGCGGTGGTAACAACTGTTGTAGTAACGGATGTAACAATTCTTGCGGTTGTTAGTTACATTACATTTCTTAATTTTGAAAGGGGTGAAAACATATGCCAGAAAATAGAGGATGCGGATGCGGCTTCGGATTTGGTGACGATTGCTGCTGGATAATAATCGTATTAATATTAATATGCTGCTGTTGCGGTGGTAACAGAGGTGGATGTTGCTAGTTTAATAGAAACTGAAAAAACTGAAACACTGGGGACAGATTTAAATCTGTCCCCAATTTCACTTTATCTATATTTTCTTTTTATTTTGTTTTCTTCCACCCTTCTGTCAGATGTTGTTCTCTTTTCTTTCTTTCTTCCTAATTCCACTGCTCTTTTTCTTCTATCTTTACCACTTCTTCTGTTTTCAAATAAGTTTCCTTTTTTGTCAACTATCATATGTATCTCTCCTTTTTTCATTTTTTTATATTGTAATACTAGACAAATTAATAAATTTGCGTTAATATATATACTATAGTTTATATATATTGGGGTATCGCCAAGCGGTAAGGCATCGGACTCTGACTCCGACATTCCTGTGTTCGAATCACAGTACCCCAGCCATTTTTTATACATTTAGTTTAAAAATCGCAATTGGTTGATCATCAAACATATTATCTCTATATTGTAATTGTATTACATTACTTCTATTATTTACTCCTAAAACCATTTCTGCCTGACATGTTATTCCTTTAGTAATATATTGAGGATATTGTGAAATAGAATTAGGATATGTGTCTCCAATTACACCTTCTTCGTCTATTATCTGGAAATCCATGTCACTAATATATACCGATTCAGTATTTGATATATTTTTATAAGTATAACTTATTAGAAAAACTTGTTCAAAATTCTTATCAGAAAACTGATTTCTTTCTGCCATTTCTTGTATTCCTGTGATTTCAACAGAATAGTTACCTGTGAAAGTTTTTATTGTAACTGGTTCGTTAATTCCAAAAACTGCTATTTCTTGTGATGATGGTCTTGTTCCTAATTCCTGATCATTATTATTGTCTCTTTTTACATTCTTAATAAGTATTATTAAAACAATTGCAATAACTATTATAAGAATAATAGATATTACAGTAATTCCTCTTTGCTCTTTTATTTTCATTTGTTTAAGTCCCCTTATTTTTTCTTTAAAATTATAATTTAATATTAACAAAGTTTTTTATTTATTGCAATAGTTTTTCTGTAAAAAATGAAACATCGGGGACAGATTTAAATCCGTCCCCGCTTTTCATTATTTTATTGCTTTTCTTCCTTTGAATACTGCAATATCTTCTAATTCTGATTCGATATTTAGTAATCTATTGTATTTAGCAACTCTATCTGTTCTACATGGTGCACCAGTTTTAATTTGTCCAGCATTTGTAGCTACTGCAACATCTGCTAAAGTTGTGTCTTCTGTTTCACCACTTCTATGTGATACAACTGCTGTATATCCTGCTTTATGAGCAAGTTCTATGGCATCTAATGTTTCTGTTAATGTTCCTATTTGGTTTAATTTAATTAATATGCTATTTGCAACTCCCATATCAATTCCTTTTTGTAATCTCTTGATGTTTGTAACAAATAGGTCATCACCAACAAGTTGTACTTTGTCTCCAATTTTTTCTGTTAATGATTTCCAAGACTCCCAGTCTTCTTCTGCTAAACCATCTTCAATTGAGATTATCGGATAATTATTTGCTAAATCTACAACAAAGTCTACCATTTGTTCCTTTGTCTTGAATTCTCCTGTTTTCCAGAATAAGTATCCATCTTTTCCTACTTTTTTAGCTTCATCATACATTTCTGTTGAAGCACAGTCTAATGCTAAGCATACATCTTTTCCTGGTACATACCCAGCTTTTTCTATAGCTTCCATTATTAAATCTAATGCTTCTTTTTCACTTGAAACGTTTGGTGCAAATCCACCTTCGTCTCCAACACCTGTAGATAATCCTTTTGCTTTTAATACACTTTTTAAATTATGATATACTTCTACACCCATTCTCATGCATTCTTTGAATGTTTTTGCTCCAACAGGCATAATCATAAATTCTTGTACTGTTAATCCACTATCAGCATGTTTTCCACCATTCATGATGTTCATCATTGGAACTGGTAATTCTTTTGCATTTACTCCTCCAATGTAGTTGTATAAACTCATTCCAAGTGATGCTGCAGCTGCTCTTGCTACTGCTAGAGATACACCAAGTGTAGCATTTGCTCCTAATTTTGCTTTATTTTCTGTTCCATCAATTTCAATTAACATTTTGTCTATTTTAACTTGATCATATACATTTACGCCTTCTAATTTTTCAGCAATTATATTATTTACATTGTCAACTGCTTTTTGAACACCTTTTCCTAGGTATCTGCTCTTGTCGCCATCACGTAATTCAACTGCTTCAAAGCTTCCTGTAGATGCTCCTGATGGAACCATAGCAACTCCTGAAAATCCTCCTTCTGTTACAACTTCAACTTGCACTGTTGGATTTCCTCTTGAATCTAAAACCTCCAATGCTTTTACACTTTCAATTCCTAAGTAATCTTTCATAATGTAATCTTCCTTTCTTATTTTGTATTTTAAGATGCAAGCATCTTAATTTTTTAGAACACATTAAACCTTAGTATTTAACATGTATATATAATTATGTTTAAAAAACATTATTACCATTTTTTATTCTAAATTCTTAAAAGAATTAGTATATTGCAAATTTTATCTATGCATTAAGATTTGACTCTTAACACTATTTCTTTGCTCTTCGATTTGTTCGATATATGTTTTTTGTTTGTTTCCAGTTTTCTTTTTAGGCTTTAACAGTGATTTAAGACTTCTTCTTTCTTTTATTTTATATGTATAATGCTGTTGTTCAAATTTAGTCTTAGCCTGTTTTTCCATTTTTTGCATTTCAGTCTCTGGAACATATTGTGGTTCCTTTCTTTCTTTATTGTATGCAACTATTTTTTTCACTGGATTTCTATAAATCGATTCAGAGTATTTCTCTATATCTGGTTTAAAATATATATTTTCATTTACGTATTGGCGGATTATTTTCTGTTCCTTTCGACTAAAGGCTTCATCTGGTAGTTTTAAATTTTTATACTTCCATATAATGTGTCTATCCATTCCTGAATATTTTGTATATGTTAATTCTGTATAATCATACTCTATCTCAAATTTTAAGCCTTCTATTCTTATAGTCAAACTAGTCCATAATCTATGTCCTTCTAGTTTGTACATTTCCCATAGTTTCTTGATTTCTGAATATAGATTTTCTACTAATTTTATATATTCATCTTCATTCAAACTAAATTTATTTGGTATTTCATACACGTTAATAGGATTCTTTCGCAATATTCCTTTTGGGAAATAGTAAAAGAATAATTCTCCAGTTTCTAACCCTTCCATTTTCTCTTCTACAGAAGCATATAAATATATTCTATCCCATTTTTCTGGTATTAAATAGAATAACTGTTTCTGTAATTCAGAGTATATTTTTTTAACCTCTGAATTTGTTACCATATATTCCTCCAGATATTATTATTTATTTTACTAAAATACTTTCTCCTGTCATTTCTTCTGGTTTATCTAATCCCATTAACTCTAACATAGTAGGAGCCAAATCCGCAAGCTTACCTTCTTTTAATTTTGCATTTTCTCTACCAACTAATATAAGTGGTACAGGGTTTGTTGTATGTGCTGTATGTGGCTCTCCTGTTTTATAGTCTAGCATTTGTTCAGCATTACCATGGTCAGCAGTAATAAGCATAGTTCCTTCATTATTTTTTATAGCTTCAGCCACTCTTCCTACACATTCATCAACTGCTTCAATTGCTTTTATTGCAGCTTCTAGGCTTCCTGTATGTCCAACCATATCTGGATTTGCATAATTAAGTATTATACAGTCATATTTTCTAGAATTAATAGCATCAACCACTTTATCTGTAACTTCATATGCACTCATTTCAGGTTTTAAATCGTATGTTTCAACCTTAGGAGAAGGAACTAATATTCTATCCTCTCCTGGATATTGTTTTTCTTCTCCTCCATTAAAGAAGAATGTAACATGTGCATATTTTTCTGTTTCTGCAATTCTTAATTGTGTTAAACCTTTTTTGCTGATATATTCTCCAAAAGTATTTTTCAAAACTTCTGGCTTGAATGCAATTTTTACATTTGGCATTGTTTCATCATATTGAGTAAAGCAAACATAATCCAAATTCATTTTTTTAGTTTCAAATTCTTTGAAATCTTTATCTACAATAGCTCTGGTAATTTCTCTTGCTCTATCTGGTCTAAAGTTAAAGAATATAACTGAGTCATTATCTTGTATTGTTGCAATAGGTTCATTATTTTGGCAAATAACTGTTGGCTCAACGAATTCATCAAAAACCTCTTTCTGATAAGAACCTTCTATTGCAGAAATAGCAGATGTAGCCTTAATTCCTTCGCCATTTACAATTGCATCATATGCCTTTTGAACTCTATTCCATCTCTTATCTCTATCCATTGCGTAAAATCTTCCTGAGATACTAGCTATTTTTCCAACACCTTTTTCTTTCATCTTTTCTTCAAGGCTCATAATATAGCTTTCTCCTGATGTAGGAGGTGTATCTCTACCATCCATAAAGCAATGAACATAAACATTCTCAAAATCTTTTCTTTTAGCAAGCTCTAGTACTGCAAACAAATGACGTATATGGCTGTGAACACCACCATCTGATAATAATCCTAAAACATGTAAATTAGAATTATTTTTCTTACAGTTTTCTATTGCTTCTACCAATTCTGGATTACTGAAGAAATCTCCTTCTTCAATTGATTTAGTTATCCTTGTTAGTTCTTGGTAAACAATTCTACCAGCTCCTATATTTGTATGTCCTACTTCAGAATTTCCCATTTGTCCATCTGGTAATCCTACATTTAATCCACTAGTATACATTTTAGTTGTAGGACATGTTTTCATAAGTTTATCAATATTAGGTGTATTTGCCATTTTTACTGCATTTGATTTTTCATTTTCATTAATACCAAATCCATCTAATATCATTAGCATTGTAACTTTTTTATCCATAAGTCTAGTCCTTTCTAAATTATAATTTTATTTATTATAATTTACAATTTTTTCGAACTCTTCTACTTTTAAACTAGCTCCTCCTACTAGCCCTCCATCTATATCAGACATGTTGAAAAGTTCTTTTGCATTGGAAGATTTTACACTTCCACCATATTGTATTATAACTCCATTTGCTATGTTTTGTCCATAGATATCTGATATTTTTTTTCTTATTGCCTTTATTGCATCATTAGCATCATCAGATGTTGCAGTTTTTCCTGTTCCAATTGCCCAAATAGGTTCATATGCAATAATAGTGTTTGCAACCTGCTCATCTGTTAATCCTTCAAGAGCTTTCTCAGTTTGAGAAGTAATAACATCTTCAGCTTTTCCAGCTTCTCTTTGCTCCAAAGTCTCACCCACACAAACTATAGGTTTTAAGCCACTAGTAAAAGCAGCTTTTAGCTTTTTATTAACAGTTTCATCTGTTTCGGCAAAATATTGTCTTCTCTCAGAATGACCTATTATTACATATTCTACTCCAATAGATTTAAGCATTCTTCCAGAAACTTCTCCTGTATATGCTCCATTTTCCTCCCAGTGCATATTTTGAGCACCAATTTTAATATTTGTATTTTGTGCAGCAAGTAGGCAATAAAATAAATCAGTATAAGGCACACAAAGTACTACTTCATTATCTGTATTTTTAACTAATGGAGTAAGCTCATCAATAAATCTAATGGCTGCATCTGGAAGCATATTCATCTTCCAATTTCCCGCAATAACTTTTTTTCTCATTTCTAAAATCTCTCCTTTCATCTTGGACAACTTGAACTTTTGGGACACTCCTTTTTGTTCAAGTTCTTAAACTTTTAGGAGTGTCCCTTCTGTTCAAATTTTCAGTTTAGCCCTAGTCTCTTGAATTTTCTACTTCTTTCTTTTTATTTAATCCTGTATTACTAGTATTTTTTTCGCTTGCTACTTCTTTTTCTTCTTTATCTGATAAGCAAACTAATCCTGGCAAAGCTTTTCCTTCTAGTAATTCTAATGATGCTCCTCCGCCTGTTGAAATATGTGTAAATTCATCTTCTAATCCTAGTTTCTTTATAGCAGCTACTGAATCTCCTCCTCCAACTATTGAAGTACATTTTACAGCAGCAATCGCTTCTGCAACTTTTTCTGTTCCTATGCTAAATTTACTTACTTCACATATTCCAAGTGGTCCATTCCATAGAACAGTTTTCTTTCCTTGTAATTCGTTTGCAAATGTTCTTGCTGTTCTTGGTCCTATATCACAACCTTGATATCCTTGTGGAATTTCATTTGAGTTAACTACTTTATCTGGAGCTTTTTTTAAATATTCTATAAATCTTTTTTGTTTTTCTTTTTTGTCTAACTCTTCTGTTGGTTCTTCTTGTTTTTTAACTACTACAGTATCTTCTGGAAGAACTAACTTAACTCCCGCATTTTCTGCTTTTTTCATTATATTTTTCGCTTCTTCAATTTTATCATCTTCACACAAAGAATCGCCTATTTCATATCCTTTTGCTTTAAGGAATGTATATGCCATTCCTCCACCAATTAAAATTTCATCAACTTTATCTAATAGATTTTCTATAACGCCTATTTTATCAGAAACTTTTGCTCCTCCAAGTATCGCAGCAAATGGTTTTTCTGGATGCTCCAATGTTCCATTTAAAAATGTAATTTCTTTTTCCATCAAGAAACCAGCAACAGCTTCATCAACGTGATGTGATACACCTTCTGTTGAGCTATGTGCTCTATGTGCTGTTCCAAAAGCATCATTTACATATATTCCATCTGAAAGTGATGCCAATTCCATAGATAATGTATCATCGTTTTTCTCTTCTCTTGGATCAAATCTAACATTTTCCAGCAATGCTACTTCTCCATCGTTTAAACTTGAAGTAACATTTTTTGCGCTTTCACCAGTTACATCATTTGCAAATTTTACATCTGTTGATAATAAGTCGGTTAATTCCTCTGCAACTGGTTTTAATGAATATTTTTCATTAACCTCTCCCTTTGGTCTACCTAAATGTGAACAAAGTACAACTTTTGCTCCATTATCCATTAAATATTTAATTGTTGGAAGAGCCGCTGTTATTCTTGTATCATCTGTAATTCTTCCATTTTCATCTAATGGCACATTAAAGTCGCATCTAACTAGAACTTTTTTTCCTTTAACATCAACATCTCTTACTGTTTTTTTATTCATTAAACATCAATCCTTTCCTATTTAAAATCTTATGCTTTGAAATCGCCAGCCACGCTATGTATATCTTGCAATTCAAATCTATATTTTTGCTTAACATTTGGATATTTTTCATGGTCTACTTCTGATAGAAACATATCTAATGGTCTTATCCATAAACTATTATCTCCATATAGACGTCTATATACAACATATTTTTCTTTTGTCTCACTATGATTTGCAACATCTTCTACCAAATAGCAGTCACCTTTAAAGTGTTTATATACTCCATGTATTTTTAATTCTCTTTCCATAATTTTCTCCTTCTTGTCAATAAAAGTTACAATTCACATTCTTAATAATGAATTATTGTACAAATACAATTCCACGTGGTAAATATATTCTTTACTATGTAGCCTCACGTGTCACATATATTTTTTACTCGAAAACTTGGAGAGTACAAAATATAT
>CAMMVE010000003.1 GCA_946500265.1 uncultured Clostridium sp.
TCAATATACTACAATTTTTTATAAAACTTTGTTTCACATCATTGACATATATACATATATAATCTTTATGATGAATTGGTAGATAAATATCCAGAATATGTTTCAAAAACTGTATTAGGACAAGCAGATAATAAAGATATTTGTAGATATGACTTTAATCCTGCTCAATCACAAAATTCTAATGATATATGTAAAATTTTATATTGTAGTGGGACACATGGTGCAGAAAGACCAAACATAATTGTAGGCTTCAGATTTTTCAAAGATTTATGTGAAAATTGGGAAAGCAGTGAATTACTTAAAGACCTTAGATTCAATGTTCATTTTACAGTTGTGCCTATCGTAAATCCATATGGATTTGTAACTGGTACGCGTAAAAATGAAAATGGCGTTGATATTAACAGGAATTTTACTAATGGTTGGAAAGCAGTGGATGATGAAAACAGTTTGTATTACAGTGGACCATCACCAGCAAGTGAAATAAGTACACAACTTATTGAAAAAATATGTAATGAAGAACGCTTTGATTTTGGATTAGATCATCATATTTTTGATTATTTTTCAACTTCAGAAAAGATGGGTTATTTTGTTAACTCGACAGAAAGGCCACTAGATGTTAGTGTCGGAAATATGTTAAGTGTATGGATAAATAAAAAATTGTTGAAATCTAATAGTAATATTGCTGATTCATCAAAAAGCTACTTTTACACGATTAATCAAGGTGATTGTGGTGGTTATTTATTCGGGGCATTTAAGAATGGAATGTTGTTTGAAAGTATGATTGACTGGGGCGATTCAAAATATGGTACATCTGAGACTGCACAAAAACTTAATGTAGAAGTGTTAGGTGCTATTTTTGAAACCGCCAAAAATGAGTATCGTATGCAAAATAATAAATAATGTTCTAAATTACTCCTTTGTTGCAATGAAACGAGTTTTAAAAGAAGTAACAATATTGAAAAAAGAGGAAACCTCTTGTATAATATAGTTATGCAACCTAAGAATTGCAAATATATTGTATGGGAGGTTTCCGTGTTATTAATTTTAGCTGGAGTAACAATTGCAACACTTACTGGAGAGAATGGAATATTAACACAAGCAACTAGAGCAAAAGAAGAAAGTGAAAAGGCAGAAATAATTGAACAAATACAACTAGATATAGCAAATAAACAAATAGAAAACCGAGGAAGTATAAATGAAGATGAGTTTTATGAAATATTAGAAAAATATGGTACTGTCTCAGATGATAAAACAATATTAACTACAACTAAAGGTAATTATGATATACTAATTTCTGATATATATTCAGGTAATATATCAGTAGCCACAAGACAAAGTAATAACTTGATTAATAAAGAAAACTTAAAATATGGAATAACGACATATCAAGGAAACGAAAGTGAAAACATTAGCTTTATGTCAACAGAAAAAATTGAGATAAATGGCAATACGAGATATTTAACCAATAGAAATGTGCAAACAATTAATTATTATAATGATGAACAAGAATATATATCGCAAGAAAATGGAGGAGAATACACCTATATTGCTCAGGGATTTACTACACCGCAAGAAGCTAAATATGTGGTAATAAGCTATAGAGTTACTAATGCTGATGGAACAGATGAAAAATATAATGACTTTGCAGAAGATATTTGGCTTGGTAAAATAGACGATTATAATAATATTGTATATGAAAAATATGGTGAAGTTAATTATAAAGAAGGAATAAATAATATAATAGAACAAGGAAGAATTTTTTATAATACTTATATATACAAAAAAAATACAAGATTAACAACTAAGTATCAAGAAAATAAATGTTTTACTATTATAAAGCCTATAGAGAACCGATCATTTTCTATTACTGGAATGCAGAGAATAGACGATTTCTATTATTTAGACGAAAATTTAAATATAGTTAGAAGAGAAACATATACATCAGGTAATTACATTTCATTAAATAAAAATACTGATCCAGATGCATACTATCTTTTAATATTATTTTCATCTTCAAAAGATGATAATATTGTAATGAAATATGATGAACCTATATCCAATAATATATTACAAGGAAAGAATATTGTAGGATATGGGGATAGTCTTACAGCAGGTACTAGTTATACTAATTCGACATGGCTTGGAAAAGTTGCTAACTATTTTTCAATGAAACAATATAATAGAGGAATAGGAGGGACAGCAGTAACACCAGACACAAGAACAGCCTGGGTAACATCAGAGGGAGAATTGCTTGCTACTGAAATAGCTGGAGATACAGAGCCTACAGAAGAACATATAACAATAAATTCTAGTATGAGCCATGATGAAAGGATAGCAACTATACCAACAAATGCAGATATAGTATTATTCTTTGGTGGAACAAATGGTATGGACGAAGAAAGTTATAGAACAACATTAGATAAAATAAAAACAAGAGCTCCAAATGCTAAAATAATCTGTATGAATATAACATATAGGCAAACAGAAGATGAAGATGAAAGTATAGCAGAGGATTATGCGAATAGAAGAAATATTATAACGCAAATAGCGGATGAATATGGATATCCAGTAATTCAGTTAAAAGAGTTAATGGGAGTGAACAGTTCAAATGCTAGCCAATATATGGCAGATAAAGTACACTTTAATGATGATGGTAAAGTAAAAATTGCAACAGCTGTAATTAACCAGCTTAAACAATCAATACAAGATGGATATATAAAATAGAGTCATAATTAAGTCAAAGAATTTGGATAGACTCTATTAAAGAAAAAACGAATAAATAGATAGAAAAGAAAAATTTATTAAAATAAGAAAAGATATATATAATGTTAAACCGACATTTTTATATATCTTTTTTGCTTTTTTCGCAAAATATAACAAAATTCGACAGAGGAGTTGTGATAAAATATTTAGGGATTTTATTAATTAAAAATTTTATAAGAGCAAATGATTAACATATAGAATACATACTTGAAAAAATAAAAGAGAAACCCACGAAAAGTTTTATAAGTTTTAATTTTGAGTTTGACTAGTTACACCAACTTATAATACTTTTTCTTCCACTATAATAGGTGTTACTTACCATAGTGGGAGACTATAAATGAAAGAGTGGACAATAAATAAAAATTGTTCAATTGAATATGTATGTGCAGAGAAAGAGGTCACAGTTATTTCTATAAAAATTAGAGGTAATTGTGACCTCTTTTTTTGTCAAACCAGAAAAAATGGCTTAATTTTTAGCTGTGGCTGTCGTAGTCCACCTTCATTCGATTTGAAAATTTTAAATCGAATGGAGGAAAGAAAATGGACAAAAGACATAAAAGAAGTAGAGATAAATATAATCCATATATTTTACATAGTAAAAAATCAAAAAACATATATAGAGTTTCTTTTTCAAATATACATAAGATGGAAAATATAAAGATTTCTAAAAAAATATTTGACCAATTAGATGAATTTGAAAAAGAAGACGCAAGACAAATACAAGAGATAAAAAGACATTATGAACAAAATGCTGTTACAGAAGTTACATTAAATAAAAGGGCAGTTAATAAGACACAAGATATTGATGAAATAGTAATAAAAAACATATATAACGAAAAATTAGCAAAAGCATTAAAAACTCTAACCAAAGAGCAGAGAAGAAGAATTTTACTATATTACGATTATCAATTAACAATGGAAGAAATAGCAAGGATTGAGGGCTGTGCAAAACAATCAGTACAAGAGAGCATTGAATGGGGAATTAAAAAATTAAAAAAATTTTTTGAAAAATTTTAAAAATATACCCTGACAAAATTCAATTTAATGCACAAACAAGTGAGAGGGTAATTCTCGTAATGTTTTTCTTAAAAAAGAAATTATATCAGCACATTGAAAAATGAATAAAAAATCATTAGATACAGTCCTTTGATTACTTTGAGCTAGTAATATTATATTACTTAAATATTAGCTTGCAACTAATAAGGCGAAGAAAAAGTGTAAAAGGAAAGAAACTTTTGTATAGTCATAGAACGAGCGTTAAGAGCGTCCCACGCATTGAGTACAAGTCGGTTGGAAACGGACAGGAGTATGCCGAATACTACCTATGAAGATGTAAGCAAAACATCTGTCTAATGAATTATAAAAAGGTATAAATGAAACAATAAGAACTCTAAAAATAAGGTAGCAGTGTTTATCAATATGTTTTCGAAACCATTTTAGAGTTCTTATAACATATTTGAAAGGAAACAAAGAAAATGATTTTAAAAATTTTATTGATAGATATGATTATAATTGCTGTTTTAATGTATTTAGTTCTATTAGGAGCAAATATGTCAAAAACAGCAGAAGAACAAGAACTTGAAGATAGAGAGCAAATAGAATACTTGAAAAAAATACAAAAGCAGGAGGAAAAGAAATGAACGATAAAATAAGAAGAAATGAAATATATTTAGCAAACTTAGGACATACAGTAGGAAGTGAAGAAAGAGGAACAAGACCAGTTTTGATTATTCAAAATGATTTAGGAAATAAGCATGGTCCAACTACAATAGTTCTTCCAATAACCAAAAGAGTTGAACAAAGACTTTCTATTCCTACGCATATTAAAATAAAACCTTTTGGAAAAATGAAATATGAGGCAACAATAATGGCAGAACAGATAAAAATTATAGACAAAAGGCGACTAATCAATTTTATTGATATATTACCTAAAAAATATATAAAGTCTGTAAATAATGCTTTAAAAATGGCTATTGATTTACAGGAAAGGAGACAATATGAAATTTATAGATGATGAACACGAAAAATTCTTGGATGAAAAAAGTTTTATATTATTAAAGAATAAAAAAACAGATGTATATTATAAATCAATAGTTTATACATTAGGAATATGTGAAACAACTAGAAGTAATTTTGACAAAATATTTAGTATAGAAAAAGGAGAAATAAATATTGATTCTATAAATTATGCTTTTCAAACAGGAACAAGTGAGAAGGTTACTAGAATGGCATTTTCATTATGGAATAGATGTAATTATGATAGTGATAAAGACAAAAAGGAAAAATATCAATATATTATAATCCAAGTGAAATATTTTGTTGTAGTTATGCTCCATACTTTGTAGAGGCACTAAAAATAAGATACCCAGAATATTTTAGAGAATATCAAAATAATAAAATAATAAAAAGAAAAAATAGAAACGACAAGTCTAGATAGGGCTTGTTTTTTGTTAGGAGGAAAAGTTTATGAAGAAAGATATTAGAAATAAAGAATATGCTATTCAAGAAGTGGTAGCTTATTATATTTTAGGTTATAGAAAGTATAAAGAAGAAAGCAAAAAGAAAGGTTTTGAAGATTTACTAAAAAATATATTGGAAATAGCAAAAGAGAATATTGATACAACCGAAATAAAAGGTGTAAACATTAACTTACTGAAAAGAATAAATTTTAATTGGGTTTTAAATAGTGATGATTTCATATCTTATGCAACTTGTATATTTTATGTACTTATGAATAGAGAAAAAAATATAACAGAAGAAAAAATAGTCAAAGAATTTTTGCGAGAATTACATTCACATCATCCTAGAAGAACAATAAAAGAAGCAGAACTAATCTTAACAAAACTATTTCCAGATTTGTTATGAAAATATATTAAAACTATTTAACAAAAATTATTCATAATTTTGGACTTGCAAAAATATTTTTAAATAGACAAGGAGGATAAGATTATGGAGAATACAGAAAATGAAAAAAATACCGTAAAAAAGATATATGGAACTGAAAATTTAAAAGATATATTAACTGATTTACTTGAAAAAATGTTTATAAAAGAAATTAAAAATGTGGAAAAATCAAAAAATAATTAAATTTGCACATTTTACTGAATAATAAAAACAAAATAGAATGGAATAGCAAAATGGTTATTTATTCTAGGGGAGGAGGGAAAATGTTAAGAATAAATAATTATAAAGTAGCCAAATATTTGCGTTTATCAAGAGATGACGGAGATGATAGAGAAAGTGAAAGTATAGAAAATCAAAGAGACATAGTAGACAGTTATATAAAAGAACACGAAGAATTAGAGGACTGTGGAGAATATGTTGATGATGGTTATACTGGAACGAATTTTAATAGACCAGAATTTAAAAAAATGCTAGAAGATATAGAAGATGGAAAAATAGATTGCATTATAACAAAGGATTTATCAAGGTTTGGCAGAGACCATATAGATACAGGATATTACCTTGAAAGATATTTACCAACTAACAATATAAGATATATAGCAATAGGAGATAATGTTGATACAGCAAAGCCTGATGGATTACAATTTTTGACTTTCAAATTGAGTTTTAATGACTATTATGCACAAGATATATCAAACAAAATAAAAAGTGTAAAAAACAGAAAAATAGAAAAAGGAGAATTTCAAGGAGGAATTGCACCTTACGGTTATAAAAAAGATTCAGAAATAAAAAATCACTTAATAATAGATGAATATGCTTCAGAAATTGTAAAAGAGATATTTGATATGTATATAAATAAAGGAATGTCTACGATAAAAATAGCTGAAAAGTTAAATGAAAGAAAAATTGAAGCACCAGCAGTCTATTTAAAAATACCTGTGTGTATGAAAAGAAAAAGTAAAAATCCAGAAGGTTATATATGGCAAAGTCCACAAATTGCTAAAATGTTAAAAAATGAAGTTTATATAGGTAATATAGTGGGAAGAAAATTTCAAAAGATAAGTCATAAAGTCGAAAAAGTAAGAGCAACACAAACAGATGAATATGTTATTGTAAAAAATATGCACGAGCCCATTATAGACGAACTAACTTGGAGAAAAGCACAAGACAAATTAAATAAAAGAGGTACAACAATAATGAGGACAAATAATGAGCCATTAAAAGAATTTGTATATTGTGCAGAATGTGGAGGAAAAGCAACATACAGAATAAGAAAAAGTGTTAGAAAAAGTGGTTATATATGGGAACAAAGAACTTTTATATGTTCAAACAAAAATATTCATAAAAATAATTGTACTTGCAAACCAATAGAAGAAAATATAATAGTAAATAAAGTAAAAGAGGCAATTAAAGAAGAAATTGAGCAAGTAGGGTATACAGAAGATGAAATAATAAATATTTTCAAACTAGCTGAAGAAAAGGTTGAAAGTAAAAAAAATATTTTGAAAAAGCAGGAAATGCAATTACAGGAAAAAGTAGAACAAAATGAAAAAGCTATGGAAGAGGTATATGCTGATAAAATAAAAAAGATTATATCAGCAGATGATTTTGGAATATTCTATAATAAGTTACAAAAAGAAAAAAAGGAATTGCTTGCAAAAATTCATCAGATAGAAACAGAACTAATAGAATTACAAAAAGATAATAATGAAGAAAAATATTTGAATAGTATAAAGTTAGCAAAAAAGTTATTAACACTTGAAAATCCCACCAAAGAAATATATTCAAATTTAATAAAGAAAATCGAATTTGATAGCAAGAAAAATGTTAGAGTTACACTCACTTTCGGAAAAGTACAATTACAAGAACAACTTAAGGAAGTAATATAAATTGATAAATACAAAGTATAAAGTAGCAAAATATATACGATTATCAGATGAAGACAGAGATAAAAAGGAAAGTGAAAGTGTAGAAAATCAAAGAGATATAATAGATAACTTTATAGAAAAGAATATTGATTTAGAAGAATTTGATGAATATGTTGATGATGGATATACAGGAGGCAATTTTGAAAGACCAAGATTTAAACAAATGTTAAAAGATATAGAAGATGGAAAAGTAAATTGTATAATCACAAAAGATTTATCAAGGTTTGGTAGAGACCATATAGATACAGGATATTACCTTGAAAGATATTTTCCAAGAATGAATATAAGATATATAGCAATTGGAGATGGGATAGATACAAAAGACGCAAAAGGGTTACAATTTCTATCTTTCAAATTAAGTTTTAATGATTATTATATACAAGATATTTCAAATAAAATCAAAAGTGTAAAAAACAAAAAAATGAAAGCAGGAGAATATCAAGCAGGAATTGCACCTTATGGATATAAAAAAGATACAGAAATAAAAAATCATTTAATGATAGATGAAAAAGTAGCATATATAGTAAAAGAAATATTTGAAATGTATGCAAATAAAGGAATGTCCACTATAAAAATTGCTGATTATTTAAACGAAAAAAATGTAACACCATCACGGTGTTTATATGAAAATGGCAAATACAAGAAATCTAAACAGTAAAAATCCTGATGGAAGGTATGTATGGTTAAGAACTCAAATAGGAAAGATTTTAAGAAATGAAGTGTATATAGGAAATGTAGTAAGTGGAAAAACAGAACAAAAAAGTCCTAAAATAAAAAAGAAGTTTAGCAAAGAAAAGAGTGAATATATAGTAAAAGAAAATATGCACGAGCCTATTATTAGCAAAGAATTATGGGAAAAAGTGCAAAATAAGTTGAACTCATACCATACAGACAATAGAAAAAAATATGAATATCCATTAAAAGATTTAGTATATTGTGGGGAATGTGGAAACAAAGTTAGATTCCAACACAATAGCAGTAAAAATAAGTCAGGAGAAATTTATTGGGAAGGAAATACAGCAGTATGTGGGAAGAGAGCAGACTATAAAAGTTTATGTGATAATGTAGTTATTGGAGAAAAGATACTAATAAAAGCAGTAAAAGACACAATATCAGAAGAAATAAATAAAATTGAATATACCTCGAAAGAATTAAAAGAAATATATAATAAAGCACAAAAGAAAATAAAGAAAGCAATAAATGGTACACAAAATGAGCTAGAAATAAAAAATAAAGAATTAAATAAATTAACAGATGAAATAACAAGATTATATGAAAGAAAAATACTAAAAGAAATAACAGTTGAGGAATTTACAGAAATTTATCAAAAACTTACTGAAAAGAAGAAAAAAATTCAAAAAGAAATTGAAGAACTTAATAACAAAGAAAATAAGTTAGAAAATAAATCTAAAAGTAAAAATGCAGAAGATAAAAAGATAATAAAATTAGCAAAAGAATTTTTGAAAATGGATAATCCAGACAATGAAATATTAAAAAAATTAGTCAAAAGAATTGAATTTGATAAAAACAAAAATATAAAAGTAGAATTAACTTTTGCAAAAAAAGTATAGAATTTGGAACAAAAGAGTATACATAACAACAGAAAAATTAAAGATAAGAATGTAGTAATATCAAGGGTTGCAGAGAAAAAGTGGTACATAGCCATAACTGGAAATCATACAGCAGACCATATCTGCATGCCGGAGTCAACAAATGAACAGATAAAAGAAGATGTTATGGAGCTACATACAGCTTTATATAATAAATTTGGATATGAAATGAAATATATTAGACCACCAAAGGGGGAATATAGCGAAAGAACAGTGGCATATACTAATACTTTGGGCTATACAACAGTAATGTGGTCATTTGCATATGATGACTGGGAAGAAAGTAAGCAAGGCAGAGAAGACTATGGAAAAAAGAAAATAATAGATAATGTTCATAATGGAGAGGTAATGCTTCTACATAGCACGTCTAAAGACAATGCAAATATCCTAGATTATTGTATAAAAGAAATAAAAAATATGGGATATGAATTTAAAACATTGGATGAATTTGAGAAATGAAACAAAGGGACGGTTCCTTTGCCTTAAAAATGGAACAAAGGGACACATCTATTAATAAAGCTTGAACAGGAGGGACACTCCAAAAAGTTTAAAAACTTGAACAAAAAGGAGTGTCCCTAAAGTTTAAAAACTTGAACAAAAGGCAGTAGTTCCTTTTGTTCAAGGACGAGGAGATGAGTTAAAAATGAGGAAGAAAGTAAAAAAATTAGATGAAATTTTGGAAATTCCAGTAGAGCTTAGTACCAATATTCCTAAAGTGACGATAGTTGGCTTTGAGAGGGTACTTATTGAAAATTATAGGGGGATTTTAGAATATCAAGATTATTTTGTTAGAGTTAATACTCATATTGGAATTTTAAATATAAATGGATTTAATTTAAATTTAGAAGAGATGACAACAGACGATTTGTTGATAACTGGTAAAATAGAAAGCATTGACTTTGAAGAGGTAGGGGAGGAAGAATAGTTTTGAATTCAAATAAAGTTTTGCAATATATGTCTGGCTATGTAGATATTAAAGTGGAAGGATACTATATAGAAAGATTTATCAATATATGTAACACAAAACAAATCGATTTATGGAATATTAAAAGAACAGATTCGATAACTATGCATGCAAGGATGGATAGTAAACGCTTTAAAGAATTGAAGCCTATTTGCAAAAAGACCAAATGCAAAGTTAAAATTGAAAGAAAAAAAGGATTTCCGTTTATAGTGAAAAAGTACAAAAAAAGAAAATTCTTTCTTGTTTTTTTACTTTTAATTATACTAGCAATTATTACATTATCAAATTTTGTATGGAATATAGAAATTGAAGGTACTACCAATATTTCAAAGGATGAAATACTTGAAATTGTTAAAGAAAGTGGATTAGAAGTAGGAAGTTGGAAAGGAAAAGTCGATACAAAAAATGTAATAAATAATTTAAGACTTAAAAGAGATGATGTGGCTTGGGTAGGAATAGATATAAAAGGGACCAATGCTATTATTAAGATAGTAGAAGTAGATGCAAAACCAGAGATAATAGATGAAAGTGAGTTTTGTAATATTGTGGCTGATAAAGATGGAATGATTACAAAAGTAAATGCGCAAAACGGTACTCCCCTAGTGAAAGAAGGAGATGTTGTAACAAAAGGGGATATATTGGTTGCAGGATGGATGGAAGGAAAATATACAGGAAGACAGTATGTGCACTCCCAGGGCGAAGTTCAAGCCAAAGTTTGGTATACGGCTACTGAAAAAATTAGCCTAAAAGAAACGAAAAAAGTCGAGACTGGGAATGTCGAAAATAAATATTCCGTAAAGATAAATAATTTTCAAATAAATTTGCATAAAAGTATTCCAAAATTTCAAAAATATGATACAATAGAGGAGAATAAAAAATTAAAACTATTTTCTAACTTTTATTTACCATTAGAATTAATCACATATACATATAAAGAATATGAGGAAGTAGTTGTTATACATAGTGTTGAAGAGGCTAAACAAATTGGATTAGAAAAATCTAAAGAGACCTTAAAAACAGAATTAGAAGGAAAAGAAATTTTGGATACACAAGTGAAGGTTAGGCAAGAAGCTGATTACATCGAAGTAGAAGTGACATATGAAGTAGAAGAAAATATTGGAGTAAAAGAAAAAATAGTTTTTTAAATAACATTAAAATAAATACACGAATGAAAAGAAAGGAATGATAAAATGGAAGAAAAGAGTATAAGAATTTATGATTCAGAGAAAACATTTTTTTCTAAAATTACGAGTACAATAAGTAAATTATTAATACCTACAAAAATTGGAATAAATGGTATGATAATTTCAATAAAGAGAAACAATATTTTAAAGGCATTTGAGGCATTAAAAGAGGCTAAAGAACAAAATAAAAAAGACATCCTTTCAAAAAAACTGGATGATGCCTATGCTCTATATTTAGAGTCTATAGATAAACATATAATGGATTCGATTTATAAAAAGGTTAGAAATAATACAGCAGATGAATTCGAAAAAGAAGCATTGTCACAATATTATATGATAACACATTTAAAAGAAACAAATTATACAGAATATAAATACAAAAAACAAATTTATTTAATCGGATTAGATTACCAAAACGTATTAAGCGAAAAAGAAAAAATTATTGAAAGATATAAAAAGTTTTATTGTGCAGAAACAGAAACATTATATAAAGGACTTTTGAAACATTACTCAATTAAACTTGCTGATAATATTTCTGATGCAGAAAAACAGGATGTATTTGATAAGATATTTAAAACATTGGAAGAATATATTTCAAATATATTACCTATAAAATTTGAGCTAGAGCCAAATGATACATATAAGGAAATATTAGAAGAATTTGATAATTTTGATAGATTTACAGTCGGAAAATTGGATCAAAATGATGTAATTGAGAAAAACATGATACTTTTAGGACTTAGCAGAAAACTATTTACACATAGTCTTCCTTTAGTAGTAGCAGAACAATGCTATGCAAAACTTATTGAAGATGCTAGAAGCTTAATTGTAGATACTAAGATATTAAGAAAACAAGAAAAGGCATATTCACTTTTAATAAGCATAATGGAAGAATATAATGCAAAATTATTAAGTTCAAAAATATATTGGGAAAAACCAGCACAAAGAGAAGCATTTAAGAACTTCTGGAGTAAATACCAAGATGTATCTAAATTAAAAGATAGCAATTATGAAGAATATATAAAACAAAAAGAAATATTATTTATAAAAAACGATTTAGAAAAAGTATATACAAATAAAAACAAGTATTATAAGATAATTAGATTCTATAAGAACAGATTAGTTACTTTAGGAGTAATGAGAAATCTACTTAATTCATATACTTCTGAAGGAGAATATACAAAAGTTGGAGAACACAAGAAGGAAAGAAAACTAAAAAGAGAAGCAGTTTAAATAAAGAAAAAAGGAATCTGATATGAAAAAAAATTACGAAATTATATATAAAAGTTTAGAAAAAAAAGAAGAATATGAAAGTACCATTGAGCAGGTCGTAAATGAATGCTTTAAAACTGAAGAACTAGATAAAACAAATCTATATGTAAGTATTACTTTAACTAATTCAGAAGAAATAGAAAGAATTAATAAACAATATAGAAATATAGATAGACCTACTGATGTACTTTCTTTTCCTATGTTTGAAAAAGAAGAATTAGAAGACTTTATTGTAAAAAGTTCAAATAATACAGATGTTAATGTTCAGGCAGATATATTGGGAGACATTGTTATTTCTATTCCAAAAGTGTACGAGCAGGCAAAAGAATATAATCATTCATTTGAAAGAGAACTTGCTTATATGGTAGTTCATGGATTTTACCATTTAATGGGATATGACCATATGGAAGAAGAAGACAAAGTTCATATGCGAGCAAAAGAAGAGCAGGTTCTTGGGAAACTAGGTATTACTCGTGATGAAGAACCTGAGCCTGAAACTCCTGAAACAGAAAAAATGGATGCTGAAATAGATGAAGAACTAAAAAAAATTGATAGTGACCAAAAAAAAAGTAAAGAGAAAACAACAAATAGCAATTTCTTAGATGCATGGAAAAATGCAGTAAATGGAATTATTTATGCAACAACCACACAAAGAAATGTGAAAATTCAACTTGTAATTGCTGTATTAGTTGTTATAGTAAGTTTATTTTTCGATTTAAACAGAGCAGAGTTTCTATGTTTCTTATTTACGATAATCTTAATATTATTTGCAGAAATGTGTAATACAGCAATAGAAACAGTGGTGGATTTGTATGTGGATGTGTACCATCCAAAAGCTAAAATTGCGAAAGACGTAGCAGCTGGAGGAGTTGTTATCACTGCAATAAATGCAATAATTGTAGCATACTTCCTATTCTTTGATAAGATAAGTGACATTGGTTTGAATTTTATAGAAAATGTAGTTAATTCACCTATACATTTGGCTTTTTCGGCTCTAGTAATTGTAGTAGTAGCTATT
Source organism: uncultured Clostridium sp. (assembly GCA_946500265.1). Classification (GTDB taxonomy): domain Bacteria; phylum Bacillota; class Clostridia; order TANB77; family CAG-508; genus CALXVA01. The sequence continues at coordinate 13,644 of CAMMVE010000003.1, forward strand.
GTAGCACTTATTGCAACAGCATCTACAAACAAGCATAGAGGATTAAACCGTAAATTCATGCCAAGTGGATTTACAACATTTGCATTTGCTATAAACACAATAATATGGCTTTTAGCAAAAGATAATGTTGTAATTTTAACTCTATCTTTGGTACTAGCTATACTTGTATCAGCAAGCAGAATAGAAGCAAAAGCACATAAGGTATCAGAAGTTGTATTTAGTGCATGTTTCGGAATAATTGCAATATTGTTAATTTATGGAATAGCATTGGCAATTGTTTAAAATTTATACATAAGAAAATTATAATTCCCAATTAATTTTCATATATGAATTCTGCAAAATATATAACAATAGTTTTATGAATGCAGAATTTAGGAGAGGAATGATTAAAAATGAAAAGCACAAAAATATTTGTTATAGTACTTATATTACTGATTATAATTGCAGGAGGCCTATTTGCATTAAAAATATTAGGAACCATGGAAAATACTGAAGCTACTAATACATCAGCAGATGCAAATTTAGCAAACCAAGGAAATGAGCAAGAATTATCTACACCTAAGACTTTATCTGGGGCTGAAAGACCAATTGCAGTTATGATAGATAATCATATAGATGCCATGCCACAAGCAGGTTTGCTGGAAGCAGATATAGTATATGAGATCATAGTAGAAGGTGGAGAAACTAGATTAATGCTAATTATGCAAGATAAAGATCTAGCTAAAATAGGTCCAGTTAGAAGTGCAAGGCATTATTTCTTAGATTATGCGTTAGAAAATGATGCAATATATGTTCATTATGGTTGGAGCCCACAAGCAGAGTCAGATATATCTTCATTGAGAATAAATAATATAAATGGAATTTTTGAAAGTGAAACATCATTCTGGAGAGTGGATGATAAATATGCACCACACAATGCTGTAACAAGTACAAAAAACATAATGGAAATTGCAAGGAGAGAAGGATATAGAACAACAACTAATTCGGATCCAGTTTTAAATTATGTAGTGGATGAAGTAAATCTTGAAAATGGGCAAGATGCAAATACAATTACTATACCATATTCAACTGTTAATACAGTTAGATATGAATATGATGAAACTGCAAAAGAGTATGTTCGTTATTCAAGAGATGAAAAGCAAGTTGACTGGGATACAAAACAGCCAGTAACCACTAAAAATATTATTATAGAGAAAATAAAAAATTCAACATTAAATGATGGAACAGAAAAAGGAAGACAGACTCTAGATAATATTGGAGAATTTGATGGATATTACATTACTAATGGAAAAGCAATTGAAATAAAATGTATAAAAAATTCAAGGAGTGCACAAACTGTATATGAAGACCTTGAAGGAAATGAAATAAATGTAAACGATGGAAAAACATTTATACAAATTTGTCCGATAGATTCAGAAATAGAAATTGAAGGATTATCAGAACAAAACACAGCAGAAGACGTTAATTCTGTACAATAAAAAATAAGAATATAATTTAAAATAATAATTTTACGGAGGAAAAAAACTATGGAAGAAAACATAATTGAAAAAAATAAGAAAAAAAATAGAAAAGGAGCAATTGCGTTCATAATTTTATCAATTGTTTTAGTTATTGCAATTATTGTAGGAGCTGTATATGCAATATATCACAACCAGCCAAAAACTTATACACAAATAGTTTCAAGTACTGATGATATGCAAAATATGATTAATACAATTTATGAAGGAGTAGAAGCAGAGCTTCCACCAACACTTAATACACGAGTAGTAGATATTAGCAATGTAGATATACTTAAATCATATACAGGATTATCATCAAATGAAAATATAGATGCAGTTGTAGTATCTGAACCAATGATAGGTTCTCAAGCATATTCATTAGTTTTAGTAAAAGTTAAAGATGGACAAGATGCAAATGCTATTGCTAAAGAAATGTCAGAAAATATAGATACAAGAAAATGGATTTGTGTTGAAGCTGAAAAACTATATGCAACAAGCCAAGACAATTTAGCAGTACTTATAATGGCAAGTGATGAATGGGCAACTCCAGTTTATAATAAATTAAAAGAAATGTTGCCTTCTCATAGTGAAGAATATACTAAAGAAAGCGCAAGTGCATCAGAAGATCAAAGCATTACAGAAGGTGGAGTAATACCAGAGTAAGATTAGACATAGAGCAGCATCAAAACATAGAAACAGATTTAAATCCATTCATAGTGTTTCACTTAGATTATTATAAAAACAAAAATTATAAATAAAAGCACTAATAATAGTAAATATATTTGCTATTATATAGTGCTTTTAATTTAAAAAATCAAAAAAATTTAACAAAATAGTTATATTGGTCAAGAAAATGTGTAAAGAGGTTTACAATTCTACTTTAAAATGATTAAATATAAAAAAATATAACAGAAAGGATGATAGAGTGAAAAAGAAAAAAATAATAATAGGAATTGCATTATTAATTCTGATAATAGCAATTGCTGTAACTGTAATATTACTAATAATAAACAATAAACAAAAAAATAATAAACCAGAAGATGTGCAAACTGATTTTTACGTTGCGGATGGTGGCATTTATGAAAAAACAGGGAATATGAATGAGAATGCTATAACATCCAATATAGAAAAAATTAATAATGTGTATGATAAGTATTTGCAAAATATGAATGTATATTTTACAACAATTCCAGATAAAACATATTATTTAGAAAACAAAATTGATAGTGATTTCAGTAATATTCAAACTGAAATAGAGAAAAATTTAAATTCAAATATAAGCTATTTTGATATATCAAATTCATTGACCTTAGGAGACTATTATAAAACTGATATGCACTGGAAACAGGAAAATTTGAATAATGTAGTGAGTACTATTCAAAATGAAATGAAAATTTCGAAGCGAGAAGTAAAGTATGAGGAGAAAAGTTTAGGAGATTTCTATGGAGTGTATTATAAAGAAATCGATAATATGGAAAAAGAAGAAACTATCTCCGAGAACGAAATAGTACCTACAAATTCTGTAGCCCATGATGAACTAAAATATCTGACAAATGAAGAAATAGAAAATTCGAAAGTATATAATGAAGAAACTAAGCAAGATGAGCCAATATATAATTTAGAAAAAGTAGAAGAAACAGGTAATAAATATGATATGTTTTTGTCAGGAGCATCATCAATACAAATAATACAAAATCAAGAAAATAATACTGGTAATAAATTGATAATATTTAGAGACTCTTTTGGAAGTAGTTTAGCACCACTTTTAATTAACAATTACGAAGAAATTTTATTAATTGATTTAAGATATGTGAATTATAATATTCTAGAGAATTATATAGATTTCTCAGAATATGAAAATTCAGATGTGCTTTTTATTTATAGCAGTAGAGTAATAAATAAGACAGGAATATTGAGATAATTTGTGTGAAAATTGTTGGAAATTCATTGTATAAAGTAAATCTATTTGATATAATACCAACATATATTAATACAAAATAGAAAGGAAGTAGTGATTAGAAATGTGTGCATGTGTAGAAAATAAAATAAGACAAGAAGTAAATGAACTTATGCAACCATATAAGCAAGAAAAAGATAACTTAATACAAATATTGAATGAAATCCAAGAAAAATATGGATACATTCCTAAAGTTGCACAAGAAGAAGTTTCAAAATATTTGAAAGTGCCAATGGCTGAAATATATGGAGTAATTACTTTTTATGCAAGATTTACTTTGGAGCCAAAAGGAAAATATAACATATCTATCTGCTTAGGAACAGCATGCTTTGTAAAAGGTTCTCAAGCAATATTAGATAGATTAAAAGAAAGATTAAACTTAGAAGAAGGACAAACAAGTAGCGATGGTAAATTTTCAATAGACACAACAAGATGTGTAGGAGCATGTGGAATTGCACCAGTATTTACAGTAAATGATGAGGTTTATGGACATGCAACTGTCAAGAAACTAGACGAAGTTATAGACGCATTAGAGAAAGAAGCATAATTACTTTTTGAGGTTAGCAAAGTTTAACAAAAAATTAGATTAAATATGAATTGAGCTTTAGAGTTTTTATTGAATTATGTATAGCTAGTAAAAAAGCAATATTTAAAATAAAACTCAATAATGAATAGGAGGTCTTAAATGAAGACTATAGAAGATATAAATAAAATAAGAGCTGAAAAAAGAGTAGAACTAGATTTGCGTAAAAATACAAAAGCAGATACACGCGAAAAACATATTTTAGTATGTCAAGGAACAGGATGCACATCATCAAAATCACCACAAATATTAGATAATTTTAAAAAAATAATAGAAGAAAAAGGCATAAAAAATGTACGTGTTATAAAAACAGGATGCTTTGGCTTATGTGCTAAAGGTCCAATTGTAATAATACGTCCAGAAGATACTTTTTATGCTCAAGTAACACCAGAAGACTGCGAAGAAATAATACAGTCACATATTGTTGAAGGAAAAGTAGTAGAAAGATTACTTTGTAAAGATATTGATGGAACTAAGGTTACAAAATTAGATGACCTTACTTTCTATAAAAAACAAAAAAGAATTGCATTAAAGAACTGTGGAGTTATAAATCCAGAAGATATTGACGAATATATTGCATTCGATGGTTATAGAGCATTAGGAAGAGTATTATTTGAAATGGACTCTGACGAAGTAATAGAAACTATCGAAAAATCAGGCTTAAGAGGTAGAGGCGGAGCTGGTTTCCCTACTGGCAAAAAGTGGAGAGCTACTAGAGATGCAAAAGGAGATAAAAAATATGTGGTATGTAATGCAGATGAGGGAGACCCTGGTGCATTCATGGACAGAAGCATACTAGAAGGCGACCCTCATGCAGTATTAGAAGCGATGGCAATAGCTGGATTTGCAGTAGGCGCAGAAAAGGGATATATATATGTTAGAGCAGAATATCCAATAGCAGTACATAGATTACAAATAGCGATAGATCAGGCAAGGAAATATGGAATACTTGGAGAAAAAATATTTGGAACAAATTTCAATTTTGATATAGAAATAAGACTTGGAGCAGGAGCATTTGTATGTGGAGAGGAAACAGCACTTCTAGAATCTATAGAAGGAAGACGTGGACAACCTAGAGTAAAACCACCATATCCAGCACAAAGCGGTTTATGGGGCTGTCCAACATTAATCAATAATGTTGAAACATATGCAAATATTGCGCAGATAATATTAAAAGGAGCTGACTGGTATTCATCAATTGGAACAGCAACATCCAAAGGAACTAAAGTATTTGCATTAGGTGGAAATGTAAACAATGTAGGATTAGTTGAAGTGCCAATGGGAACAACTTTAAGAGAAATAGTATTTGATATTGGTGGAGGAATACCAAACGGAAGAGAATTCAAAGCAGCTCAAACCGGAGGACCATCAGGAGGATGTATTCCAAAAGAACATTTAGACACACCAATAGATTATGAATCCTTAAAAGAGATAGGCTCAATGATGGGGTCAGGTGGATTAATAGTAATGGATGACACAAAATGCATGGTATGTTTAGCAAAATTCTATTTACAATTTACAGTAAGCGAGAGCTGTGGAAAATGTACACCATGTAGAATAGGAACAAAAAGAATGCTAGAAATCCTAGAAAAACTATGCAGTGGAGAAGGAGAAGAATACGATATATACAAATTAGAAAAGCTAGCAGCAAATATTAAAAAAGCTAGTATATGTGGACTAGGACAAAGTGCACCAAATCCAGTAATAAGCACAATGAAATATTTCAGAGAAGAATTTAGACAACATGCAATAGAAAAAGAATGTAAAGCAATGGAATGTAAAGCATTAGCTAGAATAGAAATAGACGAAGAAAAGTGTAAAGCATGTGGATTATGCCAGAAAAATTGTCCAGTAAATGCAATTGAGGGAGAAGGCAGAGAAAAAAGACACATAAACCAAGACAAATGTATAAAATGTACAACATGTATTCGTTCATGCCCATTCCACGCAATTGGGTAGTGTCGCTTCGGGGACAGGTCTCCAGCCGACAAGAAAAAATAATAGTATGCTATTTGTGATTCTGAAGCTAGAAAATGATGAGATGATTGGAACTGTTGGATTCGAGCATATAAATCAAATTAATAAAAGTGCTACACTTGACATTATGAGATTTAGGGAGGAAAAATGAAAAAGAAAAAAATATGGATTATTGTAGTTATTGTATTAATTCTTATTATAGGAATAATATTTATTATTAATAGAATTAATAGTATTAAGGTTATTGATGAAGAAGGAAAAATTTATTATGTTAATGAAGGAGATAAAGTTAATTTATTAAATTGTCATTTAGAAATTATTAGTATAGAAGATAATCAAGTAATTGTAAAAATCAATGGGAATTTAAAAACTTGCGACTATAATACTGAAATACCAATTTATTTAAATAATGAATCTAGAGGATTATATATAACAAGTTTTGCTCCAATGCAATCCATAGTTTTTGAAAAATAAGGACAGACGAAGAAAATACTATAAAATGATAGTGAAAATATGCAATCCCAATGATATAAAAAAGAATATTATTATAAAGTTTTTATAAATATACTATTATGCGAGGAAGTGATAAGATATGAAATACTTCAAAAAATTAATAGGAGATAGAATATATTTATCTCCAAGAAATGTAGAAGATGCAGAAATATTTGTAAAATGGCTAAATGATTTTGAAGTGACAGACTATACCGGCAGAAGCACCAATGTAATGGATATAGAAGGAGAAAAGGAATATTTATCATCTAAAAAGAACAACAGTGTTAATTTTGTTATAGTAAAGTTGGAAAATGATGAAATGATAGGAACAATTGGATTTGATAATATTGATTATATAAATAGAGTAGCTACTCTAGGAATTATGATTGGCGAGAAAGAAAACAGAGAAAAAGGCTATGGAACAGAGGCTATAAATTTGATTTTAGACTATGGATTTAATTATTTAAACTTTAGAAATATTAATTTGGAAGTGGCAGAATTTAATGATAGAGGCATAGCTTGTTATAAAAAATGTGGATTTAAAGAGATGGGAAGGACAAGAAAAACTATTTTCCTAAATGGAAAATATTATGACAAGTTAATCATGGATATGTTAAGTGAAGAATTTGATAAATCATATATTAGAAATAAGAATGTGTAAATCGTGAATTGAAGACATGTCCCCGAAGCGACAAAATGTCGGCGTGAGACCTGTCCCTAAAGCGACAAAAGGAGGAAGTAATGGTTAATTTAAAAATTGATGGTAAAAAGGTATGCGTACCAGAAGGTACAACTATATTAGATGCAGCAAAACAAGCAGGAATTGATATTCCAACATTGTGCTTTTTGAAAGATATTAACGAAGTTGGAGATTGCAGAATGTGCATTGTTGAAGTAGAGGGAAGAAGAGGATTCGCTACTTCATGCATTCAAACTGTAGAGGAGGGAATGGTAGTTCATACTCATACTCCTAATGTTCTTGAAGCAAGACATATGATTTTGGATTTAATAATTTCTAACCATTCTAAAGACTGTTTGACTTGTACACGTTCTGGTAATTGTGAACTTCAAGATTTGGCTATTAAGTTCAATGTACTAGATATCGAATTTCAAGGGGAGAGAACAGAGCATAAAATTGATGACAAATCTCCTTCAATAGTTAGAGATTTTAACAAATGTATTTTATGTAGAAGATGTGTTGCAACTTGCAAAAATGTGCAAAATATTGGAGCTATCGACTGTATTGAAAGAGGATTTGAGTCTTGTATTTCCACAACTTATGACCACAGTTTGAATGATGTTAATTGCACATTTTGTGGTCAATGTATTGAATCTTGTCCAACAGGTGCACTTCATGAAAAAGAGAATATTAATGATGTATGGGCAAAATTAAAAGACCCAGATACATATGTAGTTGTACAAACAGCCCCATCTGTTAGAGTGGCTCTTGGAGAAGAGTTTGGAATGGAAATAGGTACAAATGTTACAGGAAAGATGGTTTCTGCACTAAAACATTTAGGCTTTGATAAAGTATTTGATACAAATACTGGTGCTGATTTTACTATTATGGAAGAAGCAACAGAATTTGTTAAAAGATTTAAAGAAAATGATAATTTACCAATGACTACATCTTGTTGCCCTGGATGGGTACGTTTTGCGGAAATGGAATATCCAGAAAATTTACCACATCTATCTAGTTGTAAATCACCACATCAAATGTTTGGAGCAATTATAAAATCATATTATGCAGAAAAGAATCATATTGATCCAAGCAAGATTTATGTGGTTTCAGTAATGCCATGTATTGCTAAAAAATATGAAAGTAAAAGAGAAGAAATGGAAGTGGATGGCAAAAGAGATATAGATAGCGTTATTACAACAAGAGAACTTGCAAGAATGATTAAACAAGCAAATATCGAATTTGATAAATTAGAAGATGAAACATTTGACAGTCCTATGGGAGAAGCAACAGGAGCAGCAGCAATATTTGGAGTGACTGGCGGAGTTATGGAAGCGGCACTTCGCACAGCATATGAACTTATAACAGGAAAAGAATTAGAAAAACTAGAATTCGAAGAAATAAGAGGAGCAAAGGGAATAAAAAAAGCAACTGTAAAAATAGGAGACAAAGATGTAAAAGTGGCAGTAGCTCATGGACTTGGCAATGCTAGAAGAATAATGGAAGAAATAAAAAATGGAACAGCAGATTACAGTTTTGTAGAAGTAATGGCATGTCCAGGAGGATGCATAATGGGAGGAGGACAACCAATAAAAAGCTCTAAAATCAGAATGACAGTTGATGTAGCCGGAAAAAGAGCAGAAGCAATGTACTCTATAGACGAAAGAAGCACAATAAGAAAATCACATGAAAATCCAGTATTAAAGCAAATTTACAAAGACTATATAGGAAAACCAGGAGAGCATAGAGCACACGAACTTTTCCATACGCATTACACTCCAATGGAAGAATATAGAATATAGGGATTTGTTTTTAGGGACGGAGTTAAAAACAATTTTTCACATATTTTTTGATTACTAGATAATGGCTTTAAAAAAGAATTTTACCGCAAGACCTTTATCTAGTAATTTTTTTGATTAAAAAACAGAAAAGTACTTGAAAAACAAACAGCAATAATGTAAAATAAGAACATATCAAGAATCATATAGCCTAAAGTCAAATAATTGAAATACAAAATAATAGGGCAAAAAATAATACAAAAAAATAAAACATAAGACGAGTATAATGGAAAAGGAGAAAAGACACATGAAAAGAAATAGAAACGCCAGAACCGTTGATACTGTAAGAGAGAGAGAGAGAGAGAGAGTAATTTAGAAAAATTAAGCTTTATTTGTTGTGCACAAAATAAAATAGAAATAAAAAATAGATATGAGAGCATAAATAAAACAGATTATTTTGCAATATTTGAGTTGATAGTTACAAAGCAACTATTATTGCAGGATAGTCTGTTTTATTGACCTTTTGAAAAGAACAATACAAATTTCAGGAGGTAAGAAAATGTTAATAAAAATAAAAAGTAATGATATAGAAAAATCAGAAAAAGACAATGGTATAACATTAGTTGCATTAGTAATAACGGTAATAATTATAATAATTCTAGCGACGGTAACACTAAACTTTACATTCGGAGAAGATGGAATAATAACGAAGGCAAACCAAGCAAAATACATGGCAGAATTATCAACATTTCAAGAAGAACTAGGGCTATATAAAGCAAATAAACAAATCTCAGAAGAAGGATTTAGTGCAGAGAGTATAACAGCAGGAGAAGGAAACTTAAGTTATGTAACAGATGATGGAATAGTAACAGAAGGAACAATATATGATGTAATAACAAGTTTAAGAGGAAGTAGTTTTGCAGGCAAAATGGAGATAATAAAAGGAGAGCTACTAATAAACTCACAAGATATGGAGGAGATAAGAGTAGCACAAAGTATGGGAATACAAGTAAATCCATATATAATAGTAGATGGAGAACTAAAGTCAGATGGAGCAAACCTAGCACTAATGGATAGTTCTGGAACACTAACAATACCAGATGGAGTAACAGCAATAGGAGAGGGAGCATTTGCAGATTTAAGTGGATTAAAAACAATAATAATACCAGGGACAGTAAAAGAAATAAGGCAAAATGCATTTAGAAATAATGCAGATTTAGAGAATGTGATTTTACAAGAAGGAGTGGAAGTAATAGGATATAGAGCTTTTCAAGAATGTGGTAACCTAAAAAATGTAGAATTACCAGAGAGCTTGATAGAGATAGGCGCGGGTGCATTTTTTAGATGCAGTAGTATAAATAATATAATAATACCATCGAAGATAGAAATAATAAATGCTTATACTTTTTATTATTGTACTAGTTTGACAAATATAGAATTACCAGATGGACTACAAACAATAGGTGGTTGGTCTTTTCAAAATTGTACTAGTTTAGAAGAAATATATATACCAGGGAGCGTAAATAGCATAAATAGTACCGCATTTATGAACTGTACAAGTTTAAACAATATAGAAGTGGCAAGTGGTAATCAACATTATAAATATGATGAGGCAAGTGGAATGTTAATAACAACAGATGGAACAAATATTGTATTTATATCTGCTGCAATTTTAAGAAGCACAAACACTTTAAACATACCACAAGGAGTAACAAGTTTTACTACAGACATAAGTGAATATAGAAATATAACAACCATAATAATACCAACAAGTTTAGAAAGAATAGGAACTGCGGAAATATTCCCATTAACAATAAGTAATGTAGAAGTGGCAGAAGGTAACAATTATTTTACAGAGGAAAATGAGTGCTTATATAATAAAGATAAAACCAATTTAATTATGTGCTTTACAAAAGATTCAACAGTAAAACTAGCAGATACATTAACAACAGTAAACGATTTTTCATTTAAACAAGCACCTAACATAGGACAAGTGAATTTCCCAGATGCTGTTACCACTATAGGAGCTCAAGTATTCACACCTGGCCTTACAAGTTTGGAAAATATAAATATAGGGCCAAATGTAACATATATACATCCACTATTTAAATGGAATAATTATTATGGAGAAGTAACAATAGATGCAAATAACCCAAACTACACTATAGAAGATAATGAGATATATAACAAGGATAAAACCGAATTAATAGCAGTCTTGTATGAAATTAATGGGCAATACATTGTAAAAGAAGGAGTGACAAAAATAGGAGATAATGCATTACATTATAGAACAAATATGACTTCGATAGTACTACCAGATGGATTAAAAGAAATAGGAAGTTCTTTCCAAAATAGTGGATTAACTACAATATATATACCAAACAGTGTAGACACGATAGAAAGTAATGCTTTTCTAAATGCAGCAAATCTAACTCAAATCCAAATAGACAAAGAGCCTGGAAGTATAGCAGGCTCGCCATGGGGAGCAATAAGAGGAGATAGAATAGTAGAGTGGCTAAGATAAGATTAGTTTTAGAGTAAATAAAAGGCTGATTCAAAAATATTATGCAAAAGAAAATTGCCTACAAAATATTAAAAAAATAAATGAAAAATTGGTGGAGAATTAGCTCCTCTACCAATTTTTTGTTAGCATCAAACTAACAAATAAATTAAAAAATCCGTTACTTGTCCCAAAATGTGATTTGATAAATAGCTTTAATATAGTAATTTAAAAAAAATTATGATATACTAATGAGTATATAAAGATTAGTTTCAACGAAATAGCGGACAAGTATGTTTAATAAATTTGATTAACTAATAGTATAAATATAAAAATGGAGAAGAAATTATACATGTACATTTTGAAAGACTAACTGACAATGGATTTGATAGTGTTAGGTTTGAACTTCCAAGTTGTAAAATACTATACAGATGAAGAAATAGAAATGTTTAGAGCGATAGTAGAAAGAGGTTTGCCATCTTTTTATAGATGGGCTAGACAAGGAGGGATTCTTAGTGCCTAATATACTAGAAATTTTACGGTTATAAAATTTATTTTTGGTCAAATGAGAATAATGAGCCTATTCATATACACATTTCAAAAGGAAAGACAACACAAAACCCAGAGCAAGAAGTAAGATTTTATTGTTAATGGTTGGAAGTTATAAGTTATAATATATAAAGTTATTCCGTGAAGATGTAAAAAAATAAAATATATACTTGAAAAATAGATGCTAATAAGGTAAAATAGAAAAAGTTAATATAAAAGAAGGATATATAGCAAAAAGAGTAAATTTTAAACAGCATATTGCGTATTAAATAACGATAAGCATAAGAGTAAAAAACGAAGGAGAATGAAAAAAATGAAAAACCAGCAAACCGTTGATATTGTAAGAGAGAGAGAGAGAGAGAGAGCATAATTTAGAGAAATTAAGCTTTATTTGTGATGCACAAAATAAAGTAGAAATAAAAAATAAATATGAGTATATAAATAAAACAGATTATTTTGCAATATTTAAGTTGACAGATACAAAGCAACCATTATTGCAGGATAGTCTGTTTTATTGACCTCTTGAAAAGAACAATATAAATTTCAGGAGGTAAGAAAATGTTAATAAAAATAAAAAGTAATGATATAGAAAAATCAGAAAAAGACAATGGTATAACATTAGTTGCATTAGTAATAACGGTAATAATTATAATAATTCTAGCGACGGTAACACTAAACTTTACATTCGGAGAAGATGGAATAATAACGAAGGCAAACCAAGCAAAATACATGGCAGAATTATCAACATTTCAAGAAGAACTAGGGCTATATAAAGCAAATAAACAAATCTCAGAAGAAGGATTTAGTGCAGAGAGTATAACAGCAGGAGAAGGAAACTTAAGTTATGTAACAGATGATGGAATAGTAACAGAAGGAACAATATATGATGTAATAACAAGTTTAAGAGGAAGTAGTTTTGCAGGTAAATTAGAAATAATAAAAGGAGAGCTACTAATAAATTCACAAGATATGGAAGAAATAAAAGTAGCACAAAGTATGGGAATACAAGTAAATCCATACATAATAATAGATGGAGAACTAAAGTCAGATGGAGCAAACTTAGCACTAATGGATAGCACAGGGACATTAACAATACCGGATGGAGTAACGAAGATAGGAAATGGAGCATTTGCAAACTTAAGTGGCTTAAAGACAATAATAATACCAGGAACAGTAAAAGAGATAGGACAAGATGCTTTTAGAAATAATGCGGATTTAGAAAGAGTGATATTACAAGAAGGTGTAGAAATAATAGGTACAAGTGCATTTTATAGGTGTGAAAACCTTACAAATATAAGTTTACCCAACAGCATAAAAACTATAAAAAATCAAGCTTTTATGGAATGTGATGTTTTAGACAATATATCAATACCAAATCAAATACAGATAATAGAAAACTATACATTTTATAGTTGTGACAATTTGACAAATTTAAAATTATCAGATAGTTTACAAAAAATAGAAGCTGCTGCTTTTGCTGGTTGTACAAAATTAAATAATATCTATTTGCCTATGAATTTAAAAGATATAACATATAATGCATTTGATAATTGCATAAATTTAATAAATATAGAAATAGCGAAAGAAAATACGAAATATAGTTATAATAAAGAAAATGGAATATTATTAGATATAGAAAGCAATGACATTATATTCATATCAAGTTCAGCATTAAATAATATAACCACATTTAGTATACCAGATGGAATTAGAGAATTTAAAAATGATATTAGTCAATATACTAATATACAAACAATAATTATACCTAAGAGTTTAGAAAAGATTTATTTGATAGAAATTCTTCCAAAAAGTATATCAAATATAGAAATTATTGAAGGAAATACAAATTTTGTTGTTGAAAATGAATGCTTATACAATACAGATAAAACAGAATTAATGTTATGTTTTACAAAAGATACAGAAGTAAATTTAGCAAGTAGCATAGTAAAAGTATATGATTACGCATTTAAGTGTGCACCTAATTTAGAGAATATAACATTTCCTAATTCAGTAACTAGCATAGGTGGTCAAGCACTAAGAGACTGCACAAAGTTAAAGAATGTATATATAGGACCAAATGTATCATCTATAAATCCAATTTTTAAATTTAAAAACTATAGTGGAACAGTAGTTATTGATGAAGCAAATCCAAATTACAGTATTGAAAATAATGAAATATATAATAAAGACAAGACAGAGCTAATTTCTATATTACATGATATTCAGGGTAGTTATACAGTAAAAGATGGGGTGACTAAAATAGGAGACAGAGTATTTCATTATATGGGGAAAATGACAGAAATAATATTGCCAGAAGGCTTGAAAGAAATAGGAACTTCTTTTAATTCTTGTACAAGATTAACAGAAATATTTATACCAAACAGTGTAGATAAAATAGCATCAGATGCGTTTAAAAATTCAACAAACTTAATGCATATACGTATAGATAAAGCTCCAAACACTATAGAAGGAGCACCATGGGGAGCTATAAGCTGGGATAGAGCAGTAGAGTGGCTAAGACCGGAAGAATAAATGAGCACAGTACTCATATAGCAGAAAAAGTATAAAAATGCAAGAACACGATAATATAATAAGGAATTGCTTACTCCAAAGTTATACAAAGGTCGAAATATATCATAAAATGTCGAAAAGTTATGATTGATTTCGACCTATATTTGTGATATAAATATAAACATAATGATTAGGTCTAATGTGCAATTCAAATTATTACTTTATGAAATAGTTTAATAGTATCTATTTTTTACTCAATAATATAATTAGTTCAATATATTAAAATTGAAATCTTGATTAATTAAAATATTCTGCATACAAATACATATAAATTTTTATTATTATTTGTTAATATATCTTAATATTTCATTAGTTTTCAATCAAATAAAATCCAAATGATTAATTTAATATATTTAATTTAAACAAAATCTCAACAAAAAACCAAGAGAAAAATAAAAAATATACAATGTACACAAGATTTAATTGTTAAATAAATTTTAGGAGGAATTGTGTATGGAACAAAACAAATCAAAAGAAATAAAGAAGGAAGAAATATTATCACCGATGATAGATGTAGTATTTCAAATGTTATTTGGAGAGGTGGGGAGTGAGAAGATAACACAAGATTTTTTAAGTGCAATATTAAAAGAAAAAATAGAAACAATAAGTTTAGATCAAAATATAGTATTACGAAGAGAGTTACCCAAAGGGAAAATGGGTATAGTAGATGTGTTAGCAAAAATAAATGACAATGAATTTTGCAATGTAGAAATGCAAATGGCAGACAAAAAGAATATGATAAAGAGGATGTTATATTACTGGGCAAGGCAGTATGCAAAAGAAATAGGCAAAAAAGAGGAGTATAAAGAACTAAAAAGGACAATAGTAGTACTAATAGCAAATTTTGAATTTGATAAATTGAGAGAATTAGGAGTACATAGCAGATGGAAAATAATAGAGGAAGAAAGGCGAAAAATAGTATTGACAGAGGATTTAGAGTTTAATATAATTGAAGTACCAAAAATGTATAAGGAGAAACAAGCAAGAGACGAAAAGCTAATAGAATGCCTAAAATTCTTGGAGAATCCGGAAAGCAAAGAGGTGCAGGGGTATATGAAAAAGAATGAGAATATGAAAGAAGCAAGAGAGAAACTAGACAAAATGAGTAAGGATGAGAAAGTAAGAAGGATGGCAGAATTAAGACAAAAGGCACTAATGGATGAAAGAGAAGCTGAATATACAGGTTATATTAATGGGTTAGAAGATGGAATAAAGCAAGGAATGAAACAGGGACTAGAGCAAGGAATAGGGCAAGGATATAGAGAAATTGCGAAGAAAATGAAAGGCAAAGGAAAAGATATAAATGAAATAATTGAATTAACCGGATTAAGTAAAGAAGAAATAGAAAAGTTGTAAAAAAGTGTTAATGGTAATTAATGCATGTACGTATAGATAAAGAGCCAAATACTATAGAAGGAGCACCATGGGGAGCAATAGCTTGGGCAAAATATGATATAAATAACCAAGAATAAAAGCTAGATATTCTATTTTAGTTTGCAAGAAGTCAAGAAAAAATTGGCGAAAAATTAGTAGAATTTATTTGCATATTTCTACAAAAAATATGATTAAGTAAAAGTATAATAAATATGCAATTTGAAGATATATAGATAAAATATAAAGATAGTATGTCATTCGGAGACCTATCCCTTGCCGACAAAATGTCGGCTGGAGACCTGTTACCAAAGTGCTAAATTGGTGACTGTGGTCCTGTCCCTGAAGCAACAAAGGAGCAATATATGGAAAACGAGAAAAAATTTAAGTCCGGTTTTGTTTCTATATTAGGTAGAACAAATGTAGGAAAATCGAGTATAATTAATAGTTTGGTTGGAGAAAAAGTTGCCGCAATTGCGAACAAACCTCAAACTACCAGAACTGTAATAAGGGCTATTGTTAATAGACCAAATTCACAAATTATTTTTATTGATACTCCTGGCATTCACAAACCAAAGTCTAAACTTGGAAATGTAATGGTTGAAAATGCTTTTGAAGTGTCTAAAGATGTTGATGTTGTAATTTTTGTAGTTGAAGCCACTTCTGAGAATATTGGCAAAGGCGACAGAATGATTTTAGACAAGATAAAAGAAGCTAATAAAAAGACAATATTGGTTATCAATAAAATTGATTTAGTAGATAAAGCACAAGTTGCTAGTTTAATTGATTTATTTAGCAAAGAGTATGACTTCGCGAGTATAATCCCAGTTTCTACAGTAAAAAATACAAATATAAATGTGATTTTGGATGAAATTGAAAATAACCTTAAAGAAGGTCCAGCATATTATAATATAGAAGAATATACTGACCAAACTACAAGAGATTTAGTACAGGAGACTATTAGAGAAAAAGCGTTAAAACTTTTAAATGACGAAGTACCTCATGGAATTTTAGTTGAAGTAGATAAAATGAAAATGCGTAAAACCATGGAAAATGAAAAATTTTATAACATAGAAGCTACTATTTATTGCTTGAGAGAATCTCATAAAGGCATAATTATAGGGAAAAATGGTAGCATGCTAAAGAAAATAGGAACGTATGCAAGAGAAGATTTAGAAAGAATGTTAGGTATAAAAATAAATTTGAAGTTATGGGTAAAGGTTAGAGAGGATTGGATTAATAGTGATAAGTTTATCAAACCTTTCAAGGCATTTTAAAAATAAACTTCGCATTACGTCGTTAAAATTTAGATAAAAAATCGGTATATTTCTTAAAAAAAAGCTAATGATAAGGATAAAGAAGAAATAGGCAAAATGAAATTTTATAGTATTTATAAAATTCATGATATAACAAACAAAATATATTTGTTTATATTATTGCCTTACTGCTTTATGAATGGAGATGATTAATTTGATTAAAAAGTTAGCCTGGAACACATTTAAAAACACAGGAGATATTAATACTTTTCTAGAATTAGTAGAGGTAGAAAATGTCGAAAAAAGTATGGGACTAGATGCAAATAAAGATATAGCAAAAGGTGAAAATATTATAGAAAATAATAATATAGCTTATAAAAATATGGTAGAGGCGGAAAAACAAAATGGGTTTAATAAAGGTGAAGGGAATAGTAATAGCGGAGAACAATATGAGCGACTTTGATAAAATGGTCACTATTTTGACTCCAAATGGTAAAATCGGGTGTGCTGCCAAAGGCGCAAGAAGACCGAAAAGTCAGCTTATGGCAGCTACTCAATATTTATGCTTTGGTGAATATCTTAT
Source organism: uncultured Clostridium sp. (assembly GCA_946500265.1). Classification (GTDB taxonomy): domain Bacteria; phylum Bacillota; class Clostridia; order TANB77; family CAG-508; genus CALXVA01. The sequence continues at coordinate 31,439 of CAMMVE010000003.1, forward strand.
TTATCAAGGTGTCAGTACTTATCATATTAACTCATGTGAAGTTACCGAAGTTTTCTATAATCTTAGAACGGATATAGACAAGCTTCAATATGCTGCACATATTACCAAAATAATTAACGATGTTACTGATGAAAACCAAAATACATATAAAATTTTGCAGTTATTTTTGAATACTCTTTATGTATTATCTGAAACAGATAAAAACATGGATTTAGTAATTTCCATTTTTAAAATCAAATTAATGAGTTTACTAGGATTTACACCTATTATTGATAGATGTGCCAATTGTAAGAAGACAGACAGCATATTAAATCACTTTAGCTTTAAAGATAGTGGCCTAAAATGTGATGCATGTAGCAGAGCAGACAAGGGAGCTTTAGAAGTTTGTGAGGCTACTGTAAATGCTATAAAATATATAATAATGGCACCTCCTAAAAAACTTTTTTCATTCAACTTATCAGAGCAAGCGCTTAAGGAGCTTGAAATTATTGCTAATTTATATTTAAATGATAAATTAGACAAAGAATACAAATTAGAAAAATTCTTTTAAAAAATATATGATTTTTATTTTGAAGTTAATAGAATATGCAAAATTACTATTTGATTCATCTTAACCATCAAATAGTAATTTTGCATTTTTGTTCTCTATAAAATATTCTTGTTTTTTCTCTCCGTTCCACAAAAGAAGAATGTGCTTAGAACCTTACTCTCCCAGTAAAAACAAAATTTGACATAAAAATTAAAATATGATATACTAAATCAGCTAAAAGTATTAATAACAGATAATGAAATAGCATTATCTAAAGGAGAAAGATAAATGAGAGACACTATAAATTTTGGCATAGGATTTGTTACAGGTAGACCAAATGTCTGTAAGGTAATTAATAGTACATACGAAAGATTAATAAACCAATTTAAAGATAGTGAGAAAAAAGTAAATATTACAATATTTATTTTATTTGATTTAGGCTATCAATTTACTACAAGAATTGATTTTTATGGAGTAATTCCAAATGTATATAAAGATATAAAAGTTCAATATATTACTCCAGAAGATATTGAAGAAGAGAAAAAAAGATTAATAGGACAAGAAATTCTTACAAAGCAAGAGTCAGAGTTGTACTTCGGTCATGGACATGCAAAAGGTAGAAATACTTTAATGTACTATGCTAAAAAGGCGAAAATGGATTATTTATTATTCTGGGATGATGATGAATACCCAGTTGCATGTATTAAAGAAGAAGGCTCAAATGATGTTATATGGAAAGAGCAAGATAACATTGCAATGCACCTAAAATACATAAAAGATGCTGATGTTACAATTGGATATCATTGTGGATATATTTCTCCAATTCCATATGTTGAGCTTGATGAAGATGTTGACGAAGAAAAGTTTAAATACTATATAGAAGCACTTGGAAATGATATTATTTCTTGGGATTCAATAAAAGAAAAATTTAAGAAATATAATGGAATTACATATGCTGACAAAGATTTAGCTAATGGTATTGGAGCATATGAAATAAAGAAAGCAGGCGCTGGAAAATGGGTTGCAGGTTCAACATTATGTTTGAATCTTAACCACTTATCAAAAATTCCTGCATTCTATAATCCAGAAGATGCAAGAGGAGAAGATACTTTCTTTTCAACACAACTGATAAATTCAAAAGTTATAAAAGTGCCAGTATATCACTTCCATGATGGATTTTTAAAATACACAAATATTGCAAGACAGAAATATCCTAAAACATTGCGAAAAATAAGATCATCGGAAGAACAAATAGAACAGAGATTTTTCAAAGCTTCTAGAGGTTGGATTAGGTATAAGCCTTTATTAGAATATGTATCTGATAAAGAAAATTATGCTGAAAAAATTAAGGAAACTCGAAGCAAACTAGAGTGTGGAATACCAGAAGTTAACAAATTATTTGATAATTCTGACTTTACTGTTCTTTTAGATGATTTGGATAAATACGATAAAAATGTAAAAAAACATTATAACGAAATGATTAAGACTAATGAAGTTTGGAACAAACTAAAAACTATAAAAACAGAAAAATAGTTAATTTTATTGTTATTTAAGTTTGTATAATAAATTATTAGCAAAATATATTGCTAGTCTAATAAAACTTTAATTAGGAGGAAAGTTATGGAAAAAATACCTTGCATAAGTGTAGTAATACCTGCTTATAATGCAGGAAAGTATATTGAAAAATGTATTCAAAGTATTATATCGCAGGATTTTAAAGACATGGAGATAATAATTATTAATGATGGCTCAACAGATAATACAAAGGAAATCTGCGAAAAATACGTAAAAATGGATAGCAGAATTAAATTAACAACAACAGAAAACAGAGGAGCTGGAAGTGCCAGAAATACAGGAATAAGTAAAGCACAAGGAACATTCATTGCCTTAATAGATGCAGATGATTATATTTGTGAGGGATACTTTTCAAGATTATATAAGATGATTACAGAAACTAACTCGGATATAGCAGAAGGACATTATAAAAGAGTAAGGTCATATGTTGAAGAAGTGTTTACAAATACTGGAGAACAAAAAGAATTGACAAACATGGAGAAGTTATTGGTACTCTATGGGGAAGATGAAGGAGAATATATTAATTCAGTAATTGTAACTAATAAATTATACAGAAAAGAATTATTCGAAAATGCAAAATTTCCAGTAAATCGTATAATAGATGATGAGTTTATTATGTACAAACTTATATATAATAGCAAAAAAGTAGTATCAACATCAGACATAATGTATGCATATGTACAAAGTGAAGAAAGCATTATGCGAGCTAGTTTTAAAGAAAGAAGAGTTCACGATACTTTAGATGTTTATGATGAAGTATATGATTTCTTTAAAGATAAGAACAATGATGAGTTAATTCAAAAGATATTAATCAGATATTTAGGATATGGAATAGAGTTAACACAAAAAACAAGTAGATCAAAAGATATTCAAGATAAAAGCAAGGTATATGAATTTATAAAAAACAAGTTTGAAGAAAAAGCAAAAATTGCGGAGGAAAAATTGGATAGAGAGATATATGAAAAAATTAGTAAAGAATTCTATGGAGCGCTAGAAGTAGCACAAAGAGAATAAAAGGAGATGGCCATGAAAGTTGTATTTATTTCTAACTTTTTAACACATCATCAAGTTCCATTTTGCTTAGAAATGCAAAAAAGACTAGGAGACGATTTCAAATTTATTTCAACTGTAAAAATATTTGACTGGAGATTAAAATTAGGATTTAAGGACCTAGATAATGAATACGATTTTGTTGTAAAAGCATATAAAGATGCACAAACATGGAAATATGCTAAAAAGCTAGCAAATGAAAGTGATGTTGTAATAATAGGTTCAACTACAGATGACTTGATAGAAGAAAGATTAAGACAAGATAAGCTAATTTTCAGATATAGAGCAAGAGTTTTTATATTTCCAGATGGATTTTTCAAAACAGCATGCGATTTAGACAAGTTAAAATTATTTTATGGAAGACATTTAAAGTATAGAAAGAATGAAAACTTATATTTACTATGTGCAAATGCATATGGACCTGAAGATTTTAGAAAGTTAGGTTTGTATAAAAATAAAATATACAAATGATGTGCTATTTGTATACAATGGAGTGATGAAATCGAATTCATATTTAATAGCTGATTTCCCTGTTCATCATTATATTAGTGGAAGAAAAAATAGTATGACAACAACATTAAATTTAAAAAATATTTATGACACTGTAGATAATATTAGAGATATGCTAGAATTAAAAAAGCAAAGTGATACAGTAGAAATTAACACAAGAATAAAAAGAGAAATTGATATGTGTAAAAAGCGTTTAGAGGATATATATTATTCAATGTAACAAATTGATAAAGGGTGAAAAAAATGTATATAATTGTAGGACTGGGAAACCCAGAGCCTGAGTATTCTAATACAAGGCATAATATGGGATTTGATGTGATTAATAAAATTGCACAAGATAATGATATTAGTCTTAATAAAACCAAATTTAATGCTATATATGGTACTGGAATTATACAAAGTGAAAAAGTGATTTTGATAAAACCACAAACATATATGAATAATAGTGGGGAAGCGGTAAAAAAGTTTGTAGAATTCTATAAAGAACCTTTGGAAAACTTGATAGTAATTTATGATGATATGGATACAGAAATAGGAACAATTAGAGTAAGAGCAAAGGGAGGACCTGGCTCACATAATGGAATGAAATCAATGGTTCATGAACTTGGCTCAGAAGATTTTCCACGAATTAGGGTTGGAATTGGAAAACCAGCTAATGAATTTGACAGAATCAATTATGTTATTGGCAGAATAGATGCTGAAGAATATGCCAAACTTCAAGAAGGACAAAATTTGGCAGTTAAAGCAGTATCCTGTTGGATACGAGAAGGAATAGACAATACAATGAATAAGTTTAATAATAAATAAGAATGGATAGAAGAAAATGCAAGAGTTATTAATAGACGTAGACAACGAAAATAAGAAAATATTATTAGTAGAAAATGGAAAGTTAATAGAAAAATATGAGGAAAATCCGGGAAGAGATAGGCTTGAAGGAAATATCTTTTTAGGAATTGTAGAAAATATACTTCCTGGAATGCAAGCAGCATTTGTTAATATTGGGAAAGAGAAAAATACATTTATACATATTAGAGATGTTGTTCCAAAAATAAGCGAAGTAACTGGAAATAAAAATGAAAATTTTGGCAACTATAATATAAAAGATTATCTTAAAGTTGGTATGCCAATTATGGTACAAGTAAAAAAAGATAGCACAAACAAAAAAGGTGCTAGAATTTCTATGCATATTAGCATACCAGGAAGATTTATTGTACTAATTCCAAATGAAAAATTCATTACTTTATCTCAAAAAATAGATAACAAAGAAGAAAGAGAAAAACTACTTAGCATAGTAAAAGAAAATATACCAGAGGGATATGGTGCTATAATAAGAACCTCTGCTATGGGAAAAGAAAAAGAAGAAATTATTACAGATATAAAAAGAACTGTAGAGACATATAAAAATGTAGAACAAGCTTTTGAAAAAGCCAAACAACAAAAAAATTTACAGCCAAAAATGATTTATAAAAGCGAAAATGTGGTACAAAGACTACTCACAGATTTGATGGATCAAGATTTATATCGAATTTGCACAAACGACGAAAAAGAATATAACGAAATTTCTAAAAGGCTGAAAGAGGCAAACAAAACTATAAAATTAGAAATGCAAGCTAATATTTTAGACATGTATAATATAAAAAATCAGTTAGAAGAATTAGAAAATAGGAAAATATGGTTAAAATGCGGAGGATTTATTACAATAGATAAAACAGAAGCATTAACAGCAATTGATGTAAATTCAGGAAAATACACGGGGAAAAAAGACTTAGAACAAACAATTTTTACAGTAAATAAAGAAGCAACAATAGAAATAGCAAGACAACTACGATTAAGAGATATCGGAGGAATAATAATAATTGATTATATAGACATGCAAAACAAAGAAAACGAAGAAAAAATATTAGAATTGCTTAGAGAAAACTTGAAAAAAGATAGATCAAAAACTCAAATAGTAGGATTTTCAAAATTAAACTTATTAGAAATGACACGTAAGCATATGTGTAGCAATGACTGAGACAAGGGGACAGTCCCCTCGTCTCAGTTTTGAACAGAAGGGACACTCCTTTTTGTTCAAGTTTTTGAACTTTTTGGAGTGTCCCTTCTGTTCAAGTTCAATATTAAGCATTTCCCAAAATTAATTTTAATTCTTCTTGTCTTTTTACTTTTTGGGTTGTTGTTTTTATAAGTGGGGTTTCTGTCAAAATTAATTCACGTATATATTTATATGCTGGCATTTTATGATTTACATTTATTTTTATATCTTCCCAAACTTTCTTATATAAATCTTCTTTTGAAATTCCTGGGAAGTTTTGCTCTACATATTCTTGATTATATACAAGTTTAACACAAATTTTATAATCGCCATCAGGCTCAGGTCTTCCAAACACCATGCTTTCTGAAACATATGGTAGTTTATTTACCAATATTTCTAGTTCCTCTGGGAAAATATTTTTTCCATTCTTTAATACTATTACATCTTTCTTTCGTCCAGTTATAAATAAGAATCCATCTTTATCAAAATATCCTAAGTCGCCAGTATAAAACCAGTCATCTTTCATGACCTCTTTTGTTGCTTCTGGATTATTTACATACCCAAGCATTACTGTTGGAGACTGTACAGCAATTTCACCAATTCCATCTTTATCTGGATTTGCAATTTTTACATTAATTCCAGGAAGTGGAAAGCCTACAGAACCACATCTTTTAAATTTATCGTTTTCGCCTGCTACAACAGGAGAAGTTTCTGTTAATCCATATCCTTGTAATAAATTTATGCCTAAATCTAAAAATCCTTGAATTGCATCTCTACTCATTGCTGCTCCACCAGCAATTAAAATTCTAATCTTTCCACCAAGATTATCTAAAACTTGTTTGAAAACTTTTCTTCTAATATCAATTCCTACTTTTAATAGACCATTGCATATTTTAGTCATTCTATTTACAAGCTTAGTTTTACCTTGCTCTTCAATACCCTTTTTAATTTTTTTATACATAATTTCTAGCATTAAAGGAACACATACAAAACCAGTAACTTTAAATTCTTTTAAATTTTTTTGTACGTATTTTATACCATCACAAAATGCTACGGTTATACCTGAAAAGGTACCATATAAAAAAGTACATGTGGATTCAAATGTATGATGTAAAGGAAGAAAAGATAAGAAAGTATCTTCTTTTCTAATATCAGTCATTTGAGCTAAGGAGTATATATCTTCACAAATATTAGACTGAGAAAGTGCTACTGCTTTTGATATTGATGTAGTTCCTGATGTGAATAGCATTATAGACATTTTATCGTTTTCGATTTTTACATTATCATATCTAGTATCACCATTTAAAATTAGCGAATGTCCTTTATGTATTAAGTTTGAGTAATTGTCAAATTCATCTAAGTTATCCATACAAATAAAATGAGACAATTTAGATTTTTTATTCGTAGCTAAATTTTTAAATACTTCTTCATATTTTTTATCAAAAATAACTGCCTCAGCCTCACTACGTATTATTAAATCTTCAATTTCATTGTTTGGCAAAGCTCTATCAAGTGGAACAACTATCATGTCTGATGTAGTAATTGCAAGATAGCTAACACACCATTCATATCTATTTGGAGAAATAATTGCAACTTTTTTCTTAGTTAATCCCAAATTAATTAATGATGTGCCAAGAGCTTTAATATCTTCAATAAACTCTGCATATGTGATTTTTACATGCTCAGTTGCATTAGGAGTTTTTTTGAATTCAAAAGCTACTTTGTCAGAATATAATTTGGAATATCTTGCAACCAATTCTCTAAAGTTATTTATTTTATCTGCGTCATATAATTTATTTTTAAACTTCATATTTGGCATTCCTCCAATTTCCAAATTTTTACGTATATATTGTATATTATTAATATGTCGAATTCAAGAAAATTTTGTAAATAAATAAAAAATCTATTTTTTTTTCAAAAACAAATTTAAGCAAACTACTTGAAAAAGAAATGCTGTTAAGGTAGAATAAAGGCATACTAAGATAAAAAAAGTAAAAGGATTAAAAAAATACAAAGGAGAAAAAATGAGAATGCATAGAACCATTGATACTGTAGAGAGAGAGAGAGAGAGAGAGTAGAATTTAGAGAAACTAGCTTTTTTTGTGATGCAAAAAAAGTAGTAAATATATTAAAGATAGAAACAATAAATATATGTGCAAATAAAGCAGATTATCAAGAAGTATTAGGAGTTTTTGAAATTCTAATGCTAACGGATAGTCTGTTTTTTTGGTGAGTTTATTAAAAACAAAATAAAGAGATAATAATAAAAGAAAGATTAAAATTTTAAGAAAACGGAGGTACAAAAAGAAAATGAAAAAAACAGAAATAGTGAAAGGAATTACAGAAAAAAAGCAAAAATCAAAAGAACTTTACGGAACAAGAGGTATCACATTAGTAGCATTGGTAATAACAATAATAATCATAATAATACTAGCGACAGTAACAATAAATATGGCATTTGGAGACGATGGTATCATAAAAAGAGCACAGCAAGCAGCAGATATGTATGCAAATGATACGGCATATACTGACCAAGCAATGGCAAATGCGACAGCGTATTTAGATGAAATGTTAAATGGAGTAACAGGAGGGGGAGCAGACGAACCAGAAACTCCAGAAGTTCCATCGGACTGGGATTTGACAAAAGTGACACCAGTACTGTCAGAGGACAACCAATATGTCCCAGTGCCAAAGGGATTTACAGCATCAATAATAGATGGAGAGAAAAGTGTAAATGATGGATTCGTAATAAAGCAAGGAGATAATGGAGCAGCAACAACAGGAGTAAATGAATTTGTGTGGATACCAGTAGATGAAGAAAGTTTAGAAGAGATGTATAATACAAGCGCCCCAGGAACTGTATTAAGTAAAAGTACATTAAATGAGGAAACAACAACTACAGATGTATACAGTAATTTAAGGATTAGAAATACAGATAGTAGTGTTTTTATAGCTGGTAAGCCAGGTACGGTCAATTCAAGAGAACCAGATATAATACCTGATACAGAATTTGGAGATGCAGCGATAGGATATGACTATGCAGGAATAGAGCCGATAAAAAATGTGTTAGGGATAACAGGAACGTATGTACTAGATGTATTGAAAAATTATTCACAGAGTTTGGTAAATGAATATCAAACTACATATAGAAGTATAGAAAAATATAATGGATTTTATATAGGAAGGTATGAATTAACTGGAACAATAGAGAAACCAACAGTGCAAAAAGGAGAAAAAGTTATCGGATCAGATTATACAATTAAGTGGTATCATTTAAAGAAAATGTGTATCGATTTAGTGAATACGGAATATGTTCAAACTGAAATGATATATGGAAATCAATGGGATGAAGTAATGGACTGGCTGATAGAAACAGGAGAGAAAACGGAGAATCAAATAAATGAAGATTCAAGTAGTTGGGGAAATTATAGTAATTATAACCAAGTAAATGGATATGAAAGTGGAGACTCGGGGTATGTAGAAAAGGCAGGGACTGAAATTTTAACGTCAGGATTTAGTGAAAATTGGAAAGCAAATAACATATATGATTTAGCTGGAAATGCTGCAGAGTGGACACAAGAGGCATTTGATACAAACATACGAAATGCTAGAGGGGGATTCTATTTCCCTTCAGGTATAGATATGCCGGTATCATGTAGATGGGGAAAATCCGTAGTTGACAATGAAGGAACTACAAGTCGTGTAACTATGATTATCAAATAGATTATATATGAAAAATCAGTGTGTAAAAATATTACATATTGATTTTTTATGTTAAATCATATGATTTTGAAGAATACTAAGCACATAATTAAGATATAAAACGAAAAATATAGTTATCGAAGTCGAAAATTGTAGATTTTTGTCATACGAAAAAACTTGCAATTAATACATAATCATGATATAAAATAAGCGTAATTAAATCTGGTGAATAATTAATTCAAAATAATTTATATCAAAATAATATTTTATAAAGTTAATTCACATATATTCAAAAAAATTAAAATCTATATTTTTAATTCTAATGTTCTTAAAAATTAATAAATTAAAAGAATCTTAAAAAATATATAATTAGAATATAAAATTCAAAAAGTAAAGAACTAAATTTTTCACTTGCCAAATTTAAAATTAATCTAAAAATATCCCATAAAACAAGTAATAATTAACTTCAAAATAAAAGTAATTTGATAAAAGCTATTGATAGGAATAAAATTATTTGCTAAAATAAGGAGGTAAAGGAAATGGAAGAAGAAACAGAATTTGTAAAAAGCAAAAGTAGACTGGATTTGAAAAATGACTACGTTTTTAAAAGAATATTCGCAAAACCTGAAAACAATGAAGAACTAAAAGAATTTATAGAGGCAATATTAAATATAAAAATTAATAAGATAGAAGTCAAAAATCCAGAAATATCTAAAAATTATGTAGATGAGAGATTAGGAGTATTAGATATACGAGCGCAAATTGACAAAGATACAATAATAGATGTTGAGATGCAGGTAGCGAATGTGAGTACACTAGTAGATAGGAACATAGGATATGGTTCAAGATTAATAGCGGAAGATATAAGAGTAAGGCAAAGCTATGTGGCGTTGAAAAAATTTATCTCAATAAACATATTGGGAGATGACTTATTAAAGAGAAATACATATCATAGTGTAGCACATATGAAATTCGAAGATATAGAGCAAAGCAAATATGTAGATATGGGATATAAAGAAGAGCAGGAAGTCTTAACAGACAAGATAGAAGCACATTATATAGAATTAAAGAAGTTTATAAAAAGTAAGCCAGGACTTAGTAGTAAGTTAGAACAATGGTTATGGCTGATAGTGGGGGAGGAGGAAAAAGTAAAAATGGCAAGTGAAGAAAATAAAACAATAGAGAAAGTGGTAGAAGAATTAGACGAAATGAGTGCAGATGAGAACGAAAGATTAGAGGCATATAAAAGGAAGTTAGCAATCATAGACTATAATACATCAATAGAACTAGCTCATAAAGAACGGAATAGAAGAGGGAGAAAAAGCAGGTCAGGCTAAAGGGGAGAAAAGTGAAAAACTAAAAATAGCTAGAAAATTGAAAGAAAAAGGAATAAAAATTGAAGAAATTAAGGAAATAACGGAATTAACACAAGAAGAAATAGAAAACATTTAAATATTCAAATTTTCAAAAAAATGCTTGCAATTGGCAAAAATATGCAGTATAATAGTAATTGCATAATGAGATTAGAAGAGTGGAAACAAATTCCACTCTTCTGTACGTAAATAGGAATAAAAAGGAGAAAGTATGGCAAACATAGAAGAGAGAGTAGAAACTCTAGTAAAAGATAGTATAGAAAATCTTGGATATTCGCTATATGATGTGCAATATGTGAAAGAAGGGCAAGATTACTATCTTAGGATTTTTATTGAAAAGCCAAATGGAAGTATTGATTTGAATGACTGCGAAAAGGTTAATAATGAAATTAATGATTTACTAGATGAAGCAGATTACATTAAGGAACAATATTTCTTGGAGGTTTCATCTACAGGCCTTGAGAAAGTTTTACGTAAGGATAAACATTTGCAAGACAATATTGGAGAAGAAGTGCAAGTGAATTTATTTAAACCTGTAGAAATTATGGGTAAAAAGCAAAAAGAAATAGTTGGAGTACTAAAGGATTTTGATAAAGAAACTATGACAATAGAAGTTCTTCTAGATAATTATTGCGAAAAAAAGAAAAAACAGAATAATAAAAAAGATATAAAAGGCAACAAGGAACGAATGGAAGAAAATCCAAACCAGGAAAAACAAATTAATATTGAAAGAAAAAATATTTCACAAATTAAAACAGTATTTGACTGGGATAGTTTAGAGTAAGAGTAAAAGTTTAATTCATAGAAAATATTTATAAAAATAATCTTTGAAAACAAAAAAGAGGAGGATATAGAAAATGAAAAAAGTATCTAAAGCTAAGGCAAATGTGCCAGCAATTGATAGTAGTGAATTAATTATAGCAATGGATGAATTAGAGAAAGAGAAAGGAATAAAAAAGGATTATTTATTAGAAGCTATAGAAACAGCTTTGGTTACAGCATATAAAAGAAATTTTGATTCTGCAGAGAATGTAAAAATTACAATGGACAAGGAAACTGGAGAAATTCATGTTTATGCAGAAAAAGATGTAGTAGAAAAACCAGAAGATATAGAAAATAGCAAATTACAAATATGCTTAGATGACGCAAAAGCAATTAATAAAAATCTACAAGTTGGAGACAAAGCAGAAATTGAACAAGTTCCAAAGAACTTTGGTAGAATTGCTGCACAAACAGCAAAGCAAGTTATTGTTCAAAAAATTAGAGAAGCATCAAGAAATGTTTTGTTTGATGAATTCAATGACAGAAAAGGAGAAATAGTTTCTGGAATAATTCAAAAAGCCGATGGTGGTACAGTTGTTTTAGACTTAGGAAAACTTGAAGGAGTAATGCCTGTTAAGGAGCAAATACCTACAGAAACATATAAAGTAAATGATAAAATTAGAGCATATATTTTAAATGTAGAAAAAGGAACAAAAGGGGCACCACAGGTTATTGTTTCAAGAGCTCATAACGATTTTGTAAGGAAACTATTTGAACTTGAAATTCCTGAAATATACGAGGGCGTTATTGAAATTAAAGGTGTATCAAGAGACCCAGGAAACAGATGTAAAGTTGCAGTATATTCACCAAATGAGAATATTGATCCAGTTGGTTCTTGCGTTGGACAAAAAGGAATTCGTATACAAAACATTATAAACGAATTAAATGGAGAAAAAATTGATGTAATTGAATGGTCTGAAGATCCAGCAATATATATTTCAGCTGCATTACTTCCAGCAGAAGTTATGGCTGTTGATGTTAAACCAGAAGAAAAATTTGCTCAAGTTATTGTAAGAGATGATCAATTATCATTAGCAATAGGAAAGGCTGGACAAAATGCAAGACTTGCAGCAAGACTTACAAATTGGAAAATAGATATTAAGAGCGAATCTCAATTTAGAGAAATGCTTGCTAAATTAAACGAAGAAGAGCAAGGAGACGAACAAGCTACAGCAGAACAAATAGAAGAAATACCAGAAGAAGTAAAACAAAATGAAGAAGAATAATCTCGGCCAAGCTGAATAAAATAAGGGAAGAAGGGTTTGGAGTGAAGAATTTACCACAAAGAACGTGCATAGGTTGTAATTCTCAAAAAAATAAAAATGAATTAATTAGAATTGTAAAAAATAAAGATGGGGTTATAAGTATAGATAGAACAGGAAAAGCAAATGGTAGAGGAGCATATATATGTGATAACCCTGAGTGCTTAGAAAAGGCAGTTAAATCTAAAAGACTGGAAAGAACATTTGAAATGAAAATACCAGATGAAATTTATGAAAATTTAAGAGGTGTAATTATTGATAAATAACAAAATTTGTGGTTTGTTAGGATTAGCAAGAAGAGCAGGCAAATTGACTTTTGGAACAGAAGCTTGTTTACAAGAAATAGATAAAAATAGGGTTAATTTAATAATTATTGCGACTGATGCAGCAGAAAGGACAAAAATGAATTTTAATAATATTTGTAAAGAAAGAAAAGTACCAATTTTTGAAGTGCTAGATATTGAGTCAATTAGTAAATCAATTGGTCAAACTAATAAGGCAGTAATAGGAATTAAGGATAAAAACTTTGCAAAAGAAATTGCGAAAATAATTAGTGGGGGTGAAGCTATTGGGTAAGATTAAAATACATGAAATAGCAAAAGAAGTAGGTTTAACTAGTAAAGAGGTAATAAAAATAGCAAATGACTTGGGAATAGGAGTAACAAGCCATTTAAGTGCTGTTGATGATAGTCAAGCAGCTAAAATTAAAGAAAATTTAAAACCTCAAGCAAATGGTGGAAACCTTGAAAAAGAAACAGCAGGTTCTAATGTAAAGAAACAAGCTGAAAATACAAAAAAATCTGATTCTGCAAATCATTCTACCAAAAAAGAAACTGCTTCTAATGCTAAGAAAAGCGAAACTCCAGTTATTATTAGAAGAGAAGTTATAATTTCTGAAGAAGAAGAAAAAGAAAAGGAATTAAATAAAAGTCGTGAAAACAGAAAAAAAGATGTTGGTTTTGTAGAAAGAACAAACAGAAATGACTATAACATTGTGTATAGAAACAAGCAAACTAAACCTCTTACTGTGAGCGAGCTATTTGGACTTAAACCTAAATCAGAGCCAGCTAAGGTAGATTCGGATAAAACTGAAACAGAAACTGTTACAGAAAAAGTAGTAGCAGAAAATGAAGAATCATCTGCAGGAAAAGTGGAAAACATAGTAGAGAATAAAAAAGAAAGTGTAGATGATGGCAAAAATTTAGTTGAAAGTCAAGTGGACTCTAAAAAAGTAGAAACTCAAAAGACTTCAGATCAAAATCCTATACAAAGCAAAGGAACAAGAGATATACCAGTGCATAATAATGCAAGTTATAATAATCAACAACATAATGTAAGGGGAAATACTCAGGGCAATATGAGAAATCAAAACGGAGACAGAAATAATTATAAAAATTTTGATAGATCTAATAATAAAAATGGACAATATAGAAATAATAATTATCAAGGAAATGATAGAAACCAGAATTTTAGAAATAATCAAAATAATCAAAATAATAAAAATGGCAACAATTTTAGAAACAATAATCAAGGTGGAAGATTTAATGGAAAAAGACCACTTGATGAAAAGGGAATTGACAAAAACATCAAAAATATTATGGCAACTGAAATTGTTGAAAAAGAAAATCAAAGAGATTATAGTAGTAAAGCTATTGATAAGCAAAAAGCAAGTCGTCAGTATGATGAATCTAAAAATACTAAAAAAGCTAACAAATCAAGAAGAAATAATCAATTTGATGAATTTGACAGTGGTAAATTAAAAGGATTAAAACAAGTTGATAGATTATCTAACATGTTTGGAGACCAAGAAGATGGAATGCTTGAATATTACGATTTGACAACAGCTAGAGGCAAAAGAAATAAAAAGAAACCAAAAGACACAGAAGAAAGAAACAAACAAAAAATATTTGAGCTTAAAGAAATTACTATTCCAGAAAATATTACTGTAAAAGATTTGGCAGCAGAAATGAAAAAGACTACTGCAGAAGTAATTAAAAAGCTATTTAGCCTAGGAATAATGGCAACTATAAATAATACAGTAGATTTTGATACTGCATATTTAGTGGCTAGTGAATTTGGAATTACAGCAAATAAAAAGGAAGTAGTAAAAGAAGAGGACATCTTATTTGACGATACAGAAGATGCACCAGAAGACTTAGAACCAAGACCACCAGTAGTTGTTGTAATGGGACACGTAGACCATGGAAAAACATCACTATTGGATGCAATTAGAAGTACAAATGTAATAGAAGGTGAAGCTGGTGGAATTACACAACATATAGGTGCTTATAAAGTAAATGTAAATGGTAGAGAAATCACATTCTTAGATACTCCAGGCCATGAGGCATTTACTAGCATGAGAGCAAGAGGTGCTCAAATTACCGATATAGCAATATTAGTAGTAGCAGCAGATGATGGTGTAATGCCACAAACTGTTGAGGCAATAAACCATGCAAAAGCAGCAGAAATACCAATTATAGTTGCTGTAAATAAAATAGATTTACCAGGTGCAAATGTAGACAAAATTAAGCAAGAATTAATGGAATATGAATTGGTTCCAGAAGAATGGGGCGGAGATACTATTTTTGTTCCAATATCTGCTAAGAAACATATTAACATAGAAAACTTGCTAGAAATGGTGCTATTAGTGGCAGATGTAAAAGAGCTTAAAGCTAATCCAAGAAAACAAGCAAAAGGTACAGTAATAGAAGCAAGATTAGATAAAGCCAAAGGACCAATTGCATCAATTTTAGTTCAAAGAGGTACTTTGGATGAAGGCGATACAATTGTTGTAGGTACATCAATAGGAAGAATAAGAGCAATGAAGAACGACAAAGGTCAAAAAATTAAAAAAGCAGGACCTTCAACACCAGTAGAAATAATGGGATTAACAAATGTTCCACAAGCTGGAGATACTTTCTATGAAGTAAAAGATGAAAAAATGGCAAAACATTTAATAGAAAGAAGAAAACGTCAAGAAAGAGAAGAAGCAATTGCTGAACAAAGCAAAGTGACTTTAAGTAATCTATTTGAAAAAATGGAAAGCGAAAACTTAAAACAATTAGATATAATTGTAAAGGCAGACGTACAAGGAACAGCACAAGCATTAAAACAGTCATTAGAAAAATTATCTAACGAAGAAGTTAAGGTAAGAGTAATCCACTCTGCAGTAGGAGCTGTTACAGAATCTGATGTACAACTTGCAAAAGCAGCAAAAGCAATAATAATAGCATTCAATGTACGTCCTGGAACTACAGCAAAGGATATGGCAGAAAAAGATGCAGTTGAAATAAAACAATACTCAGTAATATACAATGCTATAGAAGATGTAGAAGCAGCAATGAAAGGAATGCTAGCACCAGTATATGAAGAAAAAGTAATAGGAAATGTAGAAGTAAGACAGACATTCAAAGTATCAAGCATTGGTACAATTGCAGGATGCTATGTATTAGACGGAAAAGTAGAAAGAAATGCTGGCGTAAGAGTAATACGTGAGAATGTAGTAATACATGATGGAAAATTAGCATCACTAAAACGTTTCAAAGACGATGTGAAAGAAGTAACAAAAGGCTTCGAATGTGGTATGCAAATAGAAAAATATAACGACATCAAAGAAGGAGACATTATAGAAGTTTATGTTATGGAAGAAGTAAAAAGATAGTAAATTTGAAAGATAATTGGTTTTGGCGTTGTTGTACTTCATTTGAAATTTATTCAACGTACAGAAAGTACGCCTCATAAATTTCAAACTCGTACGCCTAGCCAAAAACCAATTCTTTTTCAAATTTGAATTGCAATAGAAAAATAAACAAGAAATTTCCTAAAGATATGAGGAGGATAAAAAGATGCCTAAGAATGAAGCTAGATTAAATAGAATTAATGAAGAACTTAAAAAAGAGCTTAATCAGGTACTTAATTATGAATTGAAAAATAGTAATGTTACAGGTATGCTTAGTGTTACAAGAGTAAAAATTACTCCTGATTTTAAGTATGCCAAAGTATATGTTAGTATATATAATTCTAAAAATATAAAAAAGACTATGGATGGATTAAAAGAATCTGCAGGATTTATTAGGTCAAGACTTGCTAAAACAGTAAATTTAAGAATTACACCTGAGCTTGTTTTTGAAATTGATGATTCACTTGAATATGGTGCTAGAATTGATTCTATTTTAAAAGAGCTTAATATACAAAAAGAGACAAACGAAGAGGAACAAGACGAAAATAAAAATTCCAACGATGATAAAAATCAAAATATGTAATTATAATATAAATATTATAGCTTGAAAACATACTAAAAAATGAATTTAATTATAAATACTATATAATTCATAAATACTAAGTTATAAATACTAAAGATGTAAACTATAAATTATAGAAAGAGGATATTTAATGAATACTTTAGATAATATTTTAGATGAAATTAATAAGGCTAATTCCATAGTAATTTTGACTCATGAAAATCCTGATGGGGATGCTATTGGCTCTGGTCTTGCATTATATAATGCCTTAAAAGATATGGGAAAAAATCCAGATTTGATTATACCAGAATTTCCTAGAACTTTCGAGTTCTTACCAGGAGCAGATGAAATAAAGAAAGGGGCAGATATAGAAAAATATGATTTAGCTATTTCAGTAGACTGTGCTACAATAAAGATGCTTAATGGATTTGCCAATTATTTTGAAAATGCAGAAGTAAAGATTTCTATTGACCATCATAGTACTAATACTATGTTTGGAGACATTAACTATGTTAGCCCAGACGCACCAGCATGTGCTCAAATTCTTATAGTATTGTTAAACTATTTTAAAATAGAAGTAACTAAAGAAATAGGTACTTGCATTTTGGCAGGAATTATAACAGATACAGGTGGTTTTAAGTATTCTGGGGTTACTGCAGAAACTTTTGAATTTGTGGCATGGCTTTTAAATAAAGGAATTAATGTTTCAAAGATTTATAGAAAAGTGTTACAAACTAAAACAAGAGCAAATTTTGAACTTAATAGAATTGCTTCTAATAGACTTGAATTTTTCGAAGATGGAAAAGTAGCATTTACATATATAACAAAGGAAGATGAAGAAAAAGTTAACGCAGAAAGCGGAGATCATGAAGGAATTGTAGAAACTGGAAGAGATATTGAAGGAGTGGAAGTTTCTGTATTTATTCGTGAGACAGATAAAGGTTGCAAAATTTC
The DNA here is from genome assembly GCA_946500265.1 of uncultured Clostridium sp. Taxonomy (GTDB): domain Bacteria; phylum Bacillota; class Clostridia; order TANB77; family CAG-508; genus CALXVA01. The sequence goes on from CAMMVE010000003.1 coordinate 49,489, forward strand.
TATGAGATCAAATGAATATGTAAATGTATCTGATGTATGCTTGTTACTTGGTGGAGGAGGACATATCCATGCAGCAGGAGTTACAATGCAATGCACAATAGAACAGGCAAAAGAAAAAATATTAAGACAAATAAAAGCAGTTATATAAAAGGGAGAAAGCGGGACGAGGGGACGGTTCTTTCGTCCCATTTTTGGGACAAAGGAACCGTCCCCTTGTCCCATGCTAAAGGAGAAAGTTAGATGGATGGAATCATATTAATTAATAAGCCAAAAGGATGTACTTCGCATGATGTAGTGAATAAGATAAAACATGTTTTTAATGAAAAAGTTGGTCATACTGGAACTCTTGATCCAAATGCAACAGGCCTTTTACCAATTTTAATTGGTAAGGGTACAAAACTTTCGTATTATTTAATTAATCATGATAAAGAGTATGAAGTTGTTTTGAAATTGGGAGAGAAGACTGATACTGCTGATAGTGAGGGGCAAGTTATAGAAAAACGTGAAGTAAAAGATACTATGTTAGATGAGAATAATGTTATAGATAGCTTAAAACATTTTATTGGAAAACAAGAACAAGTTCCTCCAATGTATTCTGCTATAAAAATAAAAGGCAAAAAGTTATATGAATATGCTAGGAAGAATATTAAAGTTGAAGTAGAGCCTAGACAAATTGAAATATACAGTATAGAATTAAGTGATATTAACAAAACAGAACAAACTATTTCATTTAAAGTTAAATGTTCTAAAGGTACATATATAAGGTCTTTATGTGAAGACATTGCAGAAAAGTTAGGAACAGTTGGTTATATGAAGGAACTAAATAGAACTCAAGTTGGTATTTTCAATATAACAGATAGTATAAGCTTAGATGAATTAGAAGATAATAAAAATAATAATGATTTTTTACAGAAACATTTAATCACAATAGAAAAACTTTTTATTAAACTATATAAAGAAAATGAAATACAATTAAATGATAAAAAGTTACAATTGTTTTTAAATGGAGTAAAGTTTTCTTTGAATAATCCAGAAGGACTTTATAGAATTTATGATGAAAACAATAAATTTATAGGAATAGGATGTATAGAGTCAGGAAGACTATCAAGAAAAATAGTTTAGAGTGCTAACTTTGTAAATACTTTGTGAAAATTCAAAAATTGTATTGAAAAAAATAATTTAATATGATAATATATAGTTACATTAAGAAAATAAATATTAATTCCCTGCGTAGTGCGTGTAGACTGGAATTTTAGAACCAACAATAGATTAAAGGGAGTCCGCCTTTGAATGTGGCGTGTAAGCTTGCATTTATGTAAGAAACCCAGGAGCATTCAACAAGACACCCACCTGTGAAAGCAGGCTCTTAAAATTTCATTCATCTTGCGGCTAATGTGGGGGATTTTTGTATGGAGGAAAGTCTTTGACAATTGGTAAATTAAAAGAAATAGGAAAAAAACAGCTAGAAAATTTAGAAGATGGAAAAATAAAAGCACATATTTTATTAGAATTTATTTTAAATATGAGTAATTCTGAGCTTGTTATATATGAAAATAAATCTGTGGATGAGCAAGATGTAAATGCATATCTGCAATATTTAAATGAGGTAAAAGAAGGTTATCCAGTGCAATATATAACTCATAATCAAGCTTTTATGGGACTTGATTTCTATGTAGATGAAAATGTTTTAATTCCACAACCAGATACGGAAATTCTAGTAGAAGAAGCAATTAGAGTAATTAATGAAAAAAATACTAATATTACGAAAGAAATAAATAAAAGAGAAAAAGTCATAGATGCTCAGAAGATTAATCAAGAAGAATACAATGTTTTAGATTTATGTACAGGAAGCGGTGCTATTGCAATTTCTATTGCTAAGTATACAAATGCTAAAGTATATGCATCAGATGTAAGCAATGAAGCTTTAAATGTAGCCAGAAAAAATGCTAAAAAACATGAAACTAATATAGAATTTATAAATTCTGATATGTTTAATAATATTGCAAAAAATGATTTTGATATTATTGTTTCAAATCCACCTTATATAGAAAAAAGCACAATACCTTTGTTAGATAAAGAGGTGCAAAGTGAGCCACAAATTGCTTTAGATGGTGGAGATGATGGATTAGATTTTTATAGAATTATATCAGAGCAAGCATATAGATTTTTAAAAAAAGACGGAAGTTTAATGCTGGAAATAGCTTATAATCAAAAAAATAGTGTAAGTGAACTGTTAGCTCAAAACGAACATTATTCAAATATAGAATGTATTAAAGACTTAGCTGGAAATGATAGAGTAATTATTGCGAGAGTAAATAAAATTTAAGTTCATGTAAAAAATATATAAGTATAAGAGGTAAGTTTATGTCGTTTTCTACAGATGTAAAAGAAGAGTTAAGTAAATTAAGTAATTTAGCAGATAAAACTTGTGTAAAAGCAGAAATGTATGGCTATTTGTGTTCTAATAATGTATCAGAGGACAAATCGTGCATACGCTTTTCTACAGAGAGCGAGTATAATATTAATAGATTTAGTAAATTACTAAATAATTTAAATATAATAAAATATGATATAAATATTGTGGGAAAAAATTATAATATTGTTATATCGAAAGAAGGAAGCATCATATTAAGAGAACTCTATAAAGAATATGAGTTGGAAGATAAAGAAAATATAAAAAAAGCATTTATACGAGGGGTTTTTCTTGGAAGCGGAACTATAAATAATCCTAAAAATAAATATCATTTGGAAATTATATTTAGGAAAATGGAATTTGCTCAAACTTCGATAGAAATATTAAAAGAATTTGGAATTGCCTTAAAAATATTAAACACAAGTGAAAGATATTCTCTATATACAAAAGACGGAGAGGAAATTTCTAAATTTTTAGCATTTATCGGAGCAAGTAGTTCTGTATTAAAGTTTGAAGAAATCAGAGTATACAGAGATATGAGGAACAATATTAACAGAATAGTGAATTGCGAGACTGCAAACCTTTCAAAAACTGTGAATGCTGCAGTAAAGCAAATCGAAGCGATAAATAAATTAAAAGAAAATGGGAAATTTGCCAAGCTTCCAGACACTTTAAAGGAATTGGCGGAATTAAGAGTCGAAAATCCAGAGTCATCTTTAACAGAATTGGGAAAAATACTTAAATCGCCAATTGGCAAATCAGGTGTAAATCATAGGCTACAAGCTATATTAAAAATTGCAGAAGAAGAGTAATTAATGTATGAGAATAATACGCTTTTTATTAGAGTTTTAATAAATATGAAAGGTTATATAGAAAGGAAAGACAGCAAAATTGAAAACAAAAAATATAGGAATATACATACATATACCATTTTGCAAAAGGAAATGTGAATATTGTGATTTTGTATCTTATTCAAATTGCAATAATTTAATACCGGAATATGTTAAGTGGTTAAAATATGAAATAAGAGAAATAGGAGATTCGAATAAATTAGATTTCGAAAATGGATTAGATGATTTTGTTATAGTAAAAACAATATATATTGGTGGAGGAACTCCTTCAGTTATAGATGAATGCTATATTAGAGAAATTATGCAAGAACTTAAAAGTCATTTTACCATATCAGAAGATGCAGAAATAACAATAGAAGTAAATCCGGGTACTGTAGATGAGAGAAAGCTTGCATCATATAGAAAATCAGGTATAAACAGACTTAGCATAGGCTTGCAATCAACGAATGATAAATTATTAAAATTATTAGGAAGAATTCATTCATATGAAGAATTTCTAAGTACATATAACATGGCAAGAAAAGTTGGATTTAGTAATATAAATGTAGACTTAATGATAGGACTTCCACAGCAAAAATTAGAAGATGTAGAGAAAACTATAGAAGAAATAATAAAACTAAATCCAGAGCATATATCAGCATATTCGCTAATAATAGAAGAGGGAACTCCTTTTGCAAAGAAGATAGAAAGCGGAGAATTGCAGTTACCAGATGAAGAAATTGAAAGAAAGATGTACTGGCTAGTAAAGAAAAAATTGGAGGAAGCGGGATATAGTCATTATGAAATTTCAAACTTTGCAAAGTTAGGATATGAGTCAAAGCATAACACGTCATGTTGGAACCAAGATGAATATATAGGAATTGGTGTGGCAGCACATTCTTACACAAATAATGTGAGATATTCTACAATTGAGAGTATTAGTGAGTACATAAATAATTTTGAGACTAATAATGAATCAGATAATTTAATATTTCATGAAAAACAAAATAGAGAAAGTAAGATGAAAGAATTCATGCTTCTAGGACTTAGAAAACTAAAGCGGAATTTCTATAAAGGATTTTAAAAATAAATTTGGTGAAAATCCAATATTCCTATATAGAAACGAATTAGAAAAATTAGTAGGAGAAGAATTGCTAGAAATAGATGGAGATTATATAAAACTTACAGAGAAGGGAATAGACTTAGCAAATTTAGTATGGGAAGAATTCGTGTAAGAACTTGGAAACTTGAACAAAAGGGACACTCCTTTTTGTTCAAGCTCTTGAACATTTGAGATAGTTATATTCGTTCAATTCAAGAAAAACAAAAGACGAAAGGATCTACTGCCTTTCGCTTAAGTTTTCTATTTAATTAAATTGTTCATAGTATTCGTCCAAGCTATCAAGCAAATCATTTGCATCCGATTCAGATAAATAGCCATATTCTTGCATATCCGATATTACTTTTTCTTGACGGCTTCTTGTTAAGTCCGGATTTACTGTAGGAGCATATACACTAGGAGCATTTGGCACTCCTGCCATCATTGTACAGTCTGCTAAAGTCATTTCCGTTGATGATTTGCCTAGGTAACCTTGGCAAGCTTCTTCTATTCCATAATATCCATCTCCAAAATATATTGTATTTACGTATAATTCTACAATATCATCTTTGGAGTATTTGTTTTCTAAATCAAATGCTGTTATTATTTCTGCTATTTTTCGTACAATAGGTCTATCTTCTTCTATATAGAATATATTTTTAGCTACTTGCTGAGCAATTGTGCTTCCACCTTCACGCAATGACATAGTTGTTATATTTACATATAGAGCACGACCTATTGCAATAATGTCTATTGCTCCATGGTCTCTATATCTATGATCTTCTACAGCTATAACTGCATTTATATAATTCTGCGGCAAATCTTCATATTGAACATAGCTAGGGTCGAGCTGTATATCTTCTATAACTTCTTCAAGGGTTTGATCTCCGAGAGCTTCTTTATACATATTATTACCGAGTACAAATAATGTAATTCCAGTTATAAGGATAATTGCTAATATAATTAGTAGTACATTTCTTACTATTTTCAAATCTAGTCACCTCTTATACTTTTTTATTTATAAATTCTATCTATCTCTACTAAAAAATATTATAACATATAAATGTATATTTTTTTATTAATAATTTATTAAAATTAAAAGTGTCCCAAAAGTTCAAAGACTTGAACGAAAAGGAGTGTTCCTAAAGTTCAAAGACTTGAACGAAAAGGAGTGTCCCTAAAGTTTAAAAAATGGACAAAAAGGAGCGTCCTTTTTGCCCAAGATAGAGCTTAGTCTACTAACATTGGTCCTAGATTTGTTATTGTTCCTGCGCCAAGTGTTAAAACTATGTCATTTGGCTCAGCATGTTCTTTTAAATAATCTACAATTTCTCCAAAACCTGACATATATTGTGCATCGCGTCCTAATTCGTTGATTTTTTTAACTAAATCTCTTGATGATATGTTATATGTATTGTTTTCTCTTGCAGCATAGATATCTGTAACGATAATATTATCAAAATTCAATAAAGCATTTGCAAAATCATCTAATAAATTTTTTGTTCTGCTATAAGTATGTGGTTGAAATACAACCCAAGATTTATTATACTTTTTTTGTTTTAATGCATTTGCGGTAGCAACTATTTCAGTAGGATGATGACCATAATCATCATAAACATTTACTCCATTAAAACTTCCCTTGTATTCAAATCTTCTGTGTGCGCCAGTGTATTTTAACAATGCATTTTTTATACTTTCTCTTTCAATTCCATATGCTTGACATACAGCAACGCAAGCAAGTGCATTCATAACATTGTGCATTCCTGGAACAGATAGAGTTATAGTTTTGAAAAATGTGTTGTTATAATATACATCAAATGTAGGGAAACCATTATTGTTAAATACGATATTTCTAGCTATAAAGTTAGCATTTTCACTTTGAATTCCATAAGTTAATACTTTAGCACTTGTATTTTTTGCAAGTTTCCTACAATTTGGGTCATCCCAATTTATAACTAGAAGTCCATTTTCTGGAATAAGTTTTATATAATTTCCAAATGATTTAATAATGTTTTCTAATGTACCAAAATAATCTAAATGGTCATTATCTACATTTAAAATAACTTCTGTTTTAGGGAAGAGCTTTAAATAACTTTCTACGTATTCACAAGCCTCAATAATAAAATAATTGCTATTACCAACTCTATAATTTCCATCAAGTTGTTTTAAATAAGCACCAACTTGAATAGAAGGGTCTTTATGATCCTCTAAAAAACATAGAGAAATCATAGAAGTTGTTGTTGTTTTTCCATGTGTACCAGATACACAAATAGTATCTTTAAAAGATTTTGTGATAATTCCTAAGAAAGTTCCTCTTTCAATAATAGGTATATTAAGTTCTCTTGCTCTAATTAATTCAGGATCATCCTTTTTTATAGCAGCACTAAAAACTACTAAATTAGCTTTTTCAACATTTTGTAAATCATGACCTATTGTAACAGGAATATGATTTTTTACTAATTTATCAGTTATTTCAGATTGAGCCCAGTCTGAACCAGTAACGATAAAACCACATGAATGAAGTATTTCTGCGATACCGCTCATACTAACTCCGCCTATACCTATCATATGTATATGTTTGTATTGCTTTAAATCTTCAATTTCTATCATTTTTGAACACTCCCCATATATTAATGCCTAAACCACGAATATTATATACTCTTTTTTCAAGTTTTTCAATATAATATATGATAAATTTGTGATTTTAGTGTTAGAAAAATATTTTGTAGAAAAATGCAAAAATAAAGAAGGAATTATTATTTTTTTGAAGAATAATATAATTGTACATAGAAAAGGTCACAAAAGACAATTAAAATGTACAAATTTTAAAAAACTCGGAAGGCGGTGCACAAAATGCAAATAACAGATGTACGTTTAAGAAAAGTAAATTCAGAGAACAGAATGAAAGCTGTTGCTTCTGTAACATTCGATAATGAATTCGTTGTACACGACATTAAAGTTATCGAAAGCCAAGATGGATTATTCATTGCTATGCCAAGCAGAAAAACTCCAAACGGAGAATTCAAGGATATAGCTCATCCAATAAATCCAGAGACAAGAGAGAAAATTCAAAAAGCTATATTAGAAGCTTATGAAGCTCCTGAGGCTGATGAAACTTCAGCAGAATAATAAATATAGATAAAAAAGTAAGAGGGTACCTATCAAGGTTCCCTCTTTTTGTTAGGATACAATTGTTTATCCTAACAGTTTGAAGAAGTTGTCTACGCCTATGCTAATGGCTAAGTCCTTGGTTTCGAAGGAAACCAACAAGACGTAGAGTGAGTCAGGGTATTCCTCTGGCATTTCAGTTAAATCCAAATGCATATGGCATTTGTTGGATTTGACTGACTTGATGTTGCTAGACTGAATAGCACTTAACATGTTGAACATGGAGCAAAATTTGCTCATTTCTGTAACGTTAACTGCTTTTGCCGTGGGCTTCATTAATGCCTCGCTTGAAAGCGAAGCTCTTGAAAGCGGTGCCTCGCCTTCATTTACCACTACAGATGGAATGAAGGTAAGCTTGCTGTTAGCCCATTGACTCAGGTACTTCACGGGTCCATCTGAATCCTTAATAGAATTCATAAACCGCTTGAAGTGTGCACTTGGCTCTTTGTAAAGAGGCAAGTAGAGCTTGTAGCTGTAAGTTTCCATGTTGAATTTGCGCCTCCTACGCGTTTAACTAAACAATTCCTTCAAACGAACAACGTTACATTACTGTAACAATATAATTATAGCATAAAACATGATATAATGCAAAAAAATCAACTTTTACCAAATTTTTCTTGAAATATATTACCAATTACTGTATAATACTATTATTAATTTATGCAGAGGTTGAAGCAAAAGAAAAGCAGAAAATGAGGCTATATTACTTTTCTATGAGAAATAATATAAATAGCAAAACTACTTTTCTTATATGACTTAAAATTTACCTTTGGGGAGGAATGACAATAATATGAAAGATTACACTTTAGTAAAACAGCTATACAGAAACACTGATGAGTATAGTGGAAAAAAAGTTAAATTGGCTGGATGGATAAGAACTCTAAGAGACTCTAAGAATTTTGGATTTATAGAATTAAATGACGGTTCATTTTTTAATAATGTACAGGTCGTTTTTGATAATAATTTAAATAATTTTGAAGAAGTGCGTAAGTTAACAATTAGTTCCTCAATTGAGGTTGAAGGAGAAGTTGTTAAAACAGAAAATGCTAAACAACCTTTTGAAATTAAGGCTACTAAAATAGATGTTGTAAATTTGGCAGACTCAGATTATCCACTTCAAAAGAAAAGACATTCTTTTGAATATTTAAGAACAATTGCACATCTAAGACCTAGAACAAACACATTTAATGCAGTTTTTAGAGTAAGGTCTGTGTTATCATATGCAATTCATAAATTCTTCCAAGAAAAAGGTTTTGTTTATGTTCATACACCAATAATAACTGGAAGCGACTGTGAGGGAGCAGGAGAGATGTTTGGAGTAACAGCTCTTGATATGGATAATCCTCCAAAAGGAGAAGATGGAAAAGTTGACTTTTCTCAAGATTTTTTTGGAAAATCTTCTCATTTAACAGTTAGTGGACAGCTTGATGTAGAAACTTTTGCACATGCTTTTAGAAATGTATATACTTTTGGACCTACTTTTAGAGCAGAAAATTCAAATACTGTAAAACATGCAGCAGAGTTTTGGATGATAGAGCCTGAAATTTGTTTTGCTGATTTAACAGATTTTATGGATTTAGCAGAAGAAATGATGAAATACATTATAACTTATGTAAGAGAGAATGCACCAGAAGAAATGGAATTCTTCAACAAGTTTGTAGACACTGGACTATTCGAAAGATTAGACAATGTGGTTAATAATGATTTTGGAAGAATAACATATACAGATGCTATAAAAGAATTAGAAAAAGTAAACGATAAGTTTGAATTCCCTGTTCATTGGGGTGTAGACATACAAACAGAACATGAAAGATACTTAAGTGAAGTTATATTCAAACGTCCTGTTTTTGTTACAGATTATCCAAAAGATATTAAGGCATTCTATATGAAACAAAATCCAGATGGAAAAACAGTTGCAGCAGCTGATTTACTAGTTGCAGGAATTGGGGAGATAATTGGTGGAAGTCAAAGGGAAGATGATTTTGAAAAATTAGAAGAAAGAATGAAAGAATTAAAATTATCAAAAGAAGATTACTGGTGGTACATGGACTTAAGACGTTATGGCTCTTGCCCACATGCTGGATATGGATTAGGATTCGAAAGAATGATGATGTACTTAACAGGTGTGCAAAATATACGTGATGTGCTTCCATTCCCAAGAACACCAAAAAATTGTGAATTTTAGGGCAAATCACATAAAAAGTCGTTAAATAAAAAGTTGAATAAAAAAGCACTTGAAAAATAAATGCTACTAAGATAGAATAAAACTATCATGGGACAAGGATCATTTCTTCCAACTTATTTTTATTTGTAGCAGCTTCTTGCTCTTTGTATTGCTCAATTTGAAGCTCCATTAATTCTTGTGGTGAATATCCATATAAACAATAATGTGGAAGTAGGAAGAAAATCTTTCAAAAAAGTTGTAATAAATGCTAAATTATTATATAATATATATGTACTTTATTTAATTGAATATGGAGGAAATATGCCAACAGAATTAAAAAAATATTTTTGGGATACTGATTTTGAAAGATTAGATTTACAAAAAAATAAAGAATATATAATATCAAGATTATATTGTTATGGAGATTTGAAAGCAATAAGATGGGTAAACAATACATATTCAAGAGAAGACATAAAAAAAGTTGCTATAAAAAGGAGAGATTTAAAACCAATTGTTGCCAATTATTTAAGGCAGCAGTTCAATTTGAAAAAAGAAGAGATGGCGTATTATAGAACAGTATCAGCAATAAATTACGAATATTGGAAGGTGAATTAGCATATGCATTTTGAAATAATAGATAAAGCTAGGTTTGAATTATTAAAAAAAATAACAGAAAATGTAAGTATTCCTAATTATTATATGATAGGTGGCACAGGACTTTCGCTACAGTTAGGACTTCGAGAATCTTTTGATTTTGATTTTTGCGTAAAAGACCAATTTAATAATGAACTCCTATTAGAAGAACTAAAATGTTTAGGTCAAACTGAAGTAAAACAAAATCAAAAAGGTACTTGCGATGTAATAATTAATGGAGTACAAGTTAGCTTCTTTTATTATCCTAACAAAATTATAAACAATTATGTAACAACAAAAGAAATCCCTAAATTAAAAATAGCTAGTATTCTAGATATTGCAATAATGAAAATTGTAGCAATAGGAGGAAGAGGTGCTAAAAAAGATTTCTTTGATTTATATCAGATAATAAATAAATGTAATATTAGTCTTAATGATTTAGCAAATGGATTAATTCAAAAGTGTGGAACAAATGTGAACTTTGCCAATATTGTTATGGGATTAAGCTATTTTGAAGATGCAGAACAAGAAAATTTACCTAAAACTTTTGTAGAATACAACTGGAATGAAATAAAAAAATTTTTTGTGAAATTTCAAGCAGAATTTTGCAACATATTAGAAAAACTAGAAACATAAAAAATATATATGAAAAATTAGCCAAAAGTGTTGACTTTTGGCTTTTTTCATTATATAATATTTAAGCATGAATTTGGCGATGAAGTAAGATGTGGCTACACAAGGCTTAGTTCTAAGCTTTGATGGAGGGAACTCTTATGGAGTATGTCGTGGCATAGACCAGGCGGTAAGTTTAAAATAAAGCACTTATCCCAAGAAAATCATGCATAACTTGGGTTTTTATATTGGTGAAACAAGAAACACTAGGGTGCGTTTATAACTTCCGACCAACTATAATTTATTTTTTATTAAGGAGGGAATTTTAAATGGCAGCAAAAAAAGAAAATGCGGTAACAAGTGAGAAAATCAGAATAAGATTAAAGGCTTATGATCATGTTGTTTTAGAACAGTCTGCTCAAAGAATAGTAGATACTGCTAAAAAAACAGGAGCAAAAGTTTCAGGTCCTATTCCGTTACCAACAGAGAAGGAAATTATAACAATTTTACGTTCTCCACACATGCACAAAGATTCAAGAGAGCAATTTGAAATGAGAACACATAAAAGAGTTATAGACATTCTTTATCCAACACAAAAAACTGTAGATAATCTAATGAAAATAGATTTGCCAGCAGGTGTTGATATTGAAATCAAATTATAGTTATTAATCATAAAACCAAGCTGGTATAACATTTTTAAAATGCAATACAATATATCAGCCAATAGTTAGGAGGAAAAAATGAATAAAGGATTAATAGGAAGAAAAGTAGGAATGACTCAAATATTTGACGAGTCAGGAAAAGTAATTCCAGTAACAGTTATTGAAGCTGGACCTTGTGTAGTAGCACAAGTAAAAACAATGGATAATGATGGATACGAAGCTATCCAATTAGGTTTTGGAGATGTTAAAGAGAAAAAATTAACAAAACCAGCAAAAGGACATTTTACAAAAGTAAATGTTACACCTAAAAAACATTTAAGAGAATTTAGATTAGATTCAGTAGCAGAATATACAGTAGGTCAAGAATTAAAAGCTGATGTATTTGCAGCTGGAGATAAATTAGATATTCAAGGAACTTCTAAAGGAAAAGGTTTCCAAGGGGTTATCAAACGTCATGGACAACACAGAGGACCAATGGGACATGGTTCTATGTATCATAGAAGACCAGGTTCAATGGGACCAACATCTACACCAGGTAGAGTTTTCAAAGGTAAGAAATTACCAGGACATATGGGAGCTCAAACAATTACAATTCAAAACTTAGAAGTTATCAAAGTAGATTTAGATAAGAATGTAATATTAGTTAAAGGTAGTGTGCCAGGAATTAAAGGTGCAATACTAAAATTAAAATCAAGTGTAAAATCAAAATAGAGAAGGAGGAGAAACGAAATGCCTAAAATGGATGTATACGATATACAAGGTAAAAAAGTTAGCACAGTTGACTTAAAAGATGAAATATTTGGTATTGAACCAAATGAAGCTGTAGTACATAGCGTTTTAGTTAACTTTTTAGCTAATCAAAGACAAGGTACACAAAGCACTAAAACAAGAGCAGAAGTTCGTGGTGGTGGTAGAAAACCTTGGAGACAAAAAGGAACAGGTAGAGCAAGACAAGGAAGTATTAGAGCTCCACAATGGATTAAAGGTGGTATAGCTTTAGGTCCAAAACCTCGTTCATACAAATATACAGTAAATAAGAAAGAAAAGAGATTAGCAATTAAATCTTGCTTAAGCTCTAAAGTGTTAGAAAAAGAATTAACAGTTGTTGATAGCTTACCATTAAAAGAAATCAAAACTAAAGAAATGATAAAAGCATTAAACAACTTAAAGGTAGAAGGAAAAACATTAATTCTTTTACCAGAAAAGAATGAAACAGTACAAAAATCAGCAAGAAATATTGAAGGAGTTAAAACAACTCTAGTAAATACAATAAATGTATATGATTTATTAAAATACAAAAATCTTGTTATTACATTAGATACTGTTAAGAAATTAGAGGAGGTGTACGCATAATGGTAGCAGAAGATATTATAATAGCACCAGTTGTTACTGAAAAAAGTAGCGATGGAATTGCAGAAGGAAAGTACACTTTTAAAGTAAATAAAAAGGCTACAAAAATAGATATAAAAAGAGCTGTAGAAAAATTATTTGAAGTTAAAGTATTAAATGTAACTACAATAACAGTTAAAGGAAAAGAAAAAAGAGTTGGAAGAAATGTTGGAAAAACATCTGACTGGAAAAAAGCAATAGTTACAATTGACACAAATGCTTCAGAAAAATCTTACCTAACAAAAGGTGGAAAAGAAGTTAAAGTAAATAAGAAATATAAAGACTCTATTGATGAGTTCATGGGAGCTTAATTATGAATGAAGATAGAAAAAAATTTTTGGAGAGACTACAAAAAGAAGCGGCACAAAGAGATGATGGAATAGCAGAAGACTGGGAAAAACTAGTTAAAAGTGGAACTATTCAAAAAATCATGGAAACAGAACAAAAGTATAAAGAATCTGGAGGATATCATGAACTAGATTCGACAGAAGAAGATATTGAGAAATAACTCAGAAAATAAATTTTATCTGCAATGCGGAGCAGGAAAAAATCCGTAAATATTATTTAAAGGAGAAATAAAAAATGGCAGTAAAAAGATTCAAAGCCTACACACCATCAAGAAGAAACATGACAGTTTTAGATTATAGTGAAATTACTAAAAAAACTCCTGAAAAATCTTTAATTACAACAAAGAAAGAAAAAGCAGGAAGAAATGCACAAGGTAAAATCACAGTTAGACATCAAGGTGGAGGTAACAGACAAAAATATAGAATAATTGATTTTAAGAGAAATAAAGAAAATATGCCAGCAACAGTTATTGGTATAGAATATGATCCAAACAGAAGTGCAAATATAGCTTTAATTCAATATGAAGATGGAGAAAAAGCATATATATTAGCACCAGTTGGATTAACAGATGGAGCAGTTGTAGTATCAGGAGATAAAGCTGATATTAAACCAGGAAACTGTATGAAAATTGAAAACATACCAGTTGGTACTATGATTCACAATATCGAATTAAATCCAGGTCAAGGTGGAAAATTAGTAAGAGCAGCAGGACAAGAAGCACAATTAATGGCTAAAGAAGGAAAATATGCTCATGTAAGATTACCATCAGGAGAAATGAGATTAGTAATGGCTGTATGTAAAGCTACAATAGGAACAGTTGGAAATCAAGAACATGAAAATGTTAAACTTGGTAAAGCTGGTAGAAAAAGACATATGGGATGGAGACCAACAGTTAGAGGTTCTGTTATGAACCCAGTAGATCACCCACATGGTGGTGGTGAAGGTAGAGCTCCAGTAGGACACAGCGGACCAATGACTCCTTGGGGTAAACCAGCACTTGGATATAAGACAAGAAAGAAAAACAATAGAACAGATAAATTTATAGTAAAAAGAAGAAAATAATAAATAAATAGTAAGGAACACAAATAACTGACATCACTTATTCACAAGTAGGGGACATATCGTGTCCCGAGTGGAAGTGACAGAAGAGAAAAGATGTGTCCCTTACCGATGAAAAGGAGGAAATAGGTAATGTCAAGATCAAGTAAAAAAGCACCATTTGTTGCTCCAGAATTAATGAAGAGAATTGAGGCAATGAACGAGAGCGGTAATAAAGAAGTTATAAAGACATGGTCAAGAGCTTCTACAATTTACCCACAAATGGTTGGACATACAATAGCTGTGCATGATGGAAGAAAACATGTACCAGTATATATATCAGAAGAAATGATTGGACATAAATTAGGAGAATTCGTTCCAACAAGAACATTCAAAGGACACGCAGGAGATAAGACAACAACAACTAAATAAGTAAATTGATAGAAGGAGGTAATTAAGGTGGAAGCAGTTAAAGAAAATGTGCCACAAGCACACGCTACACTAAAATATGCTAGAATTTCTTCAAGAAAAGTTAAAATTGTAGCAGATTTAATTAAAGGTAAAAACGTAGATGAAGCTACAGCTATACTTAAATATACACCAAAAGCTTCATCAGAAGTATTAGAAAAATTACTAAAATCAGCTATCGCTAATGCTGAAAATAACCATAACATGGCTCATGAAAAATTATATGTTGCTGATATATATGCAAACCAAGGTCCTACATTAAAGAGAATAAGACCTGCTGCAAAAGGTTCAGCAGTAAGAATTAGAAAAAGAACAAGCCATATTACAATAGTTTTAAAAGAAAGAGATTAGAAGAGAGGAAGGAGGACATTTAAAAAATGGGACAAAAAATGGATCCACATGGATTAAGAGTTGGTGTTATAAAAGACTGGGATTCTAAATGGTATGCAAATTCAAAAGATTTTGCAGATTACTTAGTAGAAGATCACAAAATCCGTGTGTTTGTAAAGAAAAAATTATATGCAGCTGGAATTTCTAAAATAGAAATTGAAAGAACAGCTAAATTTGTAAAAGTTAATGTTTATGCTGCTAAACCTGGAATTATAATAGGTAAAGGCGGAAACTTAGCTGAAAGCTTAAAAAATGAATTAGAAAAAATGATTAAGAAAGAAGTTAATTTAAATATAGTTGAGGTTAAAAATATAGACTTAGATGCTCAATTAGTTGCAGAAAACATAGCAGGACAACTAGAAAGAAGAATATCTTTCAGAAGAGCTATGAAACAATGTATGCAAAAAACTATGAAAGCAGGTGCTTTAGGTATCAAAACTGCAGTATCTGGTAGATTAGGTGGAGCAGATATGGCTAGAACTGAATTCTATAAAGAAGGAACAATTCCACTTCAAACTTTAAGAGCTGATATCGATTACGGATTTGCAGAAGCAAATACTACTTATGGAAAAATCGGTGTAAAAGTTTGGATTTATAAAGGAGAAGTTCTTCCTACTAAAAAGAAAGTAGTGGAAGGAGGAGACAAATAATGCCATTAATACCAAAAAGAACAAAATATAGAAAACAACAAAAAGGTAGAAATAGAGGAAAAGCTACAAGAGGTAATAGAGTTACAGACGGTCAATTCGGACTACAAGCTTTAGAAGCTGGACAAATAACATCTAACCAAATAGAAGCAGCCCGTGTTGCTATGACACGTTATATAAAAAGAGGTGGTAAAGTTTGGATTAAAATATTCCCAGACAAACCAATCACAAGAAAACCTATTGGAACTCGTATGGGTAAAGGTAAAGGTGCTGTTGAATTTTGGGTAGCAAATGTAAAACCAGGAAGAGTAATGTTTGAACTTGCTGATGTTAGCGAAGAAATTGCTAGAGAAGCGTTAAGACTTGCAGCAAACAAACTATCTGTTAAGTGCAAATTTGTACAAAAGGAAACTGAAATAGGTGGTGAGATAGATGAAGATAAATAAAATAAAAGAAATGTCTTCACCTGACTTAGAAAAAGAATTAGTAGAATTAAAATCTGAACTATTCAAACTAAGATTTAGCTTAGCAACACATGGTTTAGATAATCCTATGAAAATTAAAGAAGTTAAGAAAGACATTGCTAGAATAAAAACAGTTCTAACAGAAAGAAAATTAGCAGAAAATAAATAATTAAGAAAGGAGATTTAACATGGAAGAAAGAAATCTTCGTAAAGAAATGGTTGGCGTTGTTTCATCAGATAAAATGGATAAGACAGTAGTTGTATCTGTTCAAATGAACGAAAAACATAAAACTTATGGTAAAGTTCAAAAGAAAACATACAAACTAAAAGCTCATGATGAGAATAATGAATGCCAAATAGGAGATAAAGTAAGAGTAATGGAAACAAGACCTCTATCAAAAGATAAAAGATGGAGAGTTGTTGAAATTCTTGAAAAGGCAGTAATTAAATAAAATAGATAACTAAAAATATAGTAAGGTAGCACAAGAACTGACATCATTAATTCACAAGTAGGGGACATACATTGTCCCGTGTGAAAATGACAGAAGGAAAAGGTGTGTCCCCTTACCGAGAAAAAGGAGGAAAATCAAAAATGGTACAACAACAAACTATATTAAAAGTAGCAGATAATACAGGTGCAAAAGAAATTATGTGTATCAGATGTCTAGGTGGTTCATATAGAAAATATGCTAGAATTGGTGATATCATAGTTGCTTCTGTAAAAACAGCTATACCAGGTGGTGTTGTAAAAAAAGGTGACGTTGTAAAAGCTGTTGTAGTTAGAACAAAGAAACCTACAAGAAGAGCTGATGGTTCTTATGTTAGATTTGATGAAAATGCAGCTGTTATAATAAGAGACGACGGAACACCAAGAGGAACTCGTATATTTGGACCTGTTGCAAGAGAGTTAAGAGAGAAGGATTATATGAAGATTCTTTCCCTAGCACCAGAGGTTTTATAGTCTTAAAAATAAGAGTTCAAAAAGAAATGAAATCTCGCTTAAAGGAAGAGGTGAAATAAAATAATGAGAATAAAGAAAGGCGATACAGTTAAAGTTTTATCAGGAAATGACAAAGGTAAAACTGGTGAAGTTTTAGAAGTAATACCAAAAACAGAGAAAATAATAGTTAAAGGTGTTAATGTAAGAAAAAAACACGTTAAAGCTAGAAAACAAGGAGAAGAAAGTGGTATTATACCTGTAGAATGTGCTATACATAGCAGTAAAGTAAATGTAGTTTGCCCAAAATGTGGAAAGGCTACAAGAGTTCAATATAAAATTGAAAAAGATGAAAAAGTTCGTGTTTGCCAAAAATGTGGAGCAAAATTAAAATAATTATAGGAAGGAGGACTATTTAGACTTATGGAAATATTAAGAGAGCAATATGAAAAAGAAGTTATACCAGCAATGATGAAGAAATTTAACTATAAATCAGTTATGGAAGTTCCAAAGTTAGACAAAATAGTTATTAATATAGGTTTAGGTGATACAAAAGATAATCCTAAATCATTAGAAAATGCTATAAATGACCTTACAATTATAACTGGACAAAAACCAATTATAACTAAGGCAAAAAAAGCTATAGCAGCTTTCAAAATAAGAGAAGGAATCAACATGGGATGCAAAGTTACATTAAGAAAAGGTAAAATGTATGATTTTGCATATAAACTATTCAATGTAGCACTTCCAAGAGTTAGAGATTTTAGAGGAGTGTCAACTGATTCATTTGATGGTAGAGGAAATTATTCAATGGGAATTAAAGAACAACTTATTTTCCCAGAAATCGAATATGACAAAATTGATAAAATTAGAGGAATGGATATAATTTTCGTTACAACAGCTAACACTGATGAAGAAGCTAAAGAACTTCTTACTTTGTTAGGAATGCCTTTTAAAAATTAATTTGATGAAAGGAGAAAAAAATGGCTAAAAAATCTTTAAAAGTAAAACAACAAAGAGCCCAAAAGTATAAGACAAGAGAATATAATAGATGCAAAATTTGTGGAAGACCACACGCATATATTAGAAAATATGGAATTTGCCGTGTATGTTTTAGAGAATTAGCTCATAGGGGAGAAATTCCAGGAGTTAAGAAAGCTAGCTG
Organism: uncultured Clostridium sp.; assembly: GCA_946500265.1. GTDB lineage: Bacteria > Bacillota > Clostridia > TANB77 > CAG-508 > CALXVA01. The sequence continues at coordinate 67,916 of CAMMVE010000003.1, forward strand.
GTAATAATTTGTTTGAAAATCAGCAGTCTGCGTCGTTAAACTGCGTAAAAATTTTTTCAATGTACAGCTTGTACTATTTCAAAAATTTTTACTTGTTTGCCTAGCATCCTACTAATTTTGAAATAAATTAAAATAATAACATTTGTGAATTCCAAAGAAAGAAGGAGGGAAAATAAATTGAATACTACAGATCCAATAGCAGATATGTTAACAAGAATAAGAAATGCAAACAGCTCTAAGCATAAAACAGTTGATGTTCCAGCATCAAACATGAAAAGAGCAATTGCTAACATCCTATTCAAAGAAGGATATATAGCAGCATTTGAGGAAATAGATGACTCTCGTCAAGGAGTTATAAGAATAACTTTAAAATATGACGAGAAGGGTAAAAGAGTTATTGATGGAATAAAGAGAATAAGCAAACCAGGTCTAAGAGTATATGCATCTAAAGATGAATTACCTAGAGTATTAAATGGTTTAGGAATAGCTCTTATATCTACTTCAAAAGGAATAAAAACAGATAAAGAAGCAAGACAAGAAGGCCTAGGAGGAGAAGTCTTAGCTTACGTATGGTAATATCTAAAAAAGGAGGGAAATAAAACAATGTCAAGAATAGGAAATAAACCTATTAATGTACCAGATGGTGTAGAAGTTAAAGTTGATGGACATCACATTACTGTAAAAGGACCAAAAGGAACATTAGAGAAAGACTTACATAAAAATATGGAAGTTGTTTTGGCAGATAAAGTAATTACAGTAAAAAGACCAAACGACGATCCAGCAAATAAAAGTTTACATGGTTTAACAAGAACATTAATTAATAACATGATAGAAGGTGTTCTTAACGAATATAAAAGAGACCTAGAAATTAATGGTGTTGGTTACAGAGCTCAAAAGAAAGGAAATAAACTAGTAATGAACCTAGGATATTCTCATCCAGTTGAGATGGACCCACCAGCAGGAATTACTTTTGATGTTCCAGATGCTAACCATATTACAGTTAGAGGAATTGATAAAGAATTAGTAGGTCAAACAGCAGCAGTTGTAAGAACAAAAAGACCACCTGAAGTATATAGAGGTAAAGGTATTAAATATGCTGAAGAGCATATTAGACGTAAGGAAGGTAAAGCCGGCAAGAAATAAAAGCTTAAATGAAAAGCTTCGTCTTACGTTGTTAGCCTTCACAAATAATTTTTCAATCTACAAATCGTACTATTTCAAAATTATTTGCTTGGCTGCCTAGTAATACTTGCTTTTGATTTAAGCAGAGACATGCTGAAAGCAATACTCGTTTTTGATTAAAATTTGCCGAGTATATAATTAAGAAGATTAAATTAAAAATAAATCTAAAAATAAACTAAGAGCAAAATCTTTTAGTTAGAAAGGAGATTTAAAATGGTAAAGAAAACAGATAGAAAAGCAGAAAGAGTAAGAAGACATGCAAGAGTACGTAGAAAAATTTCTGGAACAGCTGAATGCCCAAGATTAAGTGTATTTAGAAGTAACAGCAATTTATATGTACAAGTAATTGATGATACAAAAGGAATTACTTTAGTTCAAGCTTCAACATTAGATAAAGAAGTAAAAACAAAACATTCAAACAAAGAAGCTGCTAAAGAAGTTGGAACATTAATTGCAAAAAGAGCAATCGAAAAAAATATCAAAACAGTAGTTTTTGATAGAGGTGGATATATTTATCATGGAGTTGTAAAAGAACTTGCTGATGCTGCTAGAGAAGGCGGATTAAACTTTTAAAAAATGCTAAAACCCGGCGGGGACATACCGCGACCCAAGTGGCAATGACCTAGGGGACAGGTGTGTCATCGTTAGAAAATTAAATTCAAATAGAGTTAGGAGGAAAGAGAATGCAATCAGAAAACATATCTGAATTAAAAGAAAAAGTTGTAGCTATTAACAGAGTTGCAAAAGTTGTTAAAGGTGGTAGAACATTCAGATTTAGTGCAGTTGTAGTTGTTGGTGACGAAAACGGACATGTAGGCGTTGGAAATGGTAAAGCAGCTGAAGTTCCAGATGCTATAAAGAAAGCTATTGAAGATGCTAAAAAGAACTTAGTTGAAGTTCCAATAGTAGATACAACTATTCCACATGAATATGTTGGAAAATTTGGTAGTGCTAATGTTTTACTAAAGCCAGCAGCAGAAGGTACTGGAATTATTGCAGGTGGTAGCGTTAGACCTGTTCTAGAACTTGCTGGATACAGAAATATAAGAACAAAAATTATAGGTACAAATAATCCTAGAAATGTTGTTTATGCAACTATAGAAGGACTAAAATCTATGCAAACTGTAGAACAAGTAGCTAAAAAAAGAGGTAAAAAAGTAGAAGAAATCTTATAGAAAGAGGAGGTGTACATACAAAATGAAATTAGACGAATTAAAGCCAGCACAAAAAAATAAAACTAGAACAAGAGTTGGACGTGGAATCGGTTCTGGTTTAGGAAAAACTTCTGGAAGAGGTCACAAAGGTCAAAAAGCAAGATCTGGTGGCGGAGTTAGAAGAGGTTTTGAAGGTGGCCAAACACCATTATATAGAAGATTACCAAAAAGAGGATTTACAAATATCCATGCTAATAACTATACAGAAGTAACTTTAACAATGTTAAACAAAGCTACAACTGAGGAAGTTACAGCAGAAAGCCTAATTAAAGATAATATAATTAGCAAAGCAAATGATGGAATAGTAATACTTGCAACAGGTAAACTTGATAAAAAATTAACAGTTAAGGCTGTAAGATTTACTAAAGCTGCTAAAGAAAAAATAGAAGCTTTAGGAGGAAAGGCAGAGGTGATTTAGTTGTTTAAAACAATAAAAAATGCACTAAAAACACCAGACGTTAGAAAGAAACTATTATACACATTATTATTAATAGTAATATTTAGACTAGGATGCTATATAACTGTTCCAGGAGTAGATACTTTTGCTTTAAGCGAAGCATTTGGAGAAGCAAATGGAATGGCATCACTTATAGACTTGATCTCAGGTGGAGCTTTCTCAAGATTTTCTATCTTTGCAATGTCTATAAGTCCATATATTACAGCATCAATCGTACTTCAATTATTGTCAATGGTAATACCTGCTTTAGAAAGACTTACTAAAGAAGGTGGAGAAGAAGGAAGAAAGAAAATAAATAGATACACAAAAATTCTTACTGTATTCTTAGCTTTAATTGAAGGTTTAGGAATATACTTAGCTTATAGCTCAACAGGAATATTTATTGGAAATAATTTTGCTACAGGTGCAACAGTTGTTATATCTTTAATGGCAGGTACTGCATTACTTATGTGGTTAGGAGATGAAATTACTAATAAAGGAATTGGTAATGGAATTTCAATAATCATATTTGTAGGTATTATTGCAGGTCTACCAGGAGCAGTAACAATGATATGGGATTTAATAATGCCAGTTGCAACTACAGGAGTAAGAGCTTTTAGTACAACAGGATTATTAGTTTCATTAGGAATAATAATAGGAGCAATAATATTAGTTGCAGCAGTTGTATTTGTGCAACAGGCCGAAAGAAGAGTTCCTGTACAATACTCAAAAAGAGTAGTAGGAAGAAAAATGGTAGGTGCTCAAAACACACATATTCCATTGAAGTTAGTTATGGCTGGTGTTATGCCAATAATATTTGCATCATCATTCTTAACATTCCCAGCAATGATAATTCAAATGTTTATACCAGACATAGCAACTCAAACTGGATTTTGGGCAACTATATATAATTTCTCTATAGCATCTTCAACATCTCAGGTTGGATTAGGATATACAATAGCAAATGCTTTAGTTTATTTGCTATTAATAGTAGGATTTACATTCTTCTACACATATGCTACATTTAACCCAGCAGAAGTATCAAATAATATTAAGAGAAATGGCGGTTTTATACCTGGTATAAGAGCAGGAAAACCAACAACAGATTACTTATCATCAATAATAAGTAAACTTACATGGTTTGGTGGATTATATCTAGCAATAATTGCTATATTGCCAATGCTTGTAAGATTCATTCCAAATGTAAACTTAGCATTTGGTGGTACTTCAATATTAATCGTTGTAGGTGTTGCATTAGAGACAATACAACAATTAGAATCTCAATTAGTAATGAGACATTATAAAGGATTTTTGGAATAAAATATAATATAAAGCTCTGGCCGCACTCTAAAAGTGCGGGCAGTGCTGTGTATGCATATATAACAAAATTAAGTTAATGAAAATTAGGAGTAGTGATTCGATGTATATAGTGATGCTAGGAGCTCCAGGAACAGGAAAAGGAACAATAGGAAAAATATTATCTAAAGATTTAAATTTAGTACATGTTTCTACTGGAGACATATTTAGAGATCAAATAACAAAAGGAACAAAACTTGGAAAGAAAATTCAAGGATTTATCGAAACAGGCGCATTAGTTCCAGATGACGTGGTTATAGAAACTGTAAAAACAAGATTATTAGATGAAGATGTTAAAGAAGGAGCAATACTTGATGGATTCCCAAGAACAGTAGCTCAGGCAGAAGCTTTAAGAGATTTCTTAAAAGAAAATAAGCCTGGAGCAAAAAGGGTAGCTTTAGAGTTAGATGTTCCAGATGACGAGATTATAAGAAGAGTAGTAAATAGATTAATATGTTCAAATAAATCTTGTGGAGCAATTTATAATAAAGAGACAAAACCACCAAAAAAAGAAGGAATTTGCGATATCTGTGGTAGTGAACTTAGAAGAAGACATGATGATAACGAGGAAACTGTTACAAAAAGATTAGCTATCTATCATGAAAATTCTAATGATTTAATAGATTTTTATAGAAAAAACAATGCTCTATATTCAATTTATCCAAAAGACTTAGATGTCGCTGTGAAAGATATAGAGAATTTCTTAGATGAGTATAGAAGGAAGTAATATAAAGTGGTTACTATAAAGTCAGAAAAAGAAATAAAATTAATGCGCGAAGCATGTAGAATTACTAGTTTAGTATATAAAGAAATTGAAAAAATCATAAAACCAGGAATGTCTACTTTAGAACTTGATAATTTTGCAGATAAAATTATTAGAGAAAATGGCGGAATACCAGCGCAAAAAGGTTATCCTAGTGGAATGAAGGGAGTACCAGCATTTCCTGCAACCCTTTGCATTTCTATAAATGACGAAGTAATTCATGGAATACCATCTTCAAAAAAGATAATTAAAGATGGAGATGTTGTTAGTATAGATTTAGTTGTTTATAAAGATGGATTTAATGGAGACGCAGCAAGAACATTTATTGTTGGCAATGGTAGTAGCGAAGCTAAAAAATTAGTAGATGTTACTAAACAAGCTTTCTTCGAAGGAATTAAATATGCAAAACCAGGCAATAGAATAGGAGATATATCACATCGTATAGGAGAATTTGTAGAAAGCAATGGTTTTAATGTGGTAAGAGAATTCCAAGGTCATGGAATAGGAAGAGAAATGCATGAAGATCCAGGTATACCAAACTATGGAAAAGCAGGTCGTGGAATAAGACTTGAACCTGGCATGACACTAGCGGTTGAGCCAATGGTTATAGCAGGAAGAAGAGATATTTACCAAGATTATGATGGTTGGACAATTTTAACACAAGATGGAAGCTTATCTGCACATTACGAAAATACAATATTAATTACAGAAAAAGAGCCAGAAATCTTGACATTGGTTTAATTTTGTTATATACTATATGGGTATTTTATTGTAAAATAGTACAATTGACTAAAAAAGAAAATGGAGGACATTATGTCAAAAGAAGATGTTATTGAAGTAGAAGGAGTTGTTGTTGAAACATTGCCTAATACTACATTTAAGGTAGAACTTGAAAATGGACATCAAATTTTAGCTCATATTTCAGGAAAACTTAGAATGAATTACATAAAAATTCTACCAGGTGACAAAGTAAAGGTTGAGTTATCACCATATGACCTAAATCGTGGAAGAATTACATGGAGAGCTAAATAAAATAAATATTAACCCAAACATATAATTCTAGAGTAAAGAGGTGTAGAAAATGAAAGTAAGACCATCAGTTAAGAAAATATGCGAAAAATGTAAGGTTATAAAAAGAAAAGGTGTAATTAGGGTAATTTGCGAAAATCCTAAACACAAACAAAGACAAGGATAATTTAAAATTTTGTTAATAACACAAATCCAGATTAGCGGCTGTAACTGTTAGAAAGTATAATCTAACAGTTATATATCGGGTTTGTGTCTATATATCGTTTGAAAACATATTAAAGATTGATATATTTATTCCATATATCAATGCATTTCACCTTTAATATAGCTCAAACAAACATAATAATTAAAAATAACATATGGAGGTGCTAGAAAAATTATGGCTCGTTTAGCAGGAGTTGATTTACCTAGAGAAAAAAGAGTTGAGATAGGATTAACATACATTTATGGTATTGGATTATCTAGCTCACAAAAAATATTAAAAGCAGCAAACGTTAACCCAGATACAAGAGTTAAAGATTTAACAGATGACCAAGTACAAGCAATTAGAAAAGCTATGGATGGTTACAAAGTAGAAGGAGACTTACGTAGAGAAGTTGCTTTAAATATTAAAAGACTTACAGAAATAGGATGTTATAGAGGAATCAGACATAGAAGAGGTTTACCTGTAAGAGGACAAAGAACAAAGACAAATGCTCGTACTAGAAAGGGACCTAGGAAGTTGGTTAGCAAGAGCAAAAAATAAAACAAATGAAAAGCTTCGTATTGCGTTGTCAAGCGTCGCATAAAATTTTTTCGATATACACAAGTATTATCTCAAAAATTTTAGCTAGCTTTCCTAGCACTACTCGCTTTTGATTTGTTTTAAATAAAAAAGAATTAAAAGTACGTCTAACAAAATATGCTGAAAATTAGCTCGGCTGCCTTGTTATACTCGCTTCTAATTCGAATAAAAAAATTATACACTTTTGAAGAATTTATATAAAAAGTTAAAATTTCTTTAATAAAAGAAAAAATTACTTTAAGAGTAAGGAATAATTTAAGAAGGAGGAAATTTTAAAATGGCTAAAGCTGTAGCAAAAAAAGTTACTAGAAGAAGAGATAGAAAAAACATTGAAAAAGGTATGGCTCATATTCATTCTAGTTTCAATAATACAATAGTTACAATAACAGATACTCAAGGTAATGCATTATCTTGGGCAAGTGCAGGAGAACTTGGTTTTAAAGGTTCAAGAAAAAGCACACCATTTGCAGCTGGAGAAGCAGCTGAAACAGCAGCTAAAGCAGCAATGGAACATGGACTAAAATCAGTTGAAGTTTATGTTAAAGGACCAGGTTCTGGACGTGAAGCTGCAATTAGGTCTTTACAAGCAGCTGGTTTGGAAATAAGCAGTATCAAAGATGTTACTCCAATACCACACAATGGTTGTAGACCACCAAAAAGAAGAAGAGTTTAAAAAAAGAAGGAAAGGTGAAAATATAAAATGGCAAGATATAAAGATGAACAATGCCGTATTTGCCGTAGAGAAGGACAAAAATTGTTTTTAAAAGGTTCAAGATGTTATACTGACAAATGTAGCATTTCAAGAAGAAATTATGCACCAGGACAAAATGGTCAAAAGAAGAAAAAACTTTCTGAATATGGTACACAGTTAAGAGAAAAACAAAAAACTAAAGCTTACTATGGAGTAAGTGAAAAACAATTTAGAAAATACTTTGAAATGGCTTTAACAGAAAAAGGCATTACAGGTGAAGTATTACTTCAAATATTAGAAAGTAGATTAGACAATGTTGTATATAGACTAGGTTTTGGAAGTTCAAGAGCACAAGCAAGAATGCTTGTAACACATGGTGCTTTTGAAGTAAATGGACATAAAGTTGATATACCATCATATTTAGTAAAAGCAGGAGATGTAATCTCTGTAAGAGAAATTAGAAAAGATAATAAAGCTATACAAGCAAATGTAGAAGAAAATGCAGCAAGACCTGTTCCAGCATGGCTAGAAAAGGATGCTGAAAAATTAAGTGGTAAAATAGTAAGACTTGCTTCAAGAGAAGATATAGACTTACCAGTAGAAGAGCACTTAATAGTAGAGCTTTACTCTAAATAATAGCTAGAAGTTAGTTGTAATCAATTTAGAAATTGGCACAATATTTCTAAAATTAAATAAAAGATGAAGTAGGGAAAAGGGGAAAGATTAATCTTTAACTACCAACCTCTAACTTCTAAATTAGGAGGTAAAAATGATAGAATTTGAAAGACCAAATATTAAATGCTTAGAAATTGACAACGATAGTAATTATGCAAAATTTGTTTGTGAGCCATTAGAAAGAGGATATGGAATTACAATAGGAAACTCACTAAGAAGAATATTACTATCTTCACTTCCTGGAAGTGCTATTACAAGCGTAAAAATAGATGGAGTTCTACATGAATTTTCTACAATACCAAACGTAGTAGAGGATGTTCCAGAGATAGTTATTAACTTAAAGAGTGTAAGACTTAAGCTAGACAGAAATGAAGAGAAAGTATTAAGAATTGACTTTAAAGGACCAGGAGAGGTTAAAGCTGGTGATATAATTACAGATGGAACAGTAGAAATATTAAATCCAGATTTACATATAGCAACAGTTTCAGAAGGTGGAACACTAAAGATGGAACTAACAGCTGATATGGGTAGAGGTTATAATAATGCTGAAAAAAATAAAAAACCAGACCAAGCAATAGGAGTACTTCCAATAGACTCTATATATACACCAGTTAAGAAAGTAAACTATTCTGTTGAAAATACTAGAGTTGGTCAAAGAGTAGATTATGACAAATTAACTATAGAAGTATGGACAGACGGAAGCTTGAAACCATATGAGGCATTAAGCTTGGCTGCAAAAGTTATGACTGGACATTTAGAATTATTTATTGACTTATCAGAAACAGCAAAAAATACTCAAGTAATGGTTGAAAAAGAAGAAAACAAGAAAGAAAGAGTATTAGAAATGTCAATAGAAGACTTAGAATTATCTGTTAGATCATTCAACTGCTTAAAGAGAGCAGCAATTGCAACAGTTGAAGATTTAACAAATAAGACAGAAGCTGATATGATGAAAGTAAGAAATCTAGGAAAGAAATCTCTAGATGAAGTAACAAATAAATTACATGCATTAGGATTAGACTTCAAGAAAGAAGAAGAATAGAATTTATAACTGTTACAAGTTAAAATCAAAGAATATTTCTTTATAAAACAAAACATAGACTAGAACAATGAAGAGGAGGGAAAACAAAGTGGCAACTAATAGAAAGTTAGGTAAAACAACTGATATAAGATTAGCAATGCTTAAAACTCAAGTTACTGATTTAATATTACATGGAAAAATAGAAACAACAGAAGCTAGAGCAAAAGAAGTAAAAGCAATAGCTGATAGCTTAATCTCATTAGCTGTAAAAGAAAAAGATAACTTTGAAACAGTTGAGGTTAAAGTTTCTAGAACTAAATTAGATGCAAAAGGAAATAAAGAAACAGAACTTGTAAAAAGCAAAAATGGTAAAGAATATCTAAAAGTAGTTAGAGAAGAAGTTACAGAAAAAAGACAAAAAGATATGCCATCAAGATTAAATGCAAGAAGAAAAATGATGAAAACATTAAACAAAGTAAAAGACGAAAACGGAAAAAATATAGACTTAACTGCAAAACTATTCAATGAAATAGCTCCAAATTATGAAGGAAGAGTAGGAGGATATACACGTATCCTAAAACTTGGACAAAGAAGAGGAGACGCAGCAGAAATGGTTATATTACAATTAGTATAAGATGAATGAAATATGTCGCATTGGGGACAGGTCTCCAGGCGACATTTTGTCGTTTTAGGGACAGGTCTCTCGCCGACATTTTGCAATACAAATTGGGAATACTGTTCCTAATTTGTATAAAATGATGCATAGATTATTGCAGGACGAATAAACAAAAAGTTTCTAATAAAATTTTTATAGCGAACAACTTCACCTTTTAAATCATATAATAGAGTAACAATAAAATATTACTAGTTTATATGAGCATTGAAAGGGATGAAATTGATATGTTGGACTTTATAATAAATGGAATATTCTGGGTGCTTGCACTATATGGCTTATTTGAGATAATTAAAAATATTATATATATTTGTACATATACAAATCTGAAATCTGATGGAATCTATGTGATTATAGCAGCTAAAAATCAGGAGAATAAAATAGAAGGCTTTTTACGTACAATTCTATTTCGAATAATGTATGGCAAGGAAGAATGCGTAAAAGATGTTATAGTTACAGATTTAAATTCAAGTGATGATACGATGAAAATCCTTGAAAAATTGAGTAAAGATTATGATGGAATAAAAGTAGTTAATTGGAAAGAATGTAAGGAAGTAATAGATAATATAAAAGAGGCAAGCTGAAAAAGAGCGTAAAAAGCTCTTTTTTTGTTTATTATAAATCAATTCCATCAAACAAATCTGATATTGAAACTTTTAATGCTTTAGCAAATCGATAAACTTCGAAGTCTGCAATAAACTTTTTTCCGTTTTCTAGTTTAGAAATATCAGAACGACTGATTTGATATCCCATTACTTGCATCCTGGCACACAAATCTTCTTGAGTTACCTTTTTTTCTTTTCTTATTCTTAGTATGTTATTTCCGGTAATATTATATGAATCATTAAATTTCTTATTTTTTTGCATTTCTCTCTCCTAAAAATGTTCTAAAAAAGAACAAAAGTTACAAATGTAAGATTACAAAATTTCACCTTTTTATGTTGCTAAAAAAATTAAACTGTAATATAATGTAGAAGAAAATAAAATCTTGGAGGAAAAAGGTGAATATACAAAAGAAACTATCAAGATTAGGGATACAAAAAATAGAAGAATTAAATAAAAAAGATGTGAATTATTTAGCTCATTATATGGCAAATTGTATGACAAATACATTTTCATCTTTGCAAGATTTCTATAATGAAATTTTAGCAAAATTGTTAAATTGTAAAATGTATTATGCACGAATTGAGGGAGATTTGTCTAAAGTAAATTATATCTACGAAGACAATTGTATTTATATAGACGAAAATGTAAATATATATGAACCAAATGAGCAGTTATTTCATGAACTTATACATTATTTACAGGTAGTAAAAAAGAAAAACGGAAAAATAAAACAAATAGGTTTGTGCGATTTTGGAGATTTTTCATTAACTGGATTAGGAATAAATGAAGCATTAGTTCAATACATGTCAGCTAGACTTATGAAAAGAGTAAAGGAAAGAGCTTTTGTTTATGGACTAGAAATAAATACGATTAGTCCAGAAACTTATCCAGTGTTAACTAATTTAATGGAACAACTAATTTATTTGCTAGGAGAAGAGCAAATTATATTAGCGTCTCTAAATTTTAATAATAAATTTGATGATTTATTTTATAATACTTTTGAAGAAAAAGGCAAATTAATCATAAAAAACTTTGACAAGATTTTGGATTTAAAAAATAAATTATTAGAATCAAAAGAAGGAATTTACAAAAAAGAGACAAAAGAAATACTTGAGGAATGCATACTATATGCATATTTAGAAATGCAAAACATGATGATGACAAAGTATTTTGACAAGATTGTTACATTATTAACATCAATTGAAGAAGTTGATTTTTATATAGAAAAATTCTTGAACTATAGAAAATTATTAGGAGTAACAGAAAAAAATAGATATGAGGTGTTAGATTTTTACGAAGAATATAAAGATGGAATAATGACAAAATTCGACAAACAGCTTATGAAAATAAGTAAAAATCAAGGTAAAAATACATTATCATTATATAATAATAAATTTGGAGCTTTTTTAAAGAAAATGATATCACGTTTTGGAGCAAAAGGATAATAAGTACGATTTATATGATTGTATAAATGAAATACAATATAATTATTAATTAAAAGAATAGTTTTAGTATATTTAATAAAAGCGTTGAAATACCAACTTTCCATGAAACACGCAAAGTTGTAAGAAGACCATTTTTAATTATAGAAAGATTATAATTTTTACGAACAGTCAAAGCTAAGCAATTAGTTTCGGCTGTTTCTTTTTGGTCTGCAATTTCTGCAACTGAAAAATCTGATTCTAGAGATGGTTGCACTTCGGAAATCGATATATGATTATTTGCAGAAGTATCAGAAGGGTCTTCAAAAGAAGGAACGTCACTTGCTAAAATAGTTCCTTGACTATTTTCCTGAACTTCATTAACAAATAAAAAAAATCATAAAAAATACTTGAAAAATGAATACTGTTAAGGTAGAATAAGAATATGCTAGAAGGTTACGCATGAACAAATGAAAATAAGGAGAAAAAATAAAGAAATGAAAATTGATAAAACTCTTGATACTGTAGAGAGATACAATTTACTCAACATGGATATCGAAATCAGTATCAGAAGAGAACTATACAGAAGAATTAGATAGAATAAAAACAAGTGAAGGCTTAAGAAATGATATTGAATTAAGTCTTATTTGTGATATAGAAAAAGTAAAAAGGAAGAATGTCACAATATAGTACGAAAAAACTAGAAAAAGGAGATAAAAGAGTATGGAGAAAAAAACAATTAAAGAGCAAACAGGTATCACCTTAGTAGCGTTAGTAATAACGATAATAGTAATAATCATATTATCAACAGTAACAATAAGTACAGTATTTCGGAGATGATGGAATAATAAAGAAAGCGCAAGAAGTAAAAGATATGGCAGAAAATAGTGTGATAGCCGAAGGTGAGGAAATGAATACTCTGTTAAGTGAGTATTTAAATATTATGACTGGAGACGAAAATGGAGAAGAAAATCCAGACGAGCCGGAAGTGCCAGATACAACTCCGCCAAGAATAAGTTTACAGACAAGTTCAACCGAAAACACAATAACAGTAATTGTAACAGCAACAGATGAGAGTGGTCTAGCAGAAAGCGAAACATATACCTATTATTTAGATAATTTACAACAAGGAGTAGCAACAACAGAAAATACAAAAACATATACCGGACTACAACCATCAACAGAATATACAATAAAAGTAGTAGTAAAAGATAAATATGGAAATGCCGGAACAGAAGAAGTAAAAGCAAGTACCCAAGGACCAAGTGTACCGGGAACGACAGAGGAAGCAAAGCCAAATCCAGACCAAGATGGACCAGAGTTTGTAGATACAACAATAATAAAAGATGATTTAGATAATGAAGTAGTAATTCCAGGAGGCTTCCATTTGGATGAAGATAGTGGAACAAAAGTGGAAGAAGGAATAGTAATAGAAGATGCAAATGGAAATCAATTTGTGTGGATACCAACAGGAACATATAATGTAACAACAGAAGTAGAAAGGATAACAGAACCAGATATACAGGATGGAAAATTAACAAATGAATTAACAAGAAGACAATGGGCAACTACAGCAAATACAGTGCAACCCCCAACTCCAATAAGTGGAGATAGTGTTGCCTCAGGATATTATGGAAATTATTATTATGGAGAAGGAGATAGCCGTTCAGTTGCAAGTACTCAAATAGCAGCATTTAAGGCAAGTGCAAGTCCAAAAAGTGAATCGAATCTGGATGGAAATGGAGGTTTTTACATTGGTCGTTATGAGCAAGGAACAGGAAATGTGTGTAAAGCAGGAGTAGCTCCATATACAAATATAACAAGAGATACAGCAAAAAGCCAAGCAGAAGCAATGTACAGAGGGAACAGTGATGTAATAAGTGAATTAATAAGTAGTTATGCATGGGATACAGCATTAAACTTTATATGTCAAACAAATAGTGCAGGATATACATTAGCAACAACAACAAGTAGTAGTTATGGAAATATTGGAACAAAAAACAAACAAAATACGGGAGCATATTCAGCAGATAATTACAGTAATATCTACGATTTACTCGGAAATTATTTTGAATGGACTACAGAGTACTCTAGCGGCAGCAGTGGTTCCTGCGTGGGTAGGGGAGGCTATTACAGCAATAGCTCTGGCTACGCAGCTGAGCGTGTCTACAACGGTACGGGCCATTTCCGGTAGCCTCATCTCCTTCAGGACTCAACTTTATGTAAAGTAGAACTGAACGCTGTAGAAATAGATAGTTTAAACTTAACTGTGTAAATTCAGAAAAATAAATTTTTGAATTTGTAAAAAGTGATATGATGATAAAAAAGTCATGTCACTTTCTCTATTATATGATACTTACTTATATTTTGATAATGTCGAATACTGTCACATTTTGCCATACGAAAAAACTTGCAATTGTTAACAGTTCATGATATAAAAATAACCATATTAAATCTAGTGGATAATTAATTTCAAAATAGATTTTATCAAATAAAAAGATTAATATTCTACAGAGTTAATTCTTATTGTAATCCATAAATATCAAAGATTATTTAAAATTTATATTTTAATTCAAAGAGGAAAGTATTTATTTTCATTTGACGTATTCGAATAAAAATAAAATTAACTGAAATTTAATCTAAAAATATCTATAAGGCATCTCTACATTTATACCCCCGCAAAACAAGTAATAATTAACTGTAAAATAAAAGTAATTTGATAAAAAGTATTGATAGGAATAAAATTATTTGCTACAATAAAAAAATATAGAGTTAAGAAAATTTATAAAAAGTAAGCCAGGGCTAAGTAGCAAGTTAGAGCAATGGTTGTGGCTAATAGTGGGGGAGGAAGCAAAAGTGAAAAAAGCAAGTGAAGAGAATAAAACAATAGAAAAAGTGGTAGAAGATTTAGACGAAATGAGCGCAAATGAAAATGAGAGACTAGAGGCATATAAAAGGAAACTAGCAATAATAGATTACAATACATCAATAGACATGGCTCAAAAAAAAGGTGAAAAAATAGGCAGAGAGGAAGGAAAAAGAACTGGAAGAAAAGAAGAACAATTAAAAATAGCGAAAAAATTAAAAGAAAAGGGAGTAGAACTTGCTGAAATTATGGATATAACAGAATTAACACAAGAGGAGATAGAAAAAATTTAAAATGGTTCAATAACTTGTAAAGAGCAAGAAAACGTTTTTATTTGTGAACGAATGCTATGGTTTTAATAAATTTTATTAAAACCATAGTATTTTTTCAAAATCCATGATATACTTTTATGAATAGCATTTGAAGAAAACTAAAAAATAAAAATTGGTAGACTTGTCCTCGTGGCGATAAAATGTCGGCGAGAGACCTGTCCCTAAAGCGACAAAGAAGGTTAAGATGGAATTACAAGGAGAAGTTGTTGAAATTATATATAAAAATGAAATAAATAGTTATTGTATTGCTATAATTAAATTGGATAGAAATGTTATTGATTCTTCTATAGAACCAGAGGATGAGATAACTGTTGTTGGGTATTTACCTTTTGTTAATATTGGGGATACTATTAAGGCAATTGGCAAGTTCGTGGAACATCAAGAATATGGCAGGCAGTTTAAGGTTGATACTTTTGAAAAGATGATGCCACAGACTACCAAAGCTTTAGAGAGGTATTTGGCTAATTGTGGTATTAAAGGTATTGGACCTGCAACTGCTAAGCATATTGTTGAAACTTTTGGAGAAGATACTATTAATGTATTTAAGTTTGAACCTAAAAAGCTTGCACGAATCAAGGGCATTACAGAGGATAAAGCAGTTGAAATTGCGAATACATTTATTGAGAATTGGGAAGTATGGCAGTTAGTTGGATTCTTAGATAAGTTTGGCATTGGTCCACAAAACGCAGAGAAGGTATATAAAACTCTTGGCGCAAATGCAGTTGAAGAAATTCAAGCCAATCCATATGTTTTAATTGATTTAATCGCTAAAGTGAATTTTGAGCAAATTGATAAGATGGCTCTTGGACTTGGAATTGAGTATAACAACGAGAAGAGAATTAGAAGCGGAGTAAAGCATGCATTGTTTATGATGACATATAATGGGCATTGTTGCACTCGTTACGAAAATTTAGTTGAGTTTGTGAAAAAACTTTTAAATGTTAGTGAAAATGATATTGAAGATACACTTATAAATATGAAGGCTAAGCAAGATATTGTTATTGAAGATAGAGATGATGCAGAATGGGTGTATTTATATACATACTATATTGCAGAAGAGAATGTGGCACAAAAATTAATTGCATTGAATAATTATAAAAATGTGAAAAAAATTGCTAGATTTGAAAAAGAGCTAAAGACTTTTGAAAAAAAGTCAAATATTGAACTTTCAGAAAAGCAAATTGAAGCTATTAAAGCTATAAATGAAAATAATGTATGTGTTATTACAGGTGGACCTGGTACAGGTAAAACTACAATTATAAAAACTATAATAGATATATTTAAACATAATGAAATGAAGCCAGTACTATGTGCTCCTACTGGTAGAGCAGCTAAAAAAATGACAGAAACAACTGGCGAAGAAGCTAAGACTTTACATAGATTATTAGAAATTGGCAAATTTTCAGATGAAAATCAAAATGGAAGTGTAGATATTGCTGTTGCTCCTATTGATGCAGATATAGTAATTGTTGATGAGATGTCAATGGTGGATTTGTTTTTGATGAATTATTTGTGCAAGGCTTTGTATAATGGCACAAAGTTAGTACTAGTTGGAGATATAGACCAGCTTCCTTCTGTAGGACCTGGTAATGTGTTAAAAGATATAATTAATTCAGAAGCAATTACAACAATTACATTAAATAAAATTTTCAGACAAGCTGCAAAAAGTAAAATAATAGTAAATTCACACAGAGTTAATGATGGACTTGGCTTTATTGGAAAAAATGATGAAGAATATACAGATATGGAAGATGACTTTTTCTTTATTGAGGAAATGTCAAAAGATAAAGTGCTATACAATATAATTTCACTAAGTGGAGAGAGACTAAAAAAATATGGTAATTATGACTTTTTTAAAAATATTCAAGTAATTACTCCAACTAAAAAGGGAGAGCTTGGAACAAAAGAACTTAATAAAAAATTACAGCAAGCAATAAATCCTCCAAGTGATTTTAAAAAAGAAAGAAAATTTGGAGATAGCATCTTTAGAGAAGGCGATAGAATAATGCAAATAAAAAACGATTATGATATCTACTGGGAGAAAAAAGAACCATATTTGGAATATGGAAGCGGAGTATTTAATGGGGAATTTGGAACAATTGCATCCATAGATGATGAAAATAAACAATTAAAAGTTAAATTTGATGATGAAAAAGAAGCATGGTATCAATTCAATGAATTAGAAGAAATAGAACATGCATATGCAATAACAGTACATAAAGCACAGCGGAAGTGAATTTGACGTAGTATTAATGCCATTAACACAAGCTGCACCAATGCTACTTACAAGAAATTTATTATATACAGGAATGACAAGAGCGAAAAAACTTTTAATAATCATAGGAAGCAAAAATGTAGTCAACTTCATGATAAATAATGCGGATAGCAAAAAGAGAAATACAGGCTTAGCATATAAGCTAATTGAACTTGAACAAAAGGGACACTCTTAAAAGTTCAAGAATTTAAACAAAAAGGACACTCTTAAAAGTTTAAAAAATTAAACCAAAAGGAAACACAATAAATTCGGGGGTTATTTTAAAAGGAGGCATATTTTATGATGCAATTTTTAGAAAAACTGCTCGAGTTTATTTTTTTACCATCATGTGGCGTATGTGGAAAAATTGGAGAGGGATATTTGTGTGAAAAATGTGAAAAAGAGATAGAAAAATATAGACTTAATCATACTTTAAATTACAGCAAAAATAACATAATATTGCGTGATAATTCAAATACTAAAAACAATATAAGTGATAAAAATAAAGCAAGCAATATGAATGATACAAATATTAATCAAAGTGTTAGTTCTATAGATTTAATTAAAAAAATGCATATATTAGAGTACAAAGATATAGTAAGAAAACTTATAATACAATACAAATTTAATGATAAATCTTATTTATACAAAACTTTTGTAAAAATTATTTTATCTGATAAAAAAGCTTTTGATTTTATAAAAAGTTATGATATAATAATTCCAGTTCCAATACATAAAAGGAGATATAAAACTAGAGGATATAATCAAAGTGAGCTTATTTCAAAAGAATTAGCACATATGTGCCAAGTAAAATGCTATACAGATGTTTTAAGCAAAATGGTAAATAATCAAGTTCAAAGTACACTAAATAAAAACGAAAGATTAGAAAATGTAAAAGATGTTTATAAATTAATAAAACCGGAAAAAATAAATAATAAAAATGTTTTGATTTTTGATGATATATATACAACAGGTTCAACAGTTATGTCTTGTGCAAAAGAATTAGAAAAAGCTCATGTGGAAAAAATAGGAATTTTAACTTTAGCAAAAGATTAATTGGGACAAGGGGACAGAACTAGTGAAATTTGGAATAGATTAAAAATTGTTTCTGGAGTTTCACAAGAATATAAAAATAAAAAAAATGAGGAGTGTCCCCAAAGTTCAAAAACTTGAACAAAAAGGAGTGTCCCCAAAGTTCAAGAGCACTAAAAAAAGAAAAAGGAGAGAAAAATGGAAGATTTAGTTGAGAGTATTTTAGATTATATTAGATCAGATTATACAGACTATGCAATTATGATAAATGGTGAATGGGGAAGCGGTAAAACATATTTCTGGAATAATAAGATTAAACCTAAAATTGAGTCTATGCAGCTTAATGGTAAAAGGTATACGGCAATTTATATGTCTTTATATGGTATCTCTAACCTAGAAGAAATTAGCAAGAAAATTTTTATAGAGACAACTCAACTTATGGATAAAAACTTGAAGAAATTTATGGATGCAAGCGGTGTTAAAAATATTCCGGAGTATGCTAAAACAGGTCTTGATATGGCTAATTTCTTTGGAGTTACACAAAATGGAGATAGGATAGATTATGGTCAATTTTTCTCTACTGATGACAAAGTACTTTGTTTTGATGACTTAGAGAGAGCTAATGTTGATGTTATTGATATTTTGGGATATATTAATAATTTTGTTGAGCATGATCATATTAAAACAATTATTATCTGCAATGAAAAGGAGCTTTCTACAAAATTAAAAAATAGTAATTTGGAAATGAAAACTTTTATTGCAACATATTTATTGGACAAGGAAAATAAACTTAATATTAAAACAGATAAACCTATGGTTGAGAGAATTCGTGACACTATTGAATATGTTTTTGATAAGGCAAATGATTATGAGAGAATAAAAGAAAAGCTTATTGGTGAGACTTTTGAATATGTGCCGGAATTTAATTACATCATTAACGGGATACTTATGCGATATGAAAATTATCCGGATTTGATTAGATTTTTAAGAGAAAATACAAATCTAATAATTTCTACATTTAACAAGAGTGGAACGAGAAACCTTAGAATTTTGAAGCATTCGCTTACGAATTTTAAAAAGATTTTTGATATGGTCAATAAATCTTATCCAAATACTAATCACAGAGTTTTACAAACAATGCTTATTTTTACAATTGCTATTTCATTTGAAATTAAAGCAGGTAAAATTACAAAAGATAAGTTTGTAAATATCAATAATAATGAGGAATACAAGGCAATACTTGTGTCTTCAAGGGTTTTTATGGATAATAGACAATTCTATATTAAAGAATTTGATAATAACTATTACTATAACTTTAAGGCAGAATATAGATTTTTCAAATTTATTGAATTATATGTACGTACAAGAATTTTTGACATGAAAGTATTTAAGCAGGACATGGAGAATATTATAAATACTGTAGATACTGACAAATTGCCAGGATATAAGAGATTACTTACAGAAGAGTATTGGAAAATTTCTGATGACCAATTTAGTGGTGTGGTTTCAGAGGTTTTAGAAGATGTTAAAAATGGTAGAATTGAGCTCATAAATGTAGTTAAACTTTTTGCATATTTTGCGCACTTTGTACGTAAAGGCCTTATAGATTATGATATGAAAACCATAAAAAGCGTTTTCTTAAATGGAATGAATGTATCATCTTTAACATCAAGTTACTGTCCAAATGTAGAAGAAGAGCTTGCAAGCTTAGCAATAGAAGAAGATAAATCTGATGATATGGAAGAAATCTTGCAATACTTTGACACTATCAATGAAAAATTAAGAGAGAAGATGTATAGAGAAAAAGCTGATGAA
This sequence comes from uncultured Clostridium sp., assembly GCA_946500265.1. Classification (GTDB taxonomy): domain Bacteria; phylum Bacillota; class Clostridia; order TANB77; family CAG-508; genus CALXVA01. The sequence continues at coordinate 88,066 of CAMMVE010000003.1, forward strand.
GTATTTAAATATATTCCAATGCGAATGGAGCAATTCTATGATATCTTTGATAAAGAATGTATGGAAATACCAATTTTTAGATATTATGATGTTTTTCAAATGTTCCAAAGAATATCTTGCGCAAGTAATGAAGATATTGTAACAATAAAAGAAAAATTGTTGGATAGAGCTAAAAGATATGGAGATAAATTGACAGAAGAATTACCAAATTTGAAAAAATTAAAACAAGTAATGGACGATTATATAGATGGAAAATCACCAACTATAAAATTAGTTATACTTCAAGATTTTGCTGATGAGCTAAGCAATGTTATAAAAGCATATAAAGGAGAAGAAGAACCACAAAGCATGCAAGCTCAGATGGAAGAAAACTAATAAAAAATTTAAAAAAATGTATAAAATTTTCCTCTTTTGTAATAATAAGAATAGACATAAAATTTAAAAGGAGGAAATTTATGAAAGCAACAGGAGTTGTAAGAAGAATAGATGATTTGGGCAGAGTTGTTATTCCAAAAGAAATACGTAAAACATTGAGAATTAAAGAAGGCGACCCTTTAGAGATTTTTACCGATAAAGAAGGAGAAGTGATTTTGAAAAAATACTCTCCTATAGGTGAATTGTCAGAGTTTGCTACAGAATATGCTGAAACACTTGCCAAAACAACAGGACATATTGCGTGTATTACAGATAGAGATACTGTTATTGCAGTTTCAGGGGGTTCAAAAAAGGAATTTCTAGAGCAAAGCATAAGCCCTGAATTAGAAAAAATAATGGAAGACAAAGAAAAATATACAAGCAAAGAAAACAATGATTTGTCTGTTCCAATTACTAGAAATGATAATAAAGAGAGAAAATATAATTCTCAAGTAGTATATCCAATAATATCAGATGGAGATACAATTGGCACAGTTATACTTTTAGCTAAAGATAGAGGAACTAAGATGTCAGAAGTTGAACAAAAGGTAGTACAATCTGCTGCTAGCTTTTTAGGAAGCCAAATGGAAATATAGTCTTAGAAAAACAACAAAATATAGAAGGAAAAAACGATAAAAAATGCAAATATTACCACAAATCGAATTTTGTAACACAAATGTAACAAAATTGTAATACAAATGTAATATTTCTCAAAACCTGCCCTGGGACTACGATGCAAGGAAAACTGCGAAAAAAATAGAATATATTAGCTTGATTAATAAAAAAAATTGTAGTATAAATATGGTAGTAATTATTATTTAGACCACGAAGGAGGAAATAAATATGGGAAATTTACCATCAGAAATTAGCTTGTGGACAAAAATAAGAAGCTTTTTATTCCAAGAAGTATCTCTTGAATTAACTCCAAAGCAAGAAAAAGTTTTCCAAGAAGTACATGACTTTTGGACACAAGAGATTACAAGTGAGAAAGTACATGATTTCTTATTCTTTGATATAACAGGAGAAAAAGTTAAGAACTTCTTATTTAAAGAAATTGAAATAACAGACAATGTTGAATTATAAAAGTGAAACTCGGGGACAGATTTAAATCTGTCCCAAATGTTTCACTTTTTTTTATGCATAATACTTGAAAAATGAGTAAATATGGTATAGAATAATTATGTTTATGAAATACTAATTAAGATGCTTGGCATCAAAAAAGGAGGAATTTATATGTCAATTAGAATTGGTATTAATGGTTTTGGAAGAATAGGAAAACTTGCATTCCAAGCAGCATTGAGTAAAGAAGGAGTTGAAATAGTAGCAATAAATGATCCATTTATTACAGCAGATTACATGGCTTATATGGTAAAATATGATACAGTACATGGTAGATTTAATGGAACTATATCAGCAGAAGAAGGAAAGCTAGTAGTAAACGGAAAAGAAATAAAAGTATATAATCAAATGGACCCAAAAGATATTCCATGGGGAAAAGATGGAGTAGACTATGTGTTAGAATGCTCTGGAGTATTTACAACAATGGAAAAAGCTGGAGCTCATTTAGATGCAGGAGCTAAAAAAGTAATTATATCTGCACCATCAAAAGATGCTCCAATGTTTGTTATGGGTGTTAACAACGAAACATATACACCAGACATGAACATAATTTCAAATGCATCTTGCACAACAAACTGCTTAGCACCACTTGCTAAAGTTATAAATGATAATTTTGGAATAAAAGATGGATTAATGACAACAGTTCACTCTACAACTGCTACACAAAAAACAGTTGACGGAGCTTCTAAAAAAGACTGGAGAGGTGGTAGAGCAGCGTCAAGCAATATCATACCATCATCAACAGGAGCTGCAAAAGCAGTTGGAAAAGTTATACCAGAATTAAATGGAAAATTAACAGGTATGTCATTCAGAGTACCTACAGTTGATGTTTCAGTAGTTGATTTAACATGTAATTTAGCAAAACCTGCAACATATGAAGAAATATGCAATGCAGTTAAAAAAGCATGTGAAAACGAAATGAAAGGTATAATGGAATATACAGACGAGCCAGTTGTATCATCTGATTTCATAAGTGATCCACATACTTCAATATTCGATGCAGCAGCAGGAATTGCTTTAACAGATACATTCGTTAAATTAGTTGCATGGTATGATAATGAATGGGGTTATTCAAATAAGCTTGTTGATTTAGCTATGTATATTGCAAATAAATAAGAGGGAAAGTTACAATTCACAGTTCATATAATTATTTGTTTAAAGTCCGTTCCATCTTGCTGGTAGATATAAAGAATTTAAAGTCCGCCTCATCTTACTGTCATATATATTTTGTACTCTCCAAGTTTTCGAGTAAAAAATATATGTGACACGTGAGGC